>JBAQZJ010000139.1:0-22830 GCA_049790855.1 Planctomycetaceae bacterium | reverse complement strand
TGCCAGTGTCGAACGCGGCGAGACCGTTGACGACGATTTCGGGCAAGGCCTCGAAGTCGACGCGGCGGCTACGGCGTCGACGGGTGCGGCTCCTGCCGCGAGGGAGTCCGATCCCGACGGCGACGGTTATCCGCCCGGCAATCGGCGTCGTCGTCGTCGACGCCGCCGTAGCGGAACCGGCGGAACCAGTGGAGGAGGCCAGCAACAAGGCGGTCCGCGACCGCAGACGCCTCAGCAGCACCAAGGCTCACGGAATCGAAACCGCAACCGACGCGCCGTCGGCGACTGGGAGCGGCCGCGATCGGCACCGCCTCAAGGCGGCGGCGAATCGCTTGGCGTAATCGAAGGCGTGCTCGAGTTGCACCCCAAGGGGTATGGCTTTCTGCGTGATCCTTCGAACAACTATTCCGGCAAGGAGTCCGACCCCTTCGTTTCGAGCACCTTCATCGAAAAGAACGGGCTGCGAGAAGGCGTCATGGTCCGGGGCGAAATCGGTTCCGGAGCGAAGGGACAGGGACCGCGGCTGCGATCGATCGAGTCGATCGACGGACGGACCATCGAGGATTACCAGCAGATCAAGCAGTTCGACGAACTGACGCCGATCAATCCGTTCGAGCCGATTCGACTCGAACGGGGTTCCGAGCCGGTCACCATGCGGGTCATGGATCTGCTGACCCCCATCGGGAAGGGCCAGCGCGCGTTGCTCGTCTCGCCTCCGCGGTCGGGAAAGACGATGCTCCTTCAGGACATTGCCGACAGCGTCAGCGTCAACCATCCCGAGGTTCATCTCATCGTGCTGCTGATTGATGAGCGGCCCGAGGAAGTCACGGAGATGCGTCGCCGAGTGAAGGGCGAGGTGGTGGCCAGCAGTCTTGATCGCGAGGTCGAAAGCCACATTCGGGTCTCGCAACTCGTCATCGAGCGAGCGAAGCGATTGGCTGAAGAGGGGAAGGACGTCTTCATCCTGCTCGACAGCATCACACGTCTCGCCCGTGCATTCAACAAATGGGTCAACAACAGCGGACGGACGGGCACCGGCGGCCTCGACATCCGCGCGCTGGACATCCCGAAGAAGCTCTTCGGCACGGCCCGGCGGTTCGAGGAAGGCGGCTCGCTGACGGTCGTCGGCACGGCGCTGATCGAAACGGGCGGACGCATGGACGATGCGATCTTTCAGGAGTTCAAGGGCACCGGCAATATGGAGCTGGTGCTTAGCCGGGAGTTGGCCGACCGTCGCATCTGGCCGGCGATCGACATCGCACAGTCCGGCACTCGCCGGGAAGAGAAGCTGCTGTCGCCCGAGGTTCTCGAAGGCGTCACGCTGCTGCGACGCAGCCTGATCAGCCTCTCGCCCGTTCAGGCGATGGAAGACCTCGTCCGCACGCTGCGAAAGTTCCCGTCGAACAAGGAGTTCCTGGCCCGCGTTCAGCAGGTCATGTGACGCTGGCTTCGGAATGACGAAAGCCCGCCGACATCGAAGATGTCGGCGGGCTTTCTATTGCGCAGATGAGTCTTGCCGAAGTGCCCGACTCTCAGGCGATCGGGCTGCTGCCGAGACGTCGTAAGAGTTCGTCGATGCCTCCATCGACGTAACAGACGTAGACGAAGTCGCCTTCTCGCCAGGCAACGGCATTTCCATCAATCACGTACTCGCGGTCCGCCAAAGAGCGGGCGGCAGGCAGCGTGGCGAGCGTGTCGATGGGCACGACGGCCAGAACACCGTTCAGAGGCCTTCGGCCGTTCGCCCGAAACTGCCAAGCCGCGACGCGATGCTCAAGCAACTCGACAGCGGGTTCATGAAACCGGAGCCGCTGTCGCAAGTTCCCCGACGGCAATTCAGGAGCGAAATCACCCTGGAACGGAACAAACTCGTCGCGTTGTGCCAGCAATTCGGCAGAGGCAGCGCGGATCTCAGCGACGGTCACGGGGGTGGCCGATGCTGTGCTGGCCCAAAACACGCCGCCGGCGACGACGCTCGCGGCAAGACCGGCCACGACCGCGATCAGGCGGCGACGGCCGATGATTCGACGCGGCGTCGCTGGAACCGATCGCTCGGCGTTCGCCAACCGCGACAGAAGTCGTTCCCTGAGATCGTCCGGAACAGGAACGTCGTGCATGGCGACCGCGATGCGGCGGTCCCAGTTCTGCCGTCGTTCGAAGTCGACGGCCAGAGACGCATCACGAGCGAGTTCTTCACCGGCTCCCTTCAGATCGGGAAGCGCAAGATCATCCGAGCCGGGGCGAACGGCATCGAGTCGCTCCAAAGTGGTTCGGCGATCCATGGGAATGTCCGGAAGCGACGAGATCATTCGGACGGCACGAACTGTCGTTCGGTCAGGCGTTGTCGCAAATGCGATTTGCCGCGTGACAAGCGGCTCATGACCGTACCGATCGGAAGTTCGAGCGCCGTCGCGATGTCTCGATAACTCATGTCCTCGAAATAGAACAAGATCAGCGGCAAACGAAAGTCGTCGGGCAACTCGGCGAGGAGCTGGCCGATTTCCTCGCCGGTGAGGTCGGGTGGGTCATCCGGCAGCAGGGCAAGTTCCGCAATATTCTGCAACGGAATCGTTCCCGACGCCCGCCGTCCCCGGCGTGTCTTCAGGTAGGTGTTCCGTACGATCGCGAACAGCCACGCCTTCGCGTTCTCCGCTGTTCGCAATTGGTCGAGTTTTTCCTGAGCGGTCAGAAATGCCTGTTGCGTCAGGTCTTCGGCGTCGGCAGCGCCCCCGGACAACCGATACGCATAGCGATAAAGATTCGCATAATGCGCGTCGACCAGGGCCGCCACTTCCTCCTGCCGCGCCTCGGCACTCATAATGGCCTCGAAATTACGACCCGCCGGTCCCGGTTTTATTCCCGCTCCTGAAAACGCACCTGGTCAGTGAGCGGTTCTCCAGAACTCTTCTTCGCCCGGGTCGTGCGTTTCTTGACGCGGCCGTTTGGGGGATGCCAAGGGCGGGGGGGCGGCGGCATGTCCCGTGACGCGTGATTTTTGCCCGGCAACCTGCTGCTTCGGTCTTCCGGACGGCGCGGAAGGCCTCTGGGATGTTGCCGGGATCTCGACGGACGTGGACGAAGAATCACCCACCAGCCTCGCTTCGCCCTCCGTTTTTTGATCGGTCGTCAATCGCGGCTTAATGTTCTCCGCCCGGATGATTTCGGCCTCGGCCTGCATGCCGCTTGTCAGGTCGCGAGCGGCGACATGAACTTTTGCCATTTCGTCGTAGCGAATCGTCACCGCGATCTCGGAGTTCTCCGGGAGGTCCGGCGGCAGACCTTCCACGACGCAGTCTCCGAGTTTGACGTAGGGTTCGTCCGGTCCCGCACCGCTCTCGACGACGACCAATCGCACCCGCTTTTGATTTTCCGCCACCGTTCCGAACTCCTGTGTGCTTTCTGCGGGAAGCGGCGTGTTCGGCGGAATCAGGTAATGGGGAACGCGGGTGTTCGTCGTCGGTTCGCGAACGAGGATTCCCAGTCCGCGTGCGTTGACGCTCTGTTGTTTGATGCCGGCCAGCCGCTGGCTCGCTTCGGCCCGCAGAATCGACCGCGCGAATTTGTCGTTCGACAGCAGCATTCCAGCGTAATAGGTCGCTCCGTGAGCGATCGAGAGGTCAGGAGAGAGGGTGGTGTTCAACGTCCGGCCGGAAAGCTCTTTGAGTCGATTGCGAATCATCGGCATCCGGCTGGCTCCGCCGGTCGTCAACACGACGTCGACGTGCGCCCAGCCCATCTTTCGTTCGCGAAGGAGGCGCTTGGTGATCTCTTCCGTCCGGTCAGCAAGATCCCGAGTGAGCCGCTCGAACTGCGATTGCTCGATCTGATAAGTCTTGCGATGCCCCGCATGCTGGCAGGTGAGCGCCGCCCGCGGGCGTGCGGAAAGACTTCGTTTCGTCTGTTCGACCTCGTTCGACAGGAATTGAAGACTCTCGGGGTCGTGACGCGGATCGAGACGGAACTCTTTGCGGAACTGTTCGGCGATCGCGTTGAGCAGCGCCATGTTCCAGTCGAGGCCTCCCAGATGCAGGTCGCCGTCGCTCGCGATGACGGCCACCTCGTTGCGGCTGTATTTCACGAGAGAAAGATCCAACGTCCCCCCGCCCAGGTCGAAGATCATGATTCGCTGCTCCTCGGCCAGTTCCGAGAACCAAAGACCTTCGGTGCCGAGGACGTGGCAAAGCGCCGCGGCGACCGGCTCGTTGATCAGATCGACCCGATTCAGGCCGGCCCGGCGACCCGCCTCGACCGTCGCCAGCCGCTGCGCCTCGCTGAACTGGGCGGGGACGGTGACGACCGCCTGCTCGATATCGCCGATCTGCTCGCGCGCGGAGGCCAGCAGCGACTTGAGAATCAGCGATGAGATATCGACCGGCGTGTAGGGCCGGCCGGCGACGGTCCACCGCTTGCCCGGCTCGCCCATGTACCGCTTCGCATGCATCACGACGCTGTCGGGATGCAGGATCGCACTGCGCAAGGCTTCGGTACCGACGATCGGTTCGTCGCCGTCGAACAGGACGACCGACGGCGTCGCCAGCTCGCCCGCCGAGTTTGCGAGCGTCACCGGCTCGCCATGCTCGTTCAGGTACGAGATGCAGGAATAGGTCGTTCCGAGGTCGATGCCGATCGCGTGAGTGGTGTGCATGCGATGTGCGCGCGGCCGCGTCGAAGCCGCGCAGAGATGACGAGTGATGGGATGCTCAGGTCATGCTAACATCGTGGCATGACATCAACTAGACGGCGAAGCCGGCCGGCACCCGGACTCTTGCTGCTGATCGCCGCAATTCTCAGCACGGCGGGTGCCCCGCTCGATGTCGTCTCGTCGCCGGCCGACGTACGTCAGGAGATTTCCCCCAAGACGCCGCGGACGGGGCCGCGATTGATTCAGGGACTCGCTGATCCGGTCCCGGGCGTGTCTTGGAAGAACGCGCCGCTGCGACGAGTCGTGCGCCAACTCGCCGACGGCTTCGCCGTCTCTGTGCTCTGCGATCGTCGGATCGATCCGACGACGACACTCGACGTGAACGCCGCAAATCTGCCGCTCCGCGCGATTCTCGAAGAGATCGCTCACGACGCAGGCGGTGACTTCCGGCTTGTCGGCAACACGGTCTACATCGGCCCGCCTGACTCGACGGCGATCGTGCGCACCGTTGCAGAGTTGAGGAAGCGGGAAATTTCCGAGACGTCGACGCGCCGTGCGGCGACGCTGCTGCAGTCCCGATCGGTTCACTGGAACGACCTCACCGAACCGGTCGAGATCATGTGGCGGATCGCGGATCGCTTCGATCTGAAGATCGAGAATCCGGAACTGTTGCCGCACGATCTGTGGGCCGGTTCCGTCCTGCCGGAAATGACGGCGAGCGAGATGCTGACGCTCGTGTTGATTCAGTTCGATCTGACGTTCGCGTGGTCCGAAGACCTGACGTCCATTCGGCTCGCGCCTCTGCCGAAGAACAGGCAGGACATCGCGATCGAGCAAGTTTACCCGAATGTTCAACGCCTCGATCAAGCGCTCGCCGACTGGAAGGACGCTTCCGGAGCGCTCGACGCCGAACGTTCGGGGCAGCAGATCGTCGTTCGCGGACCGCTGGAACTCCACGAGATGATCGAACAGGTGCGGTCGGGAGGAGCGAAATCCAAACCACGCTCGACGAGAAACGACATCAACACGGTTCCGCTGGCGCGACGCCAATTCACGCTGAAGATTTCGCGAGTCCCGGCAGCGGCCGTCGTCAAGAAGCTCGAGCAGTCAGGCGTCGTATTCGAATACGATGCCGGCGCTTTATCGAATGCAGGAATCGATCTGAACACTTTGGTCTCATTCGACGTCGTGCAAGCCGATGCGGAGACGTTCTTCGCGAGACTGTTCGATCCGCTGAAGCTCTCTGTCGAAATCGAGGGTGTCACCGTGAAGTTGCGGCCCGCAACGCCGTAGACATTAGTGAATCGGTTCTGTGCGCCGTGTCGACCGTCGTGCGTTTGTCATCTTCACCGCGGGGTCGATATGATGCCGTCGCCCCAGTCGCATTGACGGAAGGTTGCGTTCCCGGAAATGGAAAACGGCGGGGATTGGCGGAGCCAAGGCTTCGCAAGACATTGTCCCGGAATGGCTTCCGACACGCACAGACTCCCGTTTTTGCCGGACGCCATTGCCGGCCCACAGGAATTATGAACCGCGATCTCTTCGATCTCTCCAATGAAACTGCCGTGGTTCTCGGAGGAACGGGAGCATTGGGCGGCCTGATGGCGGAGGCGCTGGCAGCGTTCGGGGCACGGGTCGCCGTCGTCGGCCGGAATGAAGAGCGCGGGGCCGAGCGTGTGCGAGCAATCGAGTCGTCGGGAGGAACGGCAGCCTTCGTCGCCGCCGATGCCGTCGATCGCGATTCGCTGCTCCGGGCGCGCGACGCCATCGCCGTTCGCTTTGGCGCCGTCAGCGTGCTCGTCAACGGGGCAGGGGGGAACCGGCCCGATGCGACGCTTCCACCCGGCGCCGAGTTCTGCAAGCTGCCGCTTGACGCCTGGCAGGGCGTGTTCGACCTGAACCTCGTGGGCGGTGTGCTCCTGCCGTCGCAGGTGTTCGGAGAGGTCATGCTTGCCGGCGGTCGGGGCAGCATCATCAACATCGCCTCGATGGCCGGAATGACGCCTCTTTCACGCGTCGTCGCGTATTCGGCCGCCAAGGCCGCCGTCATCAATTTGACGAAGTTTCTCGCACGCGAATGGGCCGCCCTCGGCATCCGCGTCAACGCCGTCAGCCCCGGCTTCTTTCCGGCGGAACAAAACCGTAATCTGCTCTTCAACGAGGACGGCAGCCACACCGACCGTGGCGGCCAGATCATCGGTCATACGCCGATGGCCCGTTTCGGCGAGCCGAAAGAGCTGGCCGGAGCGGTCGTCTGGCTGGCGGCCGGTGCCGCTTCTTCGTTCGTGACAGGGCAGAACATCGTCGTGGACGGCGGCTTCTCGTCGGCCACGATCTGAAATGAATGGGACCGGCTTGCCGGTCATGTTCCGCATCCCTCGACTCACACGGCCGGCGCAGCCGGTCCTGCAAGGCAACTCATGGCTGGCTTGAACATTCGTAAGGACGACTGTGCTCTCGATTTCCTGTCTCTCGGGGCGCTCGTACACCGCCTGGATCCGGGAATCATCCCGTTCCGCAAGGCGCGAACCTTCGACGTTCACGTCTCGGGCGGCGAGTACAACGTCGCGGCGAACCTGTCGGATTGCTTCGGGCTGACGACCGGCGTCGCCACCGCGATGGTGAACTACGGAATCGGCGAACTCGTGCAGGCTCGTGTCCGCGAGATGGGCGTCACGCCGTTCTACAAACACTTCGAGCACGACGGCGTTCGCGGACCGAACCTCGCGACGGTCTACAGCGACCGCGGAGCCGGCGTGCGTGCCCCGGTCGTCTTCTATAACCGCTCGAACGAAGCCGGCGCCCTGCTCAAGCCGGGAGACTTCGACTGGGCGTCGATCTTCGCCGGTGGGGTTCGCTGGTTTCACTCGGGCGGCATCTTCGCCGCGCTCTCCGAAACGACGTCTGAATTGATCATCGAAGGCATGAAAGCGGCGAAGGCGGCTGGAGCCGTCACCTCGTTCGATCTGAACTTCCGAGCCAAGCTCTGGAAGTCGATCGGCGGCGAGCATCGCGCCGTCGAGACGCTCCGGCGGATCGTCGAGCACGTCGACTGCCTGATCGGCAACGAGGAGGATCTGCAGAAGGGGCTCGGCCTGAAGGGACCGGAAGTCACGAAGAAGACCGAGTCGAAACTCGACCCCGAGATTTTCTTCGGCATGATCGAATCGGCTGTCAAGGCCTTCCCGCACGTCAAGGCGGTCGGTACGACGCTTCGCGAGGTGCATTCGACGAATCGCCACGACTGGGGTGCCGTGCTGTGGTATGACGGCCAGAAGCACGTCAGCCCGACCTGCCAGCTCGACGTCGTCGATCGCATCGGCGGCGGCGACGGATTCGGCGCCGGCCTGCTGTACGGCTTGCTCGACGGCCGGTCGCCCGAAGAGGCACTTCGCCTCGGCTGGGCGCACGGGGCATTGCTCACGACCTTCCCCGGCGACGTCACGATGGCGAAGCTGCCCGAGGTCGAAGCGTTTGCCAAGGGCGGCTCGGCTCGCGTTCAGCGCTGATCGGATCAGGATTCCAGCCCGGCCGGTTCGGTTCACCCCCCAGCCGGCCGTTTCCCTTCGCTCTTAGCGGCCGATATCATGCGGCCCGACGGCGCTTCCGCCGTGTTTTTCTCAGAAAGCAGCGTCATGCCCCAGCACGATATCGCACTGATCGGCCTTGCGGTCATGGGCCAGAACCTGGTCCTGAACATGGCGAACAGCGGCTTTTCCGTTGCCGTCAACAACCGCACGACGAGCGTCACCGACGAGTTCGTCGCAGGCCTCGAAGATCAGCCGCGGGACGTCGTCCACGAGGGCACGACCGAACGCATCGTCGGTTATGACACAATCGAAGAACTCGTCAAAAACCTGAAGCGGCCGCGGAAGATCATGCTGATGGTCAAAGCCGGCCCGGCCGTCGACTCGATCATCAATCAACTGACGCCGCTGCTCGAGCCGGGCGACATCATCATCGACGGCGGCAATAGCGACTTCCGCGATTCGAATCGACGGACGGTTGAAGTCGAGAAAGCGGGTCTGCTGTTCGTCGGTGCGGGAGTTTCGGGCGGCGAGGAAGGCGCGCTCAAGGGGCCGAGCATCATGCCGGGCGGTTCGGAAGCCGCCTGGCCTCACGTCAAACCCATCCTGCAAAAGATCAGCGCCAAAGTCGGTCCGAACGGCGACATTCCGTGCTGCGACTGGGTCGGCCCCGCCGGTGCCGGGCACTACGTCAAAATGGTGCATAACGGCATCGAGTACGGCGACATGCAGCTGATCTGCGAAGCGTACATCCTATTGAAGGAGGCGCTCGGCGCCACGAACGAGCAGCTCTACCACACCTTCGACGCATGGAACAAATCGGAGCTCGAGAGCTACCTGATCGAGATCACCCGCGACATCTTCACCGTCAGGGACGGCGACGGGTATCTCGTCGATAAGATTCTCGACACCGCCCAGCAGAAGGGAACCGGGAAGTGGATGAGCCAGCATGCCCTCGACCTGGGTGTGCCGACGACGCTCATCACCGAGGCGGTTTACGCACGATGTCTGTCAGCTCAGAAGGAGGCCCGTGTCCGGGCGTCGAAGATCCTCACCGGACCCTCCGGCCGGTACGAGGACGATCCGAATGATTTCGCCGAATGTGTGCGACAAGCTCTGTATGCCTCGAAGCTCGTGTCGTACGCTCAAGGCTTCGTGCAGCTCGACGCGGCCGCCGACGAGTTCGGCTGGAAGCTCAACAACGGCAACATCGCGATGCTTTGGCGCGGCGGCTGCATCATTCGCAGCCGGTTCCTGGGCGACATCAAGGCGGCCTTCGACAAAAACCCGGATCTCGAAAACCTGCTGCTCGACGACTTCTTCCGAAAGGCAGTCGAGAAGGCCCAGCCGAGCTGGCGACGGGTCGTTTCGACGGGCGTCAACCTCGGCATTCCGATGCCGGGCTTCACGGCCGCCCTCAGCTATTACGACGGTTATCGCCGCGACCGGTTGCCCGCGAACCTGCTTCAGGCGCAGCGGGACTACTTCGGGGCGCACACGTATCGGCGGCTCGACAAAGAGGGAACCTTCCACACGGACTGGATTCACGAACGGCGGCTCTCGTAAGAAACCGGGCGGTTGTTCCATCCCGTCCCGAGGGCTTGGGGGCATCTCCATGCGAGTCGAGTTCCTCGGGACAAGCGGGTTTCATCCGACGGAAAGGCGGCACACCTCCTGTGTGCTGTTGCCCGAGGTCGGAATCGCCTTCGACGCCGGGACGGGCATGTTCCGGCTGCCGTCGCGATTGCAGACGAAAACCCTGTCGATCTTCCTGTCGCATTCGCATCTCGATCACATCGTCGGCCTAACCTATCTGCTGCCGTCGCTCATCAACCGCTCGATTGAATCGGCCGTCCTCCACGGTTCGGCGCGGACGCTCGCGGCCGTCCGGGACCACTTATTCGCTGAACCGGTTTTTCCCGTTCGGCTGCCGTTCGAATATGTCGAACTGGCCGGTTCGGTCGACTTGCCCGGCGGCGGACGGTTGACGATGCGGTCTCAGAACCATCCGGGCGGCAGCCTGGGTTATCGCATCGACTGGCCCGACCGGTCGATGGCCTACGTCACCGACACGACGGCCGACGGCAGCGGGGTCGACTTCGTTCGCGGCGTCGACCTGCTGATCCACGAGTGCAACTTCACCGACGACTTACAAGATCTCGCCGTCATGACAGGGCACAGCCACACGACGCCGGTTTGCGAACTCGCTCGCGACGCAGGCGTCGGGCGCCTCATCATGACGCACTTCGACCCGCATGCAGCACTCGACGACCCGGTCGACCTCCCCAAAGCCCGGTCGATTTTCCCCGCGGCCGAGGTCGCCGAAGACGGCATGGTCTGCGAGTTCTGACATCCGCAGCAGGGCAGCGCGATGACACGGGAACTGTCTGCCGAGCTCCTCTCGCTGCTCGTTTCGCCCGACGGGTCGCACCCGCTGGTGCTCGACTGCACCCGTTCACTGCTGCACTGCCCGGATTCCGGCGAAGAATGGCCGGTCCTCGGGGGTATCCCCCGCTTCGTGTCGTCGGAGCATCTCGAGAGCTTCGGGCGGCAATGGAACCAGTATGAAGTCGCCCATAACGAAGAGGACCGCGCGACGTTTCAGGCCAAAACCGGACTGCGGCTCGACGAACTAAAAGGGCTGCGCGTCCTCGATGCCGGATGCGGCGGTGGAAGGTACTGCAAGGTCGCCGGCGAATCGGGAGCGACGGTCGTCGGCGTCGATCATACGACAGCGGTCGAGAAGGCGGCGAAGCTCTGCGGGCACTTACCGAACGTCGCGTTCGTTCAGTCGGACCTGAAGCGGCTCCCCTTCGCCCCGGCGAGCTTCGACGTCGTATTTTCGATCGGCGTGATGCACCATGACGCGGACACCCGCGCCGTGTTCGACGCGGTTGCGGCAATGGTGAAGCCGGGCGGTCGATACGCCGTCTGGCTCTATCGGCGAAATCAATGGTGGCAAGAGCGAATCAACGACTCGCTGCGACGCCGAACCAGCCGGATGAACCCTGAACGCCTCGAACGGTTTTGCAAGTTCGGCGCGGCGCTCGGCGCCGTGCCGATCGTCAAGCGCACGCTCAACAAGGTGGTCAACTTCAGTGCCCATCCTGCCGCGGAGAACCGTCTCTGCGACACTTACGACTGGTACGCCCCGGCGTACCAGCACCACCACACCGTCGAAGAACTGCTCGGATGGTTTTGCGACGCCGGGTATGAGGACATGCAGGTGCTGTCGCCCGAAAAAACGGGGCGATTCTACCGCTGGGCCTATGAGCGAAACCTGCTCATCGGTAGCGGTGTGAACGTCGTTGGCCGAAAGCGAACGTGATCACTCAGGGTTTCGGCGGCATCGCAGGAAACGTTTGCAACGCGTCGTCGTCGGCTCCGCGGCGAATCGTGACCGCGCCGTCGGCGGTTCCGATCGCGATCAGCGCTCCATCGCTGGTCGATGCGAGGGCGGCAGGCCAGTCGGGAAGGCCGCCGTACGTTTCCTGCTTATCACCGTCGAACCCGAACAGTTTCGCGGTTCGGTCGCTGACGCCGCAGATGACGGAGTCCACACTGGCGCGGGTGAGCGATAGGCCTTTGCCGCCGAGGTTCTCGCTCTTGCTTTGTTTTCCGCTGGACGCCTCCCAGAATCGGACGCGTCCGTCGGCGCCGCAGCTGGCGACATGCCGGCCGTCGGTGCTGAAAATCACGTCATGCACCGGAGCCTCGTGTTCAGTGAACGTGGAGATCGACTCGCTCGACTTCAGGTCGAAGACCTTCGCCGTTTTGTCGTGACTCGCCGTCGCGATACGAGCTCCGTCGGCGCTGAACGCAACCGCTGTGACCCAGTCGGCGTGATCCTCGATGCGGAGGACTTCCGCGCCGTCGGCGACGTTCCAGACACGCACCGCGCGATCGGCACCGGCCGCGGCGATCTTCGCGCCGTCCGGACTGAATG
Organism: Planctomycetaceae bacterium; assembly: GCA_049790855.1. Lineage (GTDB taxonomy): Bacteria > Planctomycetota > Planctomycetia > Planctomycetales > Planctomycetaceae > JACCRE01. Next base: position 10,715 of record JBAQZJ010000139.1, on the reverse strand, counting down.
CGACGTCGAAAAAGCTGTCGGCGGCCGACGCGAGATCGGCGACAAGCTCGCCCGTCTCGACACGAAACAGCTTGACCTCGCCGAGACGAGCCGGCGTTCCTGCGGCGACGGCGAGGAACTGCCCGTCGGGACTGAACTCGACGGCGTAGACCCTCTCGGCGACGTTCGAAATCCGCCGGACCAGCGATCCGTCTTCCGGCTTGAACACCAACACTTCGTGATAACCCGAGACGGCGAGCAACGAAGCATCCGGCGCGAATGCGAGAGCCGTCACCGAGACGGGTGCGGGATAGACGTCCGGCGGCGACGGATGATCCGGCTTCGGCATGATCGAACGCAGCGGCTGATCGGCCGGCTTACCGTCGTCGAGGGCGGCACCCTGCGAAATCCAGCGTTGCAGGACTTCGATCTGCTCCGCGGCCAGCGGGTCGCCGTCTTTCGGCATGTCTCCGCTTTCGACGAGCAGCACCAGGTTCGAGAACTCGCCGTCGCCAGGGTCGACGGCCTGGCCCGATTCGCCGCCCTTCATCAGCGTCGCATAGGTTTCGACGCTGAAACGCCCTTTGGACGTGCGGGTGTTATGGCAGATGAGGCACTGATCGACGAGGATCGGAGCGATCTCGTTCGCAAACGAGACAGGTTTCTCATCCGCCATGATCGGCGTGACGGCAGCGAACGCCAGTCCCGCAACCAGCAGCGGGCGAAGCAGGGCGGGCATAAGAGTTCCACGTCAGCAGGCGGTCGTGAATCGCAGCACGGCGGCGCTCGGAAAACGACAACGCCACGCTCAAATCAGCGTCAGCTGATCCGAGAGCGGCGTCAAGCGTCGGACGTGCAGCGGCCCCGTCGAGCGGACAGCGGCTTACTTCCGGTGACGGATCTTCGCCCTCATCCGGCGTTTCTTGCGTCCGAGTTTCCGACGGCCTTTCCCGGTCTTCTTCACGCCCATACGCTGCTCATCTCCTGTGCCTTGTGCTGACGCGGTCGACGGATCGGTTCACATCCGTCACGCCACTGAGTTCAAACGGAACGGGGACGACATCTTACGACGGCGTCACACCGTTCGCAACATCGACGCGGCCGCCGCCGGCAGGTGGCCGCGCGTGATCTCGACGAGAATTCCGCACAGGATCGTAAGACGCCGCACGAATGAGGCTCGGAGAGGCAGCGTCCGCCGCTCAGCCGATGCCGCAAGGTGCTGCCGTGACCCATCCTGGCTGGCTGTTCGCCGTGATTGTTCCGACCATCTGGGCGATCACGTGCATAGTCGCCTTTCAATATCCGGGCGACGAATACGGACTCTGGTCGGGCGCGGCGCTGCCGGGGCTTTGGCTGCCGATCCTCGTCCCGGTCGGTGACATCAAGCATATCTTATGGTTCACCATTCCAGCGGGCGTTCTGGTGATGGCGGCTCTCGGTGCGGCGCTCGACCGACTGCGATCGTCGTTCCGTGCCTGGTATGCGATTTGGGTCATTGCGGCCGGGCTTCTTTGTTTCTGGAATCTCTCGGAATACCCGACCTGGTCGCGGGCGATGGCGAAGAACGGATCGTTTCAGGCGTATGCGTTGTCGGCGCTGAATGTTGGTTTGTTGTTCGCAACTGTGGTCGTGATCGCGGGAACAGCGATCTGGCGGGTGACGCTTTGGGCGATCGACGGGGGCCGCGCTCACTTCAAAATCCCGTTGAGATCGACAGCCCCTGCGATTCCTTGACATCCGATTCAAACTTGGCGTAGCATATCGCGCTCGTTCGCGGATTCTCGGCGCGGGCGTTGCGGCCGTTCGTCGGTTGCCGCCGCCTCCACGATCCGTAGCGCCGACGTACGCGGCGTGTAGTTGTCCAGAGAGCTTTATGGCCGTCCGGCCGCGTCAGGAAGTTTGTCATGGCCGTTCCCAAGCGTCACAGTTCGAAGGCGAAGAAGCGGAAACGCCGCAGCCATAACGCCGTCACGCCCGTCGCGCTCGCAAATTGCCCGCAGTGCCACACGCCGGCGCCGACGCACGTCGTTTGCCCGAACTGCGGCTATTATCAGGGTCGGACCCTCGTCGAAACCGACGAAGAGTAATCCGTCTCGCCTCTTGGCGGGGGAATGGCGATGCGTATCGCACTGGACGCGATGGGGGGCGATTTCGCCCCCGAGCCGAATCTCGACGGCGCGATCACGGCCTTGAAGGCCGACCCGGATCTCGAAGTCGTGCTGGTCGGCGAACGGGCCCGGCTTGAAGGGCTGCTCGATCGTTCCGGGTATTCCGGCGAACGGCTCGTCGTGCGTGCGGCGGAAGGCTTCGTCGGCATGGAGGAGAAGCCCACTGAGGCTCTCCGCAAGAAGCCGAACTGCTCGATCGCCGTCTGCTGGCAGATGATGGCCGCCAAAGAGGTCGACGCCGTCGTCAGCGCCGGTCATACCGGTGCTGTCGTCGCCGCCGGTTTGCGAACACGGCTGTTCCTCAAGGGCGTCAAACGTCCGGGCATCGCCGTCGCTCTGCCGACCATGACCGGCCGCAGCATCCTGATGGACATCGGCGCGAATCCCGCGGCCAAGCCCGAGCATCTGCTGCAGTACGGCGTGATGGCCTCGATTTACGCCCGCGAGTTCCTGCGCGTTCCCAACCCCCGCATTGGGCTGATGAACATCGGCAGCGAAGAGGGGAAGGGCACCGACCTCTATCGCGAGACTCACGCCCTGTTGGCGGGCAGCAAGCTTCGCGACCGTTACGTCGGGAATGTGGAAGGTCGTGGCTTGTACCTCGGTGAGGCGGACGTCCTCGTCTGCGAGGGGTTCGTTGGAAATGTGGTCCTCAAGGTCAGCGAGGGCATCGCCGACTTTCTGATTCGCGCCATCGCGAAAGAACTGCTGGAAAGTCTCGACGCCGAGAAACCGAAGGCGCTGGAAGCTTTCGAGCGGCTGGGGAACCGATACCATTACAAGGGCACCGGCGGGGCGCCGCTGCTGGGAATCGACGGCATCTGCATGATCTGCCACGGATCAAGCGATGCCACCTCGGTCACGAACGCCCTGAAGGCGGCGACGGCCATCGAGCACCGTCACATCAACGCTCAGATCACCGAGGCGCTTGCGGAACTCTGACGCGGCCCCTCCGCGACAAAGTGCGATACCGTAAGCGACGGGCCCGGCCGGCAGGACCGGTCGACAAGGAGTTGCGGCTGCGATGGGAAAGATCGCGTTTCTGTTTCCCGGCCAGGGGGCACAGCGCATCGGGATGGCGAAGACGGCCTGCGAGAAATCGCCTGCCGCCCGACTTCTGTTCGACCGCGCCGCCGAGATCCTCGGGTTCGACCTCTACGACGTCTGCCAGAACGGGCCGAAGGAGCGGCTCGACGCCACCGACGTCAGCCAGCCTGCTCTGTTCGTCGCAGGTCTCGCCGCGCTCGAACTGCTGCGAAAGGACCGCCCAGAGATCATCGATCGCTGCGAACTGGCCGCCGGACTCAGCCTCGGCGAATACACGGCCCTGGCGTTCGCCGGAGCTTTCAGCTTTGAAGATGGCGTCCGGCTCGTGCGGCTTCGAGGCGAGGCGATGCAGGCGGCTGCCGACGCGACGCCGTCCGGCATGATCAGCGCCCTGCTGCTCGACCGCGATCAGGTTGCAGCGGTTCGCGATCGGGCGGCCGAAACCGGCACGATCGAACTGGCGAATTATCTTTGTCCGGGCAATACGGTCCTCTCGGGCGAAGCCGTCGCCTGCGATCGCGCGGTGGAACTGATCGAAGCGGCCGGCGGCAAGCCGATTCGACTCGCCGTCGCAGGGGCGTTTCACACGACGCTCATGAAGCCCGCCGACGAGCGGCTGGCGGCCGCGCTCGCCGAGACGCCGATTCAGCCGCCCCGCTTGCCCGTCTACTCCAACGTCAATGCGAAAACGCATGCGGGGCCGGCCGAAATCCGGCAGACACTCGTCGATCAGGTTCTGCGTCCGGTGCTCTGGGAAGAGTGTGTTCGCGCGATGATGGCTGCCGGGGCTGCCGACTTTTATGAACTCGGCCCGGGCGGCGTTCTGAAAGGGCTGATGAAGCGAATCGACCGCAAGGTGAATTGCGAAGTCGTCGGCGACTGACGATAGTGAGGCAGGGGTTCACGGACCGGATTTCCTGCGCTCGCGCGGTCGACGGATTTTCGGCAAGTCGCCCGTCCTGTTGGAGTTTACACTCCTTCCGAAACGCGTTATATCAACCGTCGGTTTCGGCCGTTCCCGGCGGCAGCGCCGTTTCTGAAAAGCCGTCTCCCTCTCCTGTTCCAGCTCCCCTGCGAGGCCCTTGGAGGCTGTTGCGTGGCTACCGAGAATACTGAAGAGAAAGTCATCGCCATCGTCAGCGAACAACTGGGGGTTCCCATCGAGGAAATCACCCGGGCCAGTTCGTTCGTCGATGATCTCAAGGCCGATTCGCTCGACGTCGTCGAGCTGGTGATGGAGTTCGAAGACACCTTCGGAATCACCATCCCGGACGACGATTACGAGAAGATTCGATCTGTGGGCGACGCGATCGAGTACATCGAGGAAAAGAACCGGAATGCCTAGGCGCGTCGTCGTCACCGGCGGATCGGTTGTGACGACACTCGGCTGTGACCTCGCCGAGTTCTGGGACCGCGTCTGCGCCGGGAAGAGCGGGATCGGGCCGATTCGTCGGTTCGATCCCGCGGAATTCAAGGTCACCTTCGCCGGTGAGGTCCAGAATTGGGATCCCACCGAACACATCGACCTGCCCGCCAAAGAACTGCGGCGAATGGACCGTTTCGTCCAGTTCGCCGTCGTCGCTGCGCATAAAGCGATCCGGCAGTCGGGAATCGACTTCCGGCAGGGCGATCCGTATCGCTACGGGGTGCTGATCGGCAGCGGCATCGGCGGATTGAACGAGATCGAGGAGCAACACACGACCCTCTTCGAACGAGGGCCGAGCCGCGTCTCGCCGTTCATGATTCCCAAGCTGATGGTCAACGCCGCGAGCGGAAACGTCAGCGTCACTTGGGGGCTTCGCGGGCCGAATTCGGCCATCGCGACCGCCTGCGCGAGCGCGACGAACGCCATCGGAGACGCCTACAAGCTGATTCAGAACGGCCTCGCCGACGTGATGCTGACCGGCGGCAGCGAGGCGGCGATCACGCCGATGGGCCTGTCCGGCTTCGGCCGGATGGGCGCGCTTTCGACCCGCAACGACGCCCCCGAGAAGGCGAGTCGTCCCTGGGATCAAGATCGCGACGGCTTCGTGCTGGCGGAAGGATCGGGAATGCTCGTTCTCGAGGACTACGAGCATGCTCGCGGACGCGGCGCCTCGATCCTTGCCGAAGTGCTCGGTTACGGAATGTCGGCCGACGCCTCGCACATGACCGCTCCTGATCCCGAAGGCCGCGGTGCGGCCCGCGCCATGCTCGCGGCGATCAAGGACGCCGGATTGAACGTCGACGACGTCGACTACATCAACGCCCACGGCACCAGCACGCCGCTCGGCGACAAGGCCGAGGTTGCGGCGATCAAGACGGTCTTCGGCCCGCACGCCGCAAAACTGGCCGTTTCCAGCACCAAGAGCCAGATCGGCCACCTGCTGGGCGCCTCGGGCGGCGTCGAATTCTTGGCCTGCATTCTCGCCCTGCAGCACCAGACGCTGCCGCCGACGATCAACCTCGACAACCCGGACCCCGACTGCGACCTCGACTTCGTTCCGCACGAAGCGCGCTCCGGCAAGTTGAGGTATGTTCTGAAGAACAGCTTCGGCTTCGGCGGGCACAATGCGTGTCTCGTCGTCGGCCACGTCGCTTGACCCGGCTGCACACGCCGCGAACGATCCACGGCGTCCCATCGCGCGAGTGCGGCGGGACGCCGTGTTTGTTAGACTTTCGCCCGATCGGCGACCCCGATCTGGGTTCCGCCGGTGGTACGGCACGTTCTGGTGGCAGAGCATGAGCAGTTCGCAAGCGGCCCGGCGCCGCATCGTCATTACCGGCCTGGGCGTCGTCAGCCCGCTCGGTCTCGGCCCGGACAGCTTCTGGGCGAAACTGTCGCAGGGGCAGAGCGGCATCCACGCGGTCGGCCCCGAGGCAACCGCCGCCCCCGGCAATGTGGGGGCCGAAGTGCCCGGGTTCAGCGAGGACGTGACCAAAGAGATCATGCCCAAAAAGCAGCGTAAGTTCGTCCGCGTCATGTGCCGCGAGATCGAACTCGGCGTTGTCGCGGCCCTTTCGGCAGTGACCCATTCGGGAATAGATCTCGATGCCATCGACCATGAGCGATTCGGCGTCGATTTCGGGGCGAACCTCATGTTCAGCCCGCCCAGCGTCCTGAAGGATGCCTGCTGGTCGGTCAGCGAAGACACCCCGCACGGCAGGCAGTTCGTCTACGACCGCTGGGGCGGGCAGGGGATGAGCGTGCTGGAGCCGTTGTGGCTGCTGAAGTACCTGCCGAACATGCCGGCCTGCCACATCGGGATCGCCGTCGACGCCCGCGGCCCGAACAACTCGCTCACCCTCGATGACGCCAGCGGAAACCTGGCCGTCGGCGAAGCGTCGCGGATCATCCAGCGGGATCGGGCCGACGTGATGATCGCCGGCACGACGGGCACCAAGTTGCATCCGGTCAAGACGATGCATGCCGCGCTCTGGAAGGATCTCGCCCACGGTGAGGGAGCCCCCGACACCTGGTGCCGGCCGTTCGACGTCGGCCATACGGGAGAAGTCGTCGCCGAAGGAGCCTGCGCCCTGCTGCTCGAGCACATCGAGCACGCCGAGCGACGCGGCGCGACGGTTTTCGGCGAGATTCTCGGACTGGGATCTTCGTGTGCGACGCTGCCCGACGGCACCGCCGACACCACATCGGCACTCTCCAACGCCATACGGGCGGCGCTGCACGACGCAGGCCTTGCTCCCGAAGACGTCGGTCACATCAACGCGCACGGCGTCGCGATCCCCCGGATCGATGCCGCCGAAGCCGCGGCGATTCGCCGGATTTTCCCGGCCGGCGTGCCTGTGACCGGCCTGAAAAGCTACCTCGGCAATGCCGGCGCCGGATCGGGGGTGCTGGAACTGGTCGGATCGCTGCTGGGGCTGCGAAACGGCGTGATTCCGAAGACGTTGAACTTTGAACGCCCCGATCCCGATTGCCCGCTCGACGTCGTCGGCGGAGAACACCGCCCGACCACGAACGACGTGTTTCTGAACATCAACGTCACCCGTGCGGGGCAGGCGAGCGCCTTGGTCGTGCGGGCGACGCGGTAGTTCCGTTTCGCCGACGCGACACGTCCACAATGGGCGCGGTCGATGTCATCCACGGTCATGCCCTCCCGCCGTCACGGCGTGCCACAACGGCAACTTTCCGTACCTATCTGTCTTCGACGAAAAACGCCCGCCGTCTTTGATCGGCGGGCGTTTTTCGATTTCGTGATCGACGGCAGCGGCATCGGTCACTGGCTGGCCAGCGCGAACTTCGCCCCGCGATAGGCGGAAAGCTGCTTCGCCCCGGTGTCGATCGCCCGCTGGAAGGCCGCCCTGGCTTCGGCGTCCTGACCTTGCTCGGCGAGTTTGCGACCAATGAAGTATTCAGCCTCGGCGACTTGTGCCGTTCGCGCCGGTTCTTCCTTGGCGATGGCGGCGCGAAGCTGTTCGACATTGATTTTGTCGTACTGGAACGCGACCAGATTGTCGTTCCAAGTGCGGTCGGCTGCCGGCTTGTCGAAGGAGACGGCGTATTCGGTCGACGCAGCCTCTTTGCGGCCGAGTTGCGCCAGCGCCGCGACCCGCCAGGGATTGAGTTGAACGAAATTCGGATTCAGTTCGATGGCCTTCTCGAACGATCGAACCGCCTCCTCGAAGCGGCCCGCGAAGAATTGCGCAAATCCCAAGTCGGTGATCGCCAGCGGATTGTTCGGCACTTTCTCCAGCGCCCTGCGGTGATCCTCGATCGCCGCTTCGAATTTCCGCTGTGCGACCCGTGCGGTTCCGCGAAGACCGTACACCATCGGTTGGTCCGGGTTGATTCGCAGAGAAGCCGTAAAGTCGTTCTCGGCGGCCTGCGGATCGTCGAGCTGCATCAGCGCGAATCCGCGATTCGTGTAGGCGTAGTAGTAGCCCGGATCGAGCTCGACGGCCCGCGTGAAGTCGGCGACGGCTTTCTCGGGCTGATTCGACTGGCGCAGGTATTCCCCGCGATTGTTGTAGACGAGCGGACTTTCAGGAAACGCCTTCACAGTGCGGTCGAACGCCGCATTGGCGGCATCCGTTTTTTCGGCTCGCGCCAAGGTATCCGCAGCGGCCGTGTAGGCCGCGAGCAGGGCAGGATTGAGACGCGTCGCTTCCTGGTGATCCGAGACGGCTGCGTCGGTCTGCCCCAGAAACGCCTTAGCTAACCCCCGCTGGTACAGCAGATTCGCCTTCTGGTCAGGTTTCAGCGCGGCATTGGCGATCGCTTGATCGGCGATCTTGACGGCGACGTCGGCGTGTTCTTTCCGGTTCTCGACGACCGCGAGGTTGGTCATCCCGTAGAGGTAGGGCAGATAATAGAGCGGGTTGTCCCGTCCCAGCCGAATCGCCTCGCGGGCGTCGGCGATGCCGTCGCGCAGCAACTGTCCGTCGCGTCGCTGCAAACCTTGCTCAACGCGGGCGCTGGCACGCAGGTACAGTGCGACATGGTCGTTCGGGTTCTTCGCCAGAACGGCGTTCGCCAGTTCGACCGTCTTGTCAAACTCTCCTCGCTTGTAGGACTGTTCCGCCTGGGTCTTGGTCTGTTCCGCCGCAGGATCGCTCGCTCCTTCGGTCGCCTGCCCGGCGACAGGAGCGGGAAACGATGCCGGGAGGGCGATGCCGGCAATCACGAATATCGCGGCGTAACGTATCGACGGACCCATGACGAACTCTCCTGAGGAAACCTGGCGGCCGTTGCGGTGGGCAGCCTTGGATGGGCATCCCAATCCCGTGGGACGCCGTACTATCGGTCTGATCAGCGGGAATTTCAATGTCGGTTGTTGATGTGACGCTGGGTCGTCTCGATTCGGCACAGTCAAAGAAGGAAGGGCACCGGCCCGGCCGTGGTCGGCGTCGTCCGCTCGCCGCAAACCCGTCAATCAGCCGGGGTTGATCCTTGACTTCGCTGCCGGCGATCGGTATCGTTCCAGCCGAACCGCGTCGGTCTCGCTGGTCGGGTTGCGCTCGGGTCGCCAATGTTTTTGGCCTCCGATAGCACTCGCTGGCTGGACCGTCCATTCCCTCCGCAAGGTGGGTCGCCGACGACAGAGGCCTCGAAATGGCGCAGGCTTCTCCGCAGTTCTGATGGGGTCCAACGTAATGTAGACGTCGCAGGGCTGAAGTACTTCGGAATCGCCGTAGCGCTCGGCTGCGGTGGTGGTGCCGCAAGGGGCCGCCTGTGTTTCCGGAAACGTTCGTCGGCGGGCGGGAGGACGCGTCTCGTGCCCGCTTTTTTTGTTTTTACGGGCTGGGGCGGTCGGAGAACGATACCGAAGTGGCGCGGCGGCAGGTCGCAGCGGCCCCGAAAGGGTGGGTGATGAAAGGCAGCGAGATCCTCAGGATCGTTGACGCGATCCATCGCGATAAGAACGTGGACAAGGAAATTGTCTTCGAAGGGATCGAGCAGGCGATCCTTTCGGCGGCTCGTAAGCATTTTGGTGAAGAGGAGCAAATCGAGGTCGCGATCGACCGGCAGTCCGGAGACGCCTCGGTCGGTGTCGCGGGTCAGCCGTTGGAGGCGAACGAAATCGGAGATCTTCTCGGTCGGATCGCCGCTCAAACCGCCAAGCAGGTGATGATCCAGAAGATTCGCGAAGCGGAGCGCGACAGCCTCTTCGACGAATACACCGGGTTGCGCGGGCAGATCGTCACGGGCCAGATCAGTCGCATCGAAGGCGGCGGGACGGGCTTGGTGAACCTCGGCAAGGTCGAGGGCATTCTGCCGCGCGGCGAGCAGATCCCTGGCGAAGCTCATCACGTCGGCGAGCGGGTTCGTTCGGTCGTCATGGACGTGCGGAAAGCCGGCAGCCGCGTCAAGATCATCCTCAGCAGGACGCATCCCGAATTCGTACGGCGGCTGTTCGAGCTGGAGATTCCCGAGGTCGCTGAGCACATCATCGAAGTCCGCTCGCTGGCTCGCGAGGCGGGATATCGCTCGAAAGTCGCCGTCTCGTGTTACGACCCGAAGATCGATTGCGTCGGCGCCTGCGTCGGCGTGAGGGGGTCGCGGATCCGCAGCGTCGTCGATGAGCTGGCCAGCGAGCGAATCGACATCGTCCGCTGGAACGATTCGCTGCAGGTGCTCGTACCGAACGCCCTCCAGCCGGCCGAGGTCGAGGACGTCATCCTCTGCCCGCAGCTCGGCAAGGTGATTGTATTGGTCCGCGAGGATCAGCTCTCGCTCGCCATCGGTAAGAAGGGGCAGAACGTCCGCCTGGCGTCGAAGCTTGTCGGCTGGGATATTCAGGTGCTCACGCAGGAGCGGCTCGACGAGCAGCTTGGTCGCTCGCTGGCCGCTTTTCTCAAGGTTCCGGGCCTCACCGAGGATCTTGCCGAAAGTCTCGTCGCCCAAGGGTTCTTCACCTTCGACGAGTTGTCGGTGATCGAGCCCGATCAGTTGGCGGAACTGGGTGGGTTGACGCCCGAGCAGTGCGACGAAATCATCGCCTACGCCGATGACATGGCGTTGCGCGTCGAAGAAGAGGACCGGCTCGAACGCGAGCGTCGCCGTGCTGCGGGGGCGGCGGC
>JBAQZJ010000138.1:0-24059 GCA_049790855.1 Planctomycetaceae bacterium | reverse complement strand
GCCGATTGCGCCGCGAAACCGCAAGCGACGTTCGTTTACCGATTGGCCGCGGCTCGGCGAGAAGTCAATTCGCCTTTGATGGCTCGTTCGACGTCGCTTCTGACGTCACCGGCGGCGGCTCGAACTTGGGGGCGACGAACTCGCCGCGGTCGTCGTCGTCCGGCGGGGCCGGACGCGAAGCGGGACGGCTTTAGACGCGCGACGCCGACGAGTACGCCGAGTCGAACTCGTTGTGGATGCCCGACATCCCGTCTTTGAACTCGCGCATCCCCTTCCCGATGCTGCGGGCCACTTCGGGAAGCCGCTTGCCGAACAGCAACAACGCGATGATCCCGACGAAGATCATCTCCGGCATGCTGGGTGACAGAAATCCGATCACGGTGGTCTCCGTCGACAAAAGATCGAAGTGAAGCAGCGGAATCGTCAGGGCGTCTTCGACTCGACATGCGACTCGGCGGAGTTGTCCGCTTCGTCCTCTCCCCCCTCATTCACGCCCTTCTTGAATTCGGTGATGCTCGAACCGAGCGACCGCATCACCTTCGGCAGGCGACTGCCGAACAGAACGAGGACGATGACGGCGACGATCGCGAGTTCCCAGGGCGTGCTGAGAAACGCAGGAATGGCGGGCATGACGAGATCTCCTGACACGGAAGGCGGGGGTCGCAGGCGACAGCCGGTCTCGGCGATCGAAAACGACGGCAGGGAGGGATGCAACCGGCGGGGGCGGGGCCACGAGACGGGCGCATCACTACCTACGGCGCATTCGCCGCCCTGATGACGCCGGCCCCACTCGGTAATCCCGCGGCAAGAGGCAGGAAGGTCGAGCGGTCTGCCTTTATGCTAAACCGTCCCGCGGCCGTGTCAATCATCCGTGGCCAAGACGAAACCAACCCCGTCCAAATCAGTCAACGGCATCCTGACAGGACTGCCAGAGCAGCAGCAGCATCTCATCGGCTTGAATTTGCCGTAGAAACATTGCCGTTTCGGTATCGTCGGACTCCGCCGATGCGGCACAGACGTCGACGAACGCAAAGGGATCCCACCTCCCGCCCGGCGCGATTTTTCTGAACAACTTCTCACTCGACGAACCCGCCTCCCCGATAAGTCGTTCCCCTCGCGCAGCCAGCGATTCAAAGACCGGATGAACTCCGACCCGCCGGAACCAATATTTGGAATTCTCGTAATCCAGCTCCCGTCGATGCATCAGCGAGTGCCAATAATCGCCGGTATTGTGCGTTCCTTCGCCTTCGATCGATTGCGAGAAACTGTGACTTTCGTCAAGAAAATCGTGCCACAGCAGCAGTCCGGCACGAATCGCCACGACTTCGGCAGGAGATGCCGTCGGTCCGGTCAAGTGGGACAGGCTTATTTCCTGGATGACGTCGGCCAGCCAGCGATCTCGCTTCGGAGGTCTGGACGGAACGAGTTTCGGCGGGTTCGTCGGCCGAGCGGCATCCGATTCGCCGGGAATGAGCACGGCCTTCAACGTGCCGCCCGCCGCCGCGATCTCGATGACCGCTGATGTGACGGGGTCGTCGCTTGTGAGTCGTTCGGAGCCGAGTTTCGCAAGACCGTCGCGATGGAACAGGACCGCGCCGGCATCGAGCAGCGATCCGCCGAGCAGCGCGGCGACTGTTGGAAACGTCTGCCAGAAGACGGCCCCCAGATCCGCCGAACCGCGTCCGTCCGTCGTTGCAACCGGATTGGCGATCACAACCGTGCAGTCACCGCCCACGGACTCGGCTCCCGCCAGATCGGCCGGGCTGAGGCGGTCTGCCATTGCGAGGCCAAATGGCGTCCCGGCAGCGAACAACGTCGCCAGTTCGGTGGGAGCGGGCCGCCCTTCCACCACGCGAGCAACCGGCGAGTCCGCCCAAACGTCGTTCGGTTTCGCACAGCAGAGATGAATATCGAGTCGCTGGGACATCAAGAGACCGATCGAATCAGCGACCGTTGATTTCAAGGCGGTTTCCTACGCTCACAGCATAGCCTGCACGTTTGGTGGCGTCGCGGCCGATGCCGGGCCGCGTTCACAAAACCTTTAGAAAACCTTGGCAATTCCATCTTGAATCCGTACTCTATGAGGCTGCCTCGGAGCGAGGCGGTGCGTCGACGTTCCGTGACCGGATTCCGTGCCGTCCCGACACGCGGCTGTTAAGGCGGGTGCGTCCGATGGAAACGCTCCTGGCGGACTTTCAGCTCGATCGTCCGACATGGTTCTACCTGTCGCTGCTGCTGATCGTCGCCATCTACTTCCGTTTTGCGCGTGTCTGGTCGCTTCGGAATCTCGATTTGGCGCTGCTGCTTGCGCTGTCGCCCGGCCTGTTGTTCGTCGAACGCGGTTTCGCTTTGGGCTTCGTGTGGCTCTTCGCGGCGAGCGCCGTGATCCTCGCAAGGATGCTCGTCGACCCGTTGTTCGAACGGCGCCCACGGCTGCCGCAGAATCTCAACACTGCCGGGCTGACCTTTTTGCTGGCAGCGTGCGCATTAATTTACACCGCAGAGATTTTGACGACCGATCGTTTACCGAAATCGGCATTGCAGACCGCTCATCGGGCCGGCAACCTCGTCGAAATGAAAGATGCGTCCCGCTACAGCCCGGCCGCGAATTCGGAGGATCCGCCGATCGGACCCGCCGCCACCGTTTTTACCGCGCCGGCGGTCGGATTGTCGCGCGCAGTGACCCAAGGAGAACCGGCATTGGCCGCCGATCTTCCGGTCCGGATCGCGGCGATCTTAGCCCACGTCTCACTGGTCACGGCGCTGGTCATGCTCGGGTGGCGTCAGTTCGGAGATCTTCATCTCGGCGTCGCGATGGCGACGCTTTACCTGCTCGTTCCCTGCACCGCGTACAACGTGTCGCAGGTCAATCACATTTTGCCCTGCGCATTGATTCTTTGGGCGGTGTACTTTTACCGCAACCCGTTCGCGTCCGGCGGCCTGTTGGGACTGGCGTGCGGCACGCTGTTCTTTCCCGTGTTTCTGCTTCCGGTCTGGATGACGTTTTACGGCTTGCGGAACACGTTGCGGTTCGGCGCGGCGTTGTCCGCCGTCTGGATCGCCTTGCTCGGCAGCATCGCGATGACGTCCGTGGACACGGAGTCCTTCCTGCACCAAGTCTTGGGATTAATCGACTGGTCGATGCTCGATTTCGGCAACTCAAAATCGACCGGCGTCTGGACCGGCATCAGTCCCTACTACCGGATGCCCGTCTTCGCGCTGTTCGTCGTGATGACCGGTATGCTCGCTTGGTGGCCAAAGGCGCGGAAGGTTGAAACTCTGCTCGCACGCTCGGCCGCGGTGATCGTCGGCACTCAATTCTGGTATCCACAGAACGGCGGCGTCTACCTGCTCTGGTACGTTCCCTTGCTTCTCGCCGTCATTTTCCGCCCGGCGCTTAGTCAATTGACGCCGCCGCCGTTGATGGCTTGGCCGTGGCAGAGGCGTTCCAAGACCGGAGTAGCTGCACAACCGCAAGCGACGCCCGCCGGAGTCGAACTGGTCCGGCCGCTGTTTCGCTGAGTTCCGCTCGCGCCGATGGCCGACGCGAGCACCGGATACGGAACGGTCTCACGCCCGGAAAGCGCCTCTCCTCCGGGGGCGAGGTTTTCAAATGCGTCGTCGATTGCTCGGGAAACCACCGGGCGTCCGACGCGTCCGTCCGGTTGCGTCTCCGCATCGACCTCCTAAGATGGCGCGACACTTCGACACCCAGGCATTTCACACGTTCGGCCATGGCCTTGCTTTGCGGACTTTCTGATCTCGACGGCTGGAGGTCGAGCGTCGCCGCCATCGGGAACTTCGATGGAGTTCACGTCGGCCACCAGGCGATGATCGCCGAGCTTCGCCGAACGGCGAACGCGTTGGGCACGCGCGCGATCGCGCTGACGTTCGACCCGCCGCCGGTGGAACTGCTTCGACCGTCCACCGCTCCTCCGCGACTGATGCGGCTCGGACAAAAGGCGACGTACCTCGAGCATGCGGGGGCCGACGCGGTGCTCGTGCTTCCCACGGATCATCGGCTGCTCGAACTTTCCCCGGAAGCGTTCTTTCAGGAAGTGCTCGTCGATCGGCTTGAATTGCGCGGGATCGTCGAGGGACCGAACTTTCGCTTCGGCCGCGACCGTCGCGGCGACGTGGCCCTGTTGCAGACCCTTTGCGACCGTTCAGGACTGTCATTGACGGTCGTCGAGCCGGTACACGCAGGAGCCGGCATGATCTCGTCGTCGCTCATTCGGCGCGACGTGACGGACGGGGATCTGCAATCGGCCGCCCGCATGCTAAGCCGACCTCATGAAGTGATCGGGACCGTCGTTCGAGGGTCTGATCGCGGCGATTCGCTTGGTTTTCCAACTGCGAATCTGTCCGGGATCACGACGCTACTGCCGCCAGACGGCGTCTACGCAGGTCGTGTTGAGATCGACGGCCGACCCTACGCCGCCGCGATCCATATCGGCCCGAACAGCACGTTCGAAGAAACGGACCGACGGTTCGAGGCGCATCTACTGGATTTCGACGGAAACCTCTACGGCCTGACGCTCCGCGTGGAACTGATCGATCACGTGCGGGCGACTGTCCGGTTTGACACGCCGCGTGCGCTGGTCGAACAACTTGAAATCGACTGCGCCCGCGTGCGAGCACTGCTGGCGGTACCGTCGACGGACCGCTAGAATCCGCCGAATGGCCATCGACTGGAAACCGCTTCTCGAGATTCTGAACCGCAACGAGCGGTTCATTCTGACCAGCCACGTCCGACCCGACGCCGACGCAATCGGCTCGGAGCTGGGGATGGCCGCGCTGCTGGACCAGATGGGAAAGCGCGTCCGCATCATCAATCCGTCGGGGATGCCGGCCCACCTCGAATTTCTCGATCCGAACCGTCGGATCCTGAAATACAGCCCGGAAGGCGACGGCGGGTCTGCCGAAGACGCCGACGTCCACATCATTCTCGACACCAGCGCCTGGGTGCAGTTGGGCGATCTCGCGAGAATCCTCCGCCGTACGCCCGCAAAAAAAGTTATCGTTGACCATCACGTCAGTTCCGACGATCTCGGAGCTGACGAGTTCAAAGACACCACCGCCGAGGCGACCGGCACGCTCGTCGTCCAACTGGCCGACGCCCTCAAGATCGACCTTCCCGTCGAAGCGGCCGCCCCGTTGTTTGCGGCAATCGCGACCGACACCGGCTGGTTCCGCTTTCCGTCCACCAACAGCGAGACGATGCGGATCGCGGGCCGGTTGATGGATCTCGGTGCCGAACCGCACGCGATTTTCGCGGCGCTTTACGAACGGCGCTCGCCCGCACGCCTGAGGCTCCCCGGGAAAGTGCTCAGTCGTGTCGAGTTGGCCTGCGGCGGGCAACTCGCGTTTACGAGCGTCTCGCTCGACGACTTCAAGCAAACCGGGGCGAAGCCCGTCGACACCGAAGACCTCGTCAACGAGTGCCTGATGATCGACGGCACCCGCGCGGCGTTCATCGTGATCGAGCAACCGAACAAAAGCGTGAAAGTCAGCTTCCGCAGCCGGAGCGACCTCAACGTCGCCGCCGTCGCCGAACGGTTCGGCGGCGGCGGCCACAAACAGGCCGCCGGGGCCGTGCTGACGAACCCGCTCCCGCAGGTGATCACCCAGGTTCGCGGAGCGATGGCGGCCGCGATGGGATGTGGCGAAGCGACCCCGTAGGGTGGGTCGAATGTCTCTGCTACGCCGTTCCTGCGACCCGGCGCAGCTCGGGCGTGATCTTCCGCAGACCTTCCTCGACGCTGACGATCGGCCGATAGTCGAAGTCGCGTTCCGCGGCGTTCACGGAATAAGTGTGCGACTGGCTGAGTTGCGCGGCGAGAAACCGCGTCAGCGGCGGCTCACCGGGCAGACGAAGCGCGGTCCACAACGCTTCGCACGTCGCGCCGATCCGTCGCGCCACGCTTTCTGAAATGCCGCCTGCCGCGGGCGGCAAGCCTGCCGTTTCCAACAGTCGATCGATCCAGCTCCAGAGGTTGACCGGCTCGATCTCGTTGATGAAGTATGCCTTGCCGCACACCGGTGAGCATTCACGAAGGGCGTCGGCAGCGAGCAGATGCGCCGCGGCGGCATTCTCGACGTAGCTCATCGAGATCAGATTGCGGCCGTCGCCGATGCGGCGTAGCCGTCCCGATTTCGCCCGGCGGATCAGTCGCGGAATCAGGTGATTGTCGCGCGGCCCCCAGATGAGGTGAGGACGCAAGGCGACTGTCAGCAGGTCGTCTCGACCACTGGCGGCAAGCACCTCACGCTCGGCGAGCGCCTTCGTGTGCGCGTAATGGCACATGTAACGGCCCGGATACGGCAGCGACTCGTCGGCATTGGTGTGCGGCCGGCCGTCGAAGATGACGCTCGGCGAACTGGTATAGACAAGCTTTCCGACACCTTGTCTTCGACACCCCTCGATAACGTTCCGTGCTCCGACCGTGTTCGTTTCGTAAAACAGTTTCCACGGCCCCCAGATCCCCGGCACGGCTGCTGTGTGGAAGACGGTTTCGACGTTCCGGCAGGCTTCGCTCACCGCCGCAGAATCGCGAAGGTCGTCGCGAACGACCTCGACGCCCAGCTCCCGCAACCTCGGGTACTCGCCCCGGCAGAGAACGCGAACCTGCACGCCGTGTTCGACAAGTTGTTCGACGATGTGGAGGCCCAGGAATCCTCCGCCGCCCGTCACGAGGGCCGTCATTGGGAATCCTCATCGATCCCAAGCCGCTTGGCTGCCCAGCGGCCGAGCCGTTCGCGGTCGATCTTGATGTTGTGTCGGACGTCGACGGGAAATGATTTGTGAATCAGGAACGTGTCGATGCGTTCCGTCAGCGGGTTTGCTTTCGCAAGTTCGCGTAGCTCCGCGTCGATCGGACCACGGAGGCGCTCAAGCTCAACGACGATCACCGGTTGCTTGTGCCCGTTCACTCCGAGGCCGACCAAGGCCGAGCGATAAACGTCGGGATGTTCGTTGAATACGGCTTCGCAGCAGACCGAGAACATGCGACCTTCGGCGGTCTCGACGACGTGGGCTTTGCGTCCGCAGAACCAGAGGCGCCCATCGTCATCGAGGTATCCGACATCGCCCATGCGATGCCAGAACGTCGTGCCGTCTTGAATTTTCGCCAAATCTGTTTCCTGTGAGCGACGGAAATACTCGCGCGTCGCCGAAGGGCTGTTCACGATGATCTCGCCGATCTCACGCGGCGGCAGTTCACGGGCGTCGGCGAGAACAGAAATGGGCTGATTGCCGATCTCGATGATCTTCACAGCGACATGTGGGAACGGACGTCCGACGCAGGTGCCGGCACCACGTCGCGATCGCTCTGCCGTCTCGGCCAGCACTTCGGACGCCGCGATCGTCGCCACGGGCAGGGCTTCGGTCGCCCCGTAGGGCGTGTGCAGGTCGGCTTCGTGTTCGGCGAACGCCGCTTTCATTCGCGAGAGCACATGCAGCGGCACCGGAGCTCCGGCGGAAATCGCCCGTTTGAGATGCGGAATCGTTTCTCCGGTGCGTTCGCAATATCGGCCGACGCGATTCCACAGCGCAGGCGACCCGAACGCCTGGGTCACCCCGTAGCGCCGAATCGGATCGAGAATTTTTCGCGGATCGACCTGCGCAGGTCGGGTCGGGTCGATATCCGGAACGATCGTCGTGACTTGCATCGCGGCATTGAACAGCGCGAAGAGCGGAAAGCCGGGAAGGTCGACTTCGCCGGCGCGAATGCCGAACTGCTCGCAGAGCAGGTCGACCTGGGCCGCGAACATTCCATGTTCGTAAACGACCCCTTTGGGTACGCCCGTCCCACCGCTCGTAAAGATGATCGCCGCGGGATCGGTCGGAGAGACGGCGACCGAGCCTGGTCCGCCCATTCGCTCTGACTGGCGATTTCGCGGTGCAGCATCCGCTGCAAAATCGCCCGCGGACGGCGAACGTAGTTCGTCGAGTGAGACTGCACCGCCGATCCAGTTCCTTCCGACACAGACGTTGAGCCGGGCGCTCGGAAAGCGTCGTCGCCGCAAACGGCGGACCAGGTGAACGAACGGCACCCCTACGAAGCCGTCCGGGGCGACTTCCGCCAGGCAACGCAGCACACGTCGCATGCCCATGCCGGGATCAATCAGCACGACAGTCGCCCCGGCGCGGAACAAGGCGAAGGTCAGCGCGATGAACTCGATGCCCGGCCGGACCATCAGGACGATGCGGTGTCCCGATTGGATGCCGAGATCGTTCAATCCGCGTGCGATGCAGTCCACATCGCGATCGAGCTGCGAAAAGCTGATTCGGCGTTCGCGACGGAAACGTCGTGGCGGGACGATGACCGCAGCCTGATTTGGCACGAGCCGCGCCGTCTCGCGGAGCCGGGATGCAATGTTCGTCAGGTCACGGTCGGTCGGAACGTCCGCGTTCGGCCGGCACGGCTCATCGGCCGATTTGTCCGCGTGGTTCAACACCAGTTGCGTCTCACTGCTGACATGAGCGACGTGAAACGATTTCGCGTCCCGCCGGAGGCATTGACGACGAAATGCCGTAACCCATTGTCCGCCCGCCGTCATGTTGCGGACCACTGTTCTCGAACGCAACCGATGCCTTGATCTGTAGGCCGTCAACGAGAACGGGAGGGCCGATCCGGCCCTCCCGTTGTGCGTGACTGGCGTTGGCCGATCGAACTCGTCTGTCAATCCGCGGCAAGATTCTCGGCGGAAAAATTCGCCAGCGCCTTGCCGATGAATCGCAGCACGCCGCGGTCGAACGCGATTTCACCGTCGACGGCGTCGCCTTTGCGTTCAACGTTGATCATCAACCGGCCTTCATTCTTCTGGAATGCCTGTATCGCCATATCGCGGTACTTGTCCCGGCCGCTTGTGCCAAGTCTCTGGTCGAGAATCCGAATCCACGGCAGCAATTCGCCGCGGAACGAGACGACTTGCGGCTCCGCCTGGCCCGGCTGCGCCGACTGGTCGATCGCCTGTTTCAGAGATTCATCGGCGTTCGGTCCGGCGGCATACCAGATCGCATCCGGACCGGTCGCCAGCAGCAGGCGGCCGCTACCGAACAAAGCATGAAAATCGGCGTGCGACTCTTTCGCGATCATGATCTCATGCAGTTTGACGCCGCCGTGCTCAGCGACGTTCATCTTCAGATTCGTGTGGCGGCTCGTGTTCGGCAGGATTTCGAGGACCGGCGCCCATTGGGTGCCGTCAGCCGATTTCACTGCGCCGACCATCGAGTAAATGCCGTCCTGGCCTTTCGTCATCTCGACGAATCCGTCGATGACGCCTTGATTCAATCCCTCGGCCACCCGGTCGAACACACCGTTAATAAACGCCTTGTCGGCCGCCTTTTCATCGGCATTGCCTGCTTCGGTCGCATCGACCTCTTCAAGCTCGTTCGCGCGCATTTTCTCCAGCAGCGACAGCAGATTCTGCTTGCGGAAATTGTCGAGCGGGAAGTGGATCCGCCCGGTCGTCGCGGCGTTCTCGCCTCGCGGAATGCCGGAGAACCGGCTCGGTTGCTGACCAAGAATCGCGACCGACTCGGCGAGCGAAGTCTTGGGCAACGGCTCGATGTGCAGTTTGACGGAACCGCTGGATTTCTCCGACGCGACGGTCAGTCCGGCGACCAGATTGCGAGATTCGGCGTAAAGTCGCTCCGACTCGGCGAACTGAGTCTGCGTCGCGAACTTCCGCAAGTTGAAGTCGGAGACCGATTCATCCACGTCGCGTTTGAGCTGGTCGAGATTCTTCGCCCGCTCCTTCGCGAAATGGGCGTGACGCTGCTCGATGCTTTCGGGATCAGCCGTCGAATTCTGCAACTGCAGGGCGGCGTCGAACCCGCTGTCAAGCAGATTCTGAACGCCCTCGGTCGGCACCGGTCCCTTCGGTGCCGGAAGTTGTTTCGAATCCTCGACGATCGTGGCGTAACCGCCGCGTGCTTTCGGATCATAAAGCATGAATCCCGAAAATGCGGCGTTCGCGTCACCACCGAGCTTGTAGAGATACGCCGGCTTGGGATACCGCTGCACGGGAATGCCGAGCGGCTCGAGATTCAATTGCCAGAAGTCTTTAAAGTTGTCGACGGGAACGTGAAGACGATAAGTCGACTCCGGACCACCGGTCATGATGTCCATGCGGACCGGTTTGTTCACGTCGACGCCGAACAGGAAGACGTCGACGAAATCTTTGAGAGCCGCGTGCTGCTGCTGCTCGTTCGGAGTCGTCAGACCAATGACGGTCGCGAGCCGATCGAGGACCGCCTGCGAATTGACGAGGACACCCCGGATATCGGGAGTGGCCTCTGCTGAGAGCGAGCCGGCCGGTGTGCGGGCAGCCTCCTGCGCGGCGACTGGTTGGACGGCAACGGCGGAAACGAGAAACGCCCCGAGAACGATCGAGGGTAGGCGTCGTGTGAACACGGCGATGTGACTCCTGAATGGCAGCGAAGTTTCAGGCGGCATTTGCCGCCTGCGCCGGCCGCACGGGGCGGCCCTGCCCCGGCCCAACGAACCGGCGGAAATCTTATAATGGTCGGCGAACCGGCGAAAGGCCGTCCCTGACCCCGTTTTCCTCATCCCTGTCCGGAATCCGAGACCGTCGAACCTGCCTGAGGTGTCTGATTCGCCGCGCCGATCGCGACGAGCCCCTCCGTCAAGCCGCGAAGGATGGCGGCTTTATCGGACGGTATCTGGCTCAACGTCGGCAACTTCGCCTCGATTTCGGCCGCGTGTCCCGCCTGTGCCGCACTCCGAGACAGGTATCGAAGAACTTCTTCTCGCACGAAGTCATCTCGAAGTGCCATCGCAAACGCATAGGCGTCGGCGATCGATCGCTGTTTGGGAATGCCGCAGGCGGTGCGGATGGCAAGTGCGAGTTTCTCACTGCGTCCGACACCCCCGGCGTTCGATCCGAACTCGCGTGCCACAGGTTCGAATTTCCCCCCCGTCAGCATCGGCCGAATGTTCAGTTCGAGCGCTTCCGGCCCCGGAACATCGCTGTTTTTCACACCGGCGGTTCGAATCGCCTGGGCCGTCGCCTCGTCTTCAGCAATCAGGGCGGCAGCGAGCAGCTGTCCACCGGCCTTGCCGGCGAGGTAGGGTTCCTTCTCATTCGGATCGTTGGACTCGTGCCGAATTTCGGCTTCCGCAAGAACTTGCGGACCGAGTTTCCAATGGAACGATCTTGCGAGAAGTTCGACCTGCAAGTCGAATCGTGACTCCGCAGCGGACTGCATTTGATCGAGCTTCCGGCGGTACGCGTTTCGCGTACTGTCGTCCAAGCCGTTCTGCTGACTCTCGAATTCCTTCCGACGTTCGGCGACCGCACTCGTCGTCGGCGCCGCCGACCGGAGTTGTTCCATCGCCTGAAGAATGTAACGACCGGCCTCCTCCGACTTGCCGAGAATCGATGCCGCATGGGCGGCTTCACCCAGCGCAGCCGCTTTCAATCGGACCTCTGCGAACACGGGCAGTTCGCGTTGATTAACCTCTTCAATCGTCGCGACGACGAACGGCTCCGATGCGGCAAGCTGATCTGAACCTTCGGCCATCAATGCGAACAGACGTTCCGCTGCGGGTTTTTGATCACTTGCGGCAAGGCGAATTGCAGCACGGGACAGAACAAGTACCCGTTCGGCAGGTTGTGACGATGCGAGAGCCTCGGTGATGGCGGTCATTCGCTCGTCGACGGCGCGGTCTTCGTCAATCGCCGTCGCCTCACCCCAAGCCGCGAGTCCCTCCGCGCGAGTGAGTGTGTCGGAGGCTCTCATCGCCCAAGTTTTCGCCTGGTCGAACGCCCCTCGGTTCAGCAAACCGAATGTGACCGCCGCTGGTTTCGGCTGATTCCACCGCCAGGCCGGCCGCAGGGCGTACTCGGCGTTCAAATTGCCGCCATTGAACAGGTTTGCCGAGTGCAGCATGGTCAGAAGTTGCTCGCCGGTTGCGTCGTCACGCGGGGCACGAGCCAGTTCGCGTGCTGCCTTCTCGTCTCCGAATCGGGCGGCCGCTGTCGACCAATCGATCACCACACGGGCCGGGTCGAAACCTTGTTGCGGGATGCGTTCGGTCAGCGACACCGTCTCTTCAAACGCGGCACGCGCCGCTGCCTCGTCACCGCCGCGCAGCTCGCTCCATGCGACTTCCTCAAGCGGAGTGATTGCGTAGAACGGATCGCCCGAACGCGATTCCAGAAGTTTCGAAATCTGTTCTCGCGCTGATTCGATGTTGCCGACGAGGGCGTAAGCCTCGGCGCCGTAACGTCGCAGCAGGTTCTGGCGTTGAGGTTGAGTAATGTCTTCGGTGATCCGCGGCCAATGCTTCACGGCGGCAGCTAGGGTCTCGGCGGGTGCCGGTGGCGTCGGTTGGTTGCTGTCGGTCGGATCGGTCTGAGCCGGCGGCACGTCGACGGTCGTTCCAGGCGGCGTGTCGGGCGGGGGAGTGACCGGTTGGACGACAGGGCCGATCGGAGGACCGTCCGGCGCACGCAGGAAGAACCACCATGCCGCGCCGCCCAGCAGCAATATGCCAACCACCGTGGCCGTCAGTGCCATCGGCCCGAAGCCGGACGATTGCGGCTCCGTCTCGACCGGCTTCGGCGCCGCGAAGTCGGGGGCGGTGAACACCGGGACCATACAATTCGCGTTCGCGCAACGGACGTCTTTCCCGCTCGCCGCCGTGGGTGCGTATCCTGGCGTGTCGCACATCGGGCAGATGATCTTGTGGGGCCGCTGTGCAGTCGGTTTGCGGCTCATCGCGATGGCGCCCGCCGTCGCCGATGCATCCGTCGCGAACGGGTCGTCGTTCTCGGGCGGCGACGGCTTCGCCAAGGGACGATCGGGCCGGGTCGCGGCAGGCTTCGTCTTACCGGCTGCAGCCGATCTCGACGGGGGCTTTGCGGCGGGCTTCGTCGGCGGTACGGCAGACGTCGCGGCGGCCGCCTTGAAACCCTTCGCCTTCGCCGGATCCATCGGCGAACCACAGAACGGGCAGGTCTCTGCGTCGTCGTCCAGGACCGAGGCCTGGCAGGAAGGGCAGCGATTCAGCATGGGGTGGCTTTCGGCCGAGTCGGAATGCCCGTCCGGCGCCGGGCATCATTTTCGCACGAAAGGATTGCCGGAAGCGAATCGCCGAATGGCTCGCAAACTCGCAAGTTCATGGCAGCCAGCACCGTATCTCGCCAGTCTAACCGGGGCAGTCCCTTCACAGCCAGCGATGCCGCGGGTGGGAAGACGTGCCGGCCTCGCTCCACCGTCATGCGCCGCGTTGGGGAGAAACCGGATTTGATGGTGATTTTCGGGCGTGGTACAATCAGGTATCGGCAATTGTTTTCGCACTGGCGGGCGTTCCCCGCTCGGCAGTGGTCGTGTTGAGTGTCGATTCTGGGGCCGTCTTCATCACCCCTCGTCATGCAGAATCGCGACAGCCTTTTCGATTGGGCGATTCCCTGCGGCACCTGGTTCGGTGTGCGGGTACGGCTGAGTCCGCTTTTTCCGCTCGTGATCCTGATTCTGGGCGTCCAGCGGTGGGATGCGCGGCTGGCCGTGCTGCTTGGACTGTGTCTGCTGTTCGCGGTTTTCGTCCATGAACTGGCGCACCTGTTCGCCGTGCGGCTGACGGGCGGGATTGCGAACGAATTGTTGTTGTGGCCGCTCGGAGGTGTGACGCGGGTCTCTGCGGCTGCTCCCTCGATGGCACCGGTTGCGACGGCGCTCGCCGGACCGCTGACGAGCCTGGCGATCGCCGCGATCTGTCTGCCTGCCGTCGTGCGAAACGGGCCCGGCTGGTCAGTGCTCGACCCGCTGACGCTCCCGGCGACGGATCTCGATGCGGACATGGGGCAGGGGTTGTTAACCCTGCTGTTCTTCGCGAACTGGCTGCTCGTCATTGCGAATCTGTTGCCGGCCCCGCCGCTCGCGTGCAGTCAGGTTTTCGAGACGGCCTTGACGGGGCGGCTGGGGCAGTCGATCGCTCAGCAGACGATGTTCCGCGTCGGCGTGTCGGTCGGGTTCGCCGTGATCGTGGCGGCGCTGCTGACCGAGAGCGTCTGGTTCGCTGCGGTCGGAGCGGTCCTCATCGCATACAATTTGCGAGAGAACACACGCCACCAAATCGCCGAGAACTTCGACGAATCGTTCATGGGGTACGACTTCTCGCAAGGCTATACGAGCCTCGAAAAATCGGCTCCTGTCGAACCCGCCGGTCAACCGGGATTCTTTCAGCGCTGGCTGATTCGACGCCGGGCGTTTCGCCAGGAGCGACAGCGAGCGAAGGCCGAAGAGGCCGAGCGGGAGCTCGATTTTCTTCTCGCCAAGGTGCATACCTACGGCATCGACTCGTTGACCGATTCGGAACGTCGCATCCTCAAGCGTGCTTCCGCACGCTACAAGGGTCGGACGAAGAGCTGACTGCCGCCGGTCACGCCGGTCCGAGACATGCGATCGCGACGTGTCCGCCGAAGCCGAGCGAGATCTTCAATCCACAGCCCCGCACGGAAACGGTCCCGCTCGACAGCGGTAAAGGGCATTCCGGGTCGGGGGCCGTCAGATTCACAGTCGGCGGCAATCGTCCGTCGCGAAGCGCCAGGACGGTCGCGACCAGTTCGACTGCGCCGGCGGCCCCGAGTTGATGTCCGATCGCTCCCTTCAACGCGACGCAGTGGAGATCTTCGATCCGTTGACCGAACGCGGCATGAAGACCGTTCGACTCGGCGACGTCGTTGGCCCGCGTCGCGGTGCCGTGCAGGTTTATATGGCCGATGTCGCGCACAGTCCGCCTGGTGCGCAGCAGCGTGTCGCGAATTGCGCGGCTGAGCGTCGTTCCTGACGGATCGACGCTCGTCAGGCCCGACGGATCGGAGAGCACGGCGCCTCCGATCACCGTCGCGACCGGCCTTGCTCCGCGGTCCATTGCGTTCCGCCGCCGCTCCAGAACGAAGACTGCGGCGCCTTCGCCGACGACGAATCCGTCTCGATCGATATTGAACGGTCGACAGGCGGCCGCAGGCGTCTCGAAATGTGTCGACAGCACTCCCATTCGACGGAACGAGGCCAGCACCGCCGGGTGCAACGACGCGTCACCACTGCCTGCGAGCACAACGTCGCAGAGATCGTTCCGAATCAGGTCGCAGCCGCGCAACACGCTGACCAGCCCCGTGGCGCACGCGGCGACCGGTGCGAGGCAAGGCCCGAGCAGATTCAGGCGCGCCGCGACGGACGTCGAGCCGACATGCGGCGGGATGTTCGCCCACATGTTCCGACTCGACGTTCGGCCGCGGCGATCCGCGAAACTCCGGGCGAACGCGACGAGTCCCCCCTTGCTGGTGCCGATGACGCAACCGCCGCGCGTCGGATCGAAGTCCCCCGCCGCGAGGCCGGCATGCGAAAGCGATTCGTCGGCGGCAACGTCGATCAGCCGCACGACGGGTTCCGCATCGCCGTTCCCGTCCGTGAAATCGGCCGGAGCGCCGATGAGGGGAAAATTGCAATCGCCGGGCAACGCGAGCCCGTGAAAATCGGCCACGTTGAGCGAACGCACACCGGAGTCGCCCGCGAGCAATCGACGCCAGAAGGTCTCTCGGTCACCGCCGATCGGGCTCCGGCAGCCTATTCCCGTAATGACGACGTCATCGGCAGGAGACATCGACACCGTGCCGATCCCGTCAGTTCCGCCCGCTGGAGCGGCAGATGGCGAAAAGGACGGCGCCTGCGAGCAGCACGAAGATCCCACCTTCCAGCCACAAAGCGTTACCGACCTGGGCGAGCACCATCATCAGACCGGCGAGGACCATTGGCGAACGGGCGGAGCGTTCGACGGCGGAGCGTCGAAGGCGAGCGGCTAGAAGAATGTCGCAATCGGCGATCGTAACGCCACGAACGGCTTTCGAGCAACGGAGACGGTATCCCAACGCGTCGACCGGGTCGTCATGACCGCCCGATAATCGCACGCCGAGACGCCGAAAAACGCATACTGCTTCGTCCGGAACGCGAACAGCTCGTCGAAATCGCGTTCGTGGCCGGCATCGACGTCGTAGGCGAACGCGAATACCGACCGGTGTCCGGCACCGAACAACTCTTCCCAGCTGAGCAAACTGTCGACGTCGTCGGCGGTGACCCAGTTCTCCCACCGTCCGCCGTTGCCGGCCGTCGGATAACGGCGGCCCTTCACGTCGACGAGCAGGTTCTCACCGCCGGCCGAATGCACGAGGAAGTCCATCGACTTGAGCGACGCCTCGGCCAGAAGCGATCGCCGTTTCTCGTCGACGGCGACATAGGGGATGCGATGATCCCGCAGGTACGCTTCGAACGCGGCCTCGTAATGGTTGCTGCGGATGGCCATTGGGGATGTGGGAGTTGGGATATGGCGTATGGGAATTTGGAGGCGGAATGCGGGAGAATCGAAGCCCCAATCCCAATTCCCACGTTCCGTCACACCGGATTCAATAACTGCTGCACGGCGTCGACAAGTTCTGCGTCGGCGACGGTTTGTTGCTCGCCGGTCGCCAATGTCTTGACCTGCCAGGTTCCCGCCGTGAACTCGTCGGGGCCGGCGATTAGCACCAGCCGATGGCCCTTGCGATTGGCGTATTCGAGTTGCTTGCCGACCTTCTTCGTCTCCGGGTAGACCTCGACGGCGATCCCCTGCCGCCGCAGGCGGGACGCGACCGCGACGTAATCGGTCGTGCGGCCCGGCTCGAACTGCGTGACCAGCACCTCGGCAGGTGTCGCCGCACCGGCGACAAGGCCAAGCTCCTCCATCGCCGCCAGCAGCCGGTCGACCCCCAGGCTCGCCCCCACGCCGGGCAGCGGCAGTTTCGTGAACAGTCCGGCGAGATTGTCGTACCGCCCTCCCGAGCAGACGCTGCCGATGCCCGGCAGGTCGTCGAGGAACGTCTCGTAGATCGTGCCGGTGTAATAGTCGAGTCCTCGCGCGATCGACAGGTCGAGCCGCAACCTCGATGCCGGGACGCCCGACGCCTCGGCCGCGTCCAGCAGGAGACGGAGGGTTTCGATGCCCCGCGCGGCCGCCCCGACTCCGTCGAGCTCCTTCGCGATTTCCGAAAGGATCTCCTTCGGCGGTCCCGTCCGTTCGGAGAACGTCAGAACGGCCTCGGCGGCTTCGGTCGACAAACCCGCCACTTCGACCAATTCCAGAACGACGGCCTCGCGTCCTGCCTTCGCCAGCTTGTCGAGCGCCCGCAGGACGCTCGGGCCGCGATCGCCGGCACCGAGCTTTTCGAGCAGCCCGTTCAACACGCCGCGATGATTGATGCGAATGCTGAAGCGTTCAAAGCCGAGCGAAACCAGTAAATCGTGAATCACCAGCAGCGTTTCGGCGTCGGACGCGGGACTGTCGGTGCCGATCGTGTCGAAATCGCACTGAACGAACTCGCGGAACCGACCTTTTTGCGGACGCTCCCCCCGCCAAACGGTCCCGACGTGATACCGCTTGAACGGCAGCCCCAGTTCCTGCGAGTGCTGTGCTGCGAAGCGAGCAAACGGAATCGTCAGATCGAACCGCATTGCGACGTCGCGACCGCCGGCGTCCTCGAAGCGGAACATCTGCTTGTCGGTCTCGTCGCCGCCCTTGCCGAGCAGGATTTCGGTGTACTCGAGTGCCGGCGTGTCGATCGGCGCGTAGCCGAAGTTGCGATAGACCCGCTTCGCGGTGTCGACCAGCCGTTCGCGGGTCAACGCGGCAGCCGGCAGGAAGTCGCGAAAGCCTTTGAGCGTTTGCGGCTTAATGAGTTTGTCGGTCACGATTTCTTCGATTCAAGCCTGCCCCGGTCGGGGCAGGCATTACGGTGCGCCTTGAAGGACAGGCAGCCCCAGTGCATTCGCCGCATCGCGTTCGCGCGGCGGTAGAACGGCCTCGGCATACTCCCAGACCTGTTCGGCCGTCTCGAAAAACTTGTCGTACGCGCCTTCGTCGCCGTACTCGCACTTGTCGGTGCTGTATTCCCGGCAGATGTTCGGACGCTTCTCATAGGCGCCGCAGTTGTTGCCGTCGAGATGTTCGCAGTCGGCGTGAACGAGCAGGAACCACGTCTCGTCGTCGACGAAAATCGCCGTCTTGCCGTGAATGAGATACCACCGCATATGGTCGAAATCGACCCAGGACGTCGGCGTTTCGATCGGCAAGGC
Organism: Planctomycetaceae bacterium; assembly: GCA_049790855.1. GTDB lineage: Bacteria > Planctomycetota > Planctomycetia > Planctomycetales > Planctomycetaceae > JACCRE01. The sequence continues at coordinate 5,920 of JBAQZJ010000138.1, read as the reverse complement.
GAAGTATCGGCAGCAGCGGGCCGTACAATAGCTGCACAGGAACTCGCCGGGTTTGAGATCTTCGCGGCGAATCGGCGGGAGATCGGGCATATCATTCGGTGATCGAGGAAAGCGGAATGTGACGATTGTAGCGATGCAACGTCTGAACGCCCACAGGTCGCCTGCCGGCGGGGGATCGCCGGGAGGAATCGAAGGTGCAGGCCATGCGACTGCGACGACCCGAGGAATCGGAGCACCCCGCGTGAATCGCGCGATGCGTCCGCTCGCTGCCGCGCGAGGCTCTTCTTCCTTGACCTCTGTTCTCACGCGGACTTACGATTGACTCGGGAGCGGCCGCCGACCGATCCTCGCTCTTGGACCCTTCGGGCCGTGCCCGCTCAGAGACCGACGATGCATACGCTCGGAAAAGTCTTCCTGTGGATCAACCTGCTCCTGCTGGTTCCGGCCGCCGTGCTGCTCTCGGCGAAGCTGATCAACGTCCGGAACTACTGGATGCAGCAGGTCAGCGACAAAGAGAAGCAGATCGAGGCGAACGAATCCGCGATCGCCAAGAAGGCGGCCGAGTTTGACCAGTTGCAGGCCGAACTCGTCCGTCAGCGGCTCGCGTGGGACACGATGTTCGCCGCCCCGAACTCGCGGGCCGATGCCGAGGGCGTCGCGACGGTCGGTCTCGGTCCCGACCAGGGCTTCGGCGTCGTCGCCGAAGGAGCGCCTTCACCGATCGTGCATGTTTTCGTGCCGACCGACCAGACGGGTCAGCAGTCGCGTTACATCGGGCCGTTCCAGATCGAGTCTGCACGCGGCAGCCAGTCGCAACTGCTGCCGATGTTCCGCGTGGTCGGCAATCCAGCACAGGAGTGGCCCGCAGGCAGTTGGCGGGTTTGGCAAGTCGTGCCTTCGCAGGCTCCGAGCCGTGTCGTTTCTTTGACGAGCGAGATCGTCGAGAAACTCGAAGCGGTCGCTTCCCGTGAAGCCACCCTGGCACGGCAGCAGAAAGCGGTTCAACAGGCTCAGGAGCATCTCGACGGTCGCCGGCTGGAACTGCTCGGCAATCCGCAGGCGCCGAAAATCGAGGGGATCCCCGAAATCTCCGAGGGGCTGGCGGCCGTGCTACATGAGGCCCAGGCGGCGCGGAACGCCGATCTCGCCGAGTTGGATCGACTCCGGCGTGACGTCGACCGGGCCTATGAACAACTCACCGAACTGGTCGCACAGAATGGCCGGCTGATCGGGCAGCCTGCCGGCGGACCCACGGTGTCATCGGCACGCTGAGTCCGGATCAACCGACCAACCAGCCCCCGCACCTCCGCCGAAGGCGGCACTGACCGCGACGGACCGCTACGATGGGTTTTGAGGATCGCGACTATTACCGCGGCGAAGGTCAAAGTGGATTCTTCGCGCCCGCAGGTTCGGCGATCAAGTGGCTGCTCGCCGTCAATATCGCGGTCTTTTTACTGCAGATTCTGACGACGCAGGGCGGCAGTTCGGCACTCGATCGCTGGCTCGCCTTCCGTCCCGAGGCGGTCCTGCACGGCGAAGTCTGGCGGCTCGTCACCTACGGTCTCGGCTACGGCGGCAATCCGCTCGTCTTCCTGTTCGACATGTACTTCCTGTGGGTGTTCGGGAAGGCCGTCGAAGAGCTGTACGGCGCTCGAGAGCTGCTGATTTTTTACGTCGCGAGCGTCCTGGTCGCCGCGCTGGCCTGCCTGACGGCGTTCGTCGCCACCGGCGTTCCGATTCCGGTCATGGGCTGCGAGGCCCCCGTCATGGCCGTGATCGTGCTGTACGCCTGGCATCATCCCCGCACGCAGATCCTGTTGTTCTTCCTGATTCCGATCGAGATCTGGATCTTCGTCGTCGGCATCGTGCTGCTGAATCTTTACAACGCGATCGGCTCGGGGTTCCGCGGCGGACTGTTCATAGCCCTGCTGGCCGCGATCGGCTTCGCCCTGCTTTACGCGAAGTTTGATTGGCGGATCGAAAGCGCAGTCCCCTCCGGCATGCCGAAGCTGCGGATGCCGCGACGCAAGCCGAAGCTGCGGGTCTTCGAACCGGAGCAGCGGGTGAACCTCGACCGGCAAGTGGACGAGATACTCGCGAAGATTCATGAGCAAGGTGAATCGAGCCTGACCGACCGCGAACGGAAGACGCTTCAGGAGGCGAGCAAGAGGTACAAGAAAACCTGAATCGCGTCTACATTCCCCAAAGGAGAGAAGCGGTGAACCCGGGAGAGAAGTGGTGAAGGAGTTCGACGCCCACGGCATCCGGTTCCGCTATCCGAGTACGTGGACGTTGTCCGACGACTCGGGCGAGGACAAAATCGCGGTCACCGTGCAGAGTGAGGGATCAACGTTCTGGACCGTCGCCGTTTTTCCCGACGCACCTCGCCCCGAGCGCGTCATCGAGTCTGCCGTCACCGCATATCGCGAAGACTATCCGGACCTCGATGTCTATCCGATCGAAACTCGCACGGAGTCGCGAGGAACGGTCCTTAGCCGCGATCTGGAGTACGTCTGCGTCGAACTGATCGCAGCGGCCCGAATCGAGGCGTTTCACGCCGGCAACTCGACCGTCATGGTGCTGTTTCAGGGAGCCGACGCCGAGCTTGAGAGCCGTCGCCCCGTTCTCGACGCGATGACCGCCAGTCTGGAGATGGCCGAGAGCGACGACGAGCCGATCTGGCCCGGTTCGGAAGACCTCCTTCCAGGCTGACGCCTGCGAGAATCCGTGGTCGTGGGTCAGTTTGGCGACAACCTTGGCCGCGACGTTCAAACTGACCCACCACTGAATCCGTTCGTCATGTGCCATCGACGGGCGAACCTCCGGTGACGATGGTCGGCGTGTCGACGATCCGCAGCCCCCGCGCGTCGATGAATCGCTCGCGGTTTCGCAATGCTTCGGTGTGCGGCGAGACCGCAAGCCGTGCAGAATCGCGGCAGTGGCTGTAGAAATTTCTTGCGGACTTCTCGCGCCGCATCCTATACTCGCGTGCAGACGCCAGCGACATGCCGGCCATCGAAGGGCGACCGATGCCGAACGACGAGCGACTTAATGAAGCGCGGCGGCATGTGCGGCACGGCCGCTACGCCGAGGCGATCGACCTCTTTCAGCGTTTGCTCGCGGAGAACGACGGCGACGCATCGTTGCACGATGCGATCGGCTCGGCTTACTTTCTGGCCGGCGACAACGAGGAGGCGGCGCAGCATTTCGAACGGATCACACGCCTGACGACCAACCCTGGCAAGGCGTTGATCAATCTCGGCGCGGTCTACAATCGGGTCGGCGAGTTTCAGAAAGCGGTCGATTCGATCCGCAAGGGCATCCAGTTCGAAAAGAGGAGCGTCGAAGGCTACTACAATCTCGGCGTGGCGCACCGACGGCTGGGCCAGCACGCGATGGCGGTGACGGCTTATAAAGAGGCGTTGCGGCTCGACCCGGCATTCGCCGAGGCGCATCAGAACCTCGGTAACGTCTACCTCGACCAGGGTCTGCCCGAGCAGGCCGCGGCCCATTTCCGCAAAGCGATCGCGCTGAAGCCGACGCTCGAACGCGCCAGCCGCGGTCTTGCCGATGCCGAGCGGGCCTCACAGCTTGCTAAGCAGGCGATCAGCCCGTTCGGCCGGCTGGTCGACACTTCGGTCGGACAACATGCCGACGAGTCGGGGCTGCGACCGCTTTCCGCTGAAGAGCGAGACATGGATCGACGGCGGCTCCACGAGCTGTCCCGAGAGGTCGAAACTGCCGCCAGTGAATGGGTCGCCGTTCTGGCGGGGCCGCTTGACGACACGCTCACCACGCTCGAAAAGCGGCTGGCGATCGGCAAAGTCGACGGGGTGCTTCAGGAGGCCGGCGACGAGTTCGCACTGGCGATCGCCGCCGCCGAGGAGACGCGCCGGGCACTTCGCCGCAAGGTGCTGGAACTCGTCGCTCACGAGGAAATCCAGCACTCGCCAGGCTGAGTTCTTGCAAAACTCGCCGGTTGGATCCGACTCTCGACTTTTCCGAAATGGCTCTTAAGGCTCGGTGTGTGCGCTTGTCTCGATGCCCATCCAGCCGTTCTGGCGGACGGTGATTGTGATCGCGCCGTGACGCGGCGTGAGGTAGAGACGTGCGTCCGGATAGGTCGCTGCCAGCGCCTTTTCGTTCACCCGGCGACCGGCGCTGACGACGACCGCGTCGGGTGTCGCCCAGTTCGCCAGTTCCCATGTGTTCGCCTTGCTGCCGCCGTGATGGGGCGCGAACAGGATGTCGCAGTCCATCTCCGGGCGGCGTGCGAACAGTTCCGTCTGGCCGGCGCCTTCGAGGTCGCCGGTCAGCAGCAGAGTGCGATCGCCGTACGTCACCCGCAAGACGATTGAGTTCGCGTTGTCGTCGCCGCCCGGCCGGCAATCCGAGGGATGAAGGACGTCGACCTCGACGTTCGGATCGAGTTCAAGCGTCGCACCTGCTTCGACGAGGCGAATCGGCACCTGGCCGTGACGAGCGGCGTCGCAGGCCGCTTCGACGACGGGCTGATCGAAATCGAGAAACGATCTTGCCGCGACGACGGTGTCGACCGCACCGCCGCGGATCAGTGCAGGAATGTTGTTGCAATGGTCGAGGTCGGCATGCGAGATGACCACCACGTCGAGCGTCGGGCGACCGCGACGTCGAATCGCCTGCCAGACCGCATCGGCGACCCACCGGTCGTCTTCCATACTGCCGCAGTCGAACAGCAGAGTTCGGCCGTTTGGAGCTTCGACCAGGATCGCGCCGCCGTGCCCGACGTCGAGGGTCGTCACGCGAAGCGACTCGTTCGTCGCCGCGGGAACGACGCCGGACACCAGGCCCGCACCGATCCACGCCAGCATGAACGATTGACGGCGGAGGCGGCGCCCTGCCAATGCCGGCTGCACGAGGTCTATCAGCAACAGGAGATAGAAACCCACCAGCCACCACGCCGGCGGCGACGGCACGAAGAGGTGACCGAACCGCCATTCCCCAGCGAGCACGACGAGGGAATTCACCATCGAAAGGCCGAGGTCGAAGACCGCGCCGAACGGTTTTGCCGCCTGTGGGATCAACAGGCAAATGCCGAAGAACGCATAGCCCGTCCACATGACGACGACAGCCAGGGGAACCAGGACGACGTTCAGCAACACTCCTACCGGCGAGACGAGTCCGAACTCCGCGGCGATCAGCGGGGCGGTAAACAGCCAGACTCCCGCAGCCATCATTTGCGCCGACACAAGCGGTCGCCACAACCCCCTCCACCACGGACGTCCTTCGACGATCTCTTCGAAACGGTCTTTCGTCGACGGAAGCGAGCGAATCGACCATGCCATTCCGAGGACCGCCAGAAACGACAACTGCGCACCGACGTCGAACAACAACAGCGGATCGCGAACCAATAGGATCAACGCGGTCGCGGCAACGGTGTTGAGCAACGCGGCCTGTCGCCACACAAGTCTCGCCGTCGCCCAGAGCGACAGAAAAACCGCCGCGCGAACGACGGGCGGTTCCAGGTCGGTCAGGACGGCGTAACTCCAGACGCAGAGGATCACGACGGCGCTGGTGGTCGTCGACGAGAAGTTCAGAACGCGACCAATCGTCATCAGGACAACGGCGAAGATGCCGACGTTCAATCCCGAGATGGCGAGAATGTGCATCGCGCCGCTGGCGACATAAGCATCGCGCACGTCGAGCGGCATCGCCGAACGGTCGCCGAGAATCATCGCGGCGCCGATGGGTCCGTTCTTCTCCGACAGGTACTCGGCAAAAAAGACGGACAGCCGACTACGTTGTTCCGCCGCGAGACGACGCCAATTGAAGAACGGCGAGCCGAGCCGCCGCACGGCGTCGGGATGGTCGACGTAGAGCGTCGCGTCGACTTGTCGCTTTCGTAAGTAGTCGCCGACATCAAAGCCGCCGGGGTTGCGCG
>JBAQZJ010000137.1:0-4933 GCA_049790855.1 Planctomycetaceae bacterium | reverse complement strand
GTCAGGGAGCGCACATCGACGACCCCACGTCCTCAAGCGCTCCCTGACGGTCGCGGCTCGGAGGGATGTCTCGGCCACGGCGTCCCCCGGCGGGGCCGAATTTTGACCTGAACGAAAAACAGGGGATTGACGCTGGGGTACGGGTCGGGTAGTCGTTAGGCATCAATGCTGTCAGCAGCGGTTGATGTCGGAGAGTCGGCATGTCCTCCGTCGATCGTGACCTTGTCCGCGGGCGATCGGGCCGCCGCTTGTTTCGCGGCTTCACGCTGATCGAACTGCTGGTCGTCATCGGCGTGATCGGCCTGTTGATGGCGCTGCTGCTCGTCGCCGTCCAGCGGTCGCGCGAGGCGGCCCGGCGGATGCAGTGCAGCGTGAACCTCCAGCAGTTCGGCGTCGCGCTCCACGGCTTCGAAGGCCAGCACGGCACATTCCCCCGCAGCGGCATGCGGGGCTACAGCCAGCATGCCCTGTTACTGCCTCATATGGACCAAGGGGCGGTCTATGAGAGCCTCAAAGTCGGCACCCGTGACCAATCGATCAATTTGCCGCTGCATATCTTGGATCTGCCCGTGAATCGCTGCCCGAGCGACGGATCGGCGGACGACCGGAACGGCATCGATTCGAGAGCCACGAATTACGCTGGCAACCAGGGCAGCGGCGCGCAGAAATACGACCATAACGGGCTGGTCCGAACGGGGGCGATCAACCAGGACGGCGGCCCGGTCCGACCGCAGGACGTGACCGACGGGCTGTCCAACACTGCGGCGATGAGCGAGATTCTCGTGGGGGACGGCAGCGGCGAGGACCGAAGGACCATCCGTCATGTCGAGCCGCGGCGGCTCGACCCCGACCAGTTGGAGGAGTTCGCCCAGGCCTGCGAGGCGGGCGACATCCCCGGTCTTGCCGACGTGTGGGGCCGCGGAATCCCTTGGACCCAGGGGGGTGGCTACGAGACGTTCTACAACCACGTCCTGCCTCCCAACGGGAACAACTGCACGAACGGCACGCGGGTGCAGGAAGGGATCTACTCCGCCGCCAGCGAGCATTCCGGCGGCGTCAACGTGCTGTTCGCGGACGGGCACGTCCGCTTCGTCTCGGAGACGATCGACCGCACCGTCTGGCGGGCCTACGGCTCGCGCGACGGCGGCGAACCACTGTTCTGACACCCTTTCGAGGAAGGAGGACGGTCATGACGACGACCAAGGCGGCATCCCGTGGAGCGCTCGTTCTCGCCGTGTGGCTCTTGGCCTGCGCGCCTGCGCTTGCCTGCACCATCGACAGCCCATCGCAGGACGACAACTACGACACCCAGGCGACGATCGCCACCAACGGAAGCTGCCAACAGGGCGGCGCGCTTACCGTTGAGTTGTTGAAGAGAAACACCTCTGGCGGCTTCGACCTCGTCGACTGGGACGTTGTGCTGTTCGAAAGCGGACTCTGGAGGTGCGATTTCGATCCCCCGATGGGCGGTTGGGCGCAAGGGGACTATATGGTCTTAATCCGTATGGACGGTGAGCCCGGAGACTCGGTTCTCTTCACGGTCGTCGAATCGGGCGGCTCCTGAGATGGTGAGTGCAGAAGCCGGTCTTCTCCACAGAAGGCCCGGCTGCTGCCGTTCTAAGCATACCCTTGCAAGGTAAACGGCGAAGTCTTTATGCAAGCGCCTGTTGCTCCTGCGACCGCGGGACGACGGCGACGGACCCGGCAAGCATAGAGACCGTCGGCGATGAGACCGCCGGGAAAAGCGAGCCGGCTGAGCCGCCGGCCCGAATCGTCGAGCTGCCGCCGATCACGGTGGCCGCCGACGGCACGGCGTCCGGCTCCGCCGAGGCTCCGGGAGTCCGCGTAGAAGCGGGAAGCCGATTGAGGATCAGCCGGACGGTGCGGCTCGCCGATCCGGAGGCGAAACTTCCGGGGGTGGTCTCTTACAAAGTGGTCCGGCCGGTCGCCGGGAAGAGTCGGGGCACCATCATGGATTCGGGAAGCGCCGAGATGGAAGCGATCGCCGAAGGCGAGTATGCCGCCAACCGCGAGGTGACGGCACCGGAGAAACCCGGAACCTACCAACTCCAGACCACCGTCGCCGGCGAAGTCATCGACCAAGGGACGCTACAGGTCACGCCCGCGACCGGTGGATGAGTCTGCCGAGTGCCATGCTCACTCGCCAGCTTGCCTTTCCCGCTCACACCGTCGGCTCCCAGCCCGGCTCGTAGTCGCGTCGCCAGAGTTTCATCGCTTCGTCGTCGTTCTTCACGTGGCCGTTGCTGTTGTCGCAGTTCAGCGTTCGCCCGGTCCGGTGGGCGATGTTGCCCAGGTGGGCGAGCAGGGTGCTCTTGTGGCCGGTCTCGATGTCGCAGTTGAGCAGCGACGCGTCGCCGGCGCGGACGGCGGCGAGGAAGTTGGGGATGTGCTCGGCGTCGCCGTTGCCGTTGCCGGTCTGCTTGCGGACTTCCTTCCCGCGGTCGTCGTACAGCACGTAGCCGCTGGCCGAGATCGTCAGCGTGCCGCCGTTGCCGTGAATCGTCGCGCCGAAGCCGGTCTTGTCGCAGCCGTGGCGGTTGCACGAGAGGCCCTCCCACATCATCTGCTTTCCGCCGTCGAACTCGTAGCCGACGACGTGTGTGTCGGGCGTCTCCTGGTCGTCGTCGTAGGCGTAGCGGCCGCCCGAGGAGACGACCCGCGTGGGGTACTCAACCTGCAGCGCCTGCCGGCAGAGATCGAGCGAGTGCGGGCCGTTGTTGCCGACCTCGCCGTTGCCCCAGTGCCAGAACCAGTGCCAGGTGTAATGCAGGTAGTTCGAGTGGAACGGCTTGCGGGGGGCCGGACCCTGCCACAGGTCGTAGTTCAGTTCTTTCGGAGGATCGGTCGCCTCGCCTTTGCCGATCGGGCCGCGCACGTTCGCGTACCACGACCGACCGTAATACGCCTCGCCGATCGCGCCGTCGTGAACGAGCTTGATGCCTTCCTGAATCGCCGACTGGCTGCGCCGCTGCGTGCCGACCTGCACGACGCGGCCGTTCTTCGCGGCGGCGGCGATCATCATTTCGCCTTCGGCGGGATTATAGCTGCACGGCTTTTCGACGTAGACGTGCTTGCCGGCGCCGCAGGCCATGATCGTCGCCGGTCCGTGCCAGTGGTTCGGCGCGGCGACGACGAGGGCGTCGATCGACTCGTCGTCGAGCAGTTTGCGAATGTCGGCCTGAAGCGTCGGCGCGGCGCCGGTCTGCTTCTTGAGCGCCGCGGCGACGTTCGTCATGCGAGTCGAATCGGGGTCGCAGACCGTGGCGACCGTCACGCCGGGCTGCCCGGCGAACGACTTGGCGAGCGCGCCGCCGCGTCCGCCGCAGCCCATTACGGCGATGCGAACCGGTTTGTTCGAGGCGTCGGCCGCCGTCGCCGAGCCGGAGAGGTACAGGCTCGCCGCCAGGCCGGCTGTCGCGCCGAGAAAGTCGCGTCGATCGACGTGTGTCATTGTCGTGGATTTCTTGTGTAAGAGTGAATGTGGAGTTCGCGTGTAACAACGTCAGGGAAAACGTCGGCTCTCAGAAAATCGCGGCAGGAGTCGTCAGCGGAATCCCGGTGCGCAGCCTGTCGGCGAACGATCAGACTGGAAACCTGAACTACCGACGATCGACCTCTTTGCGGAGACGCGGCAATGGACATCGGACTGATTCTGCTGATCATCCTGATTCTCGTTCTGATCGGCGTGCTGCCGATCTTCCCGCATAGCCGAAGCTGGGGCTTCGCCCCCGGCGGGATCATCGGCTTGATCCTGATCATCATTCTGATCCTGTGGCTGCTTGGGCGACTGTAGGATCGCATTTCGCTCGCATTCGGTTCCGCAGCGTGCGCTGCGGAACCGAATGCGTTCATTTCGAATCGGCGACATACTTCTTGAAACGTGCTGCGACGTCGGCCGATTCCGCATCGCCGGCATGAAGGAACGCAGCATACCGCAACCGCAACGTTTCGCCCGGCTTCAGGTGGACGGGTTTCGCTTCGTTCTTGCCGTTGGTGTAGGCCGATTCGCCGAACGGGCTGACGGCGAACAGACCGTAGGCGCGAACGTGGTAGCGGCTCGGGCGGAAGTTGTCGGGGTGGTCGAAGATCGCGACGCCGACGGGCTTGCCGTCGACGGTGCCGCTGTAATCGACCCACGGCGCGGCTTGTCCCCAAGCCTCGGCCTCGCCTTTCTGGCCGTTCGCATTGACGATCTTGCCCGTGCCGCCTTTCTCGCGGAGCTCGTCGCGAACGCGGATCGCGAAGAAGCCTTCCTTCGTGTCGGCGAACTCGACGGGTTCGGCGCCGGCTGGGGTCAGGCGGATGTCGGCGGCGACGAGTCGATCGGGAAAAATGCGGAACGTCGTCGATTCCTTCAGCAGCGGCACGCCGCCGTTACCGAGCCAGTGGTTGACGACGCGGAACTCCGCCGGCTCGCTCGGGTCGCCGTCCTGTTTCGCGACGACGTTGACTCTGTGGGCGAGGATTCGCTGATCTTCCTTCCAATGCTTGTGCTCGTCGACCTCGTCGACGCTGATCCACAGCCCCTTGTGATGCGGATGATCGGTGACGGCTTCCGCATCGAGCGAACGGGTGATGACCGTGCCGTCGGGCGCTCGCAGGTCGGCGAGAAACGGCTTCTTGAAACCTTGATACCTGTACGCCGCAAACGGCTGGTTCCCGATCGTGATCTCGATCGCACCGTCGGTCTGCTGAAGAGAAACGACCGGTTCGGCGGCGTGAGCGACGAGCGGCGTCAGGGCGAGCAGGGCGGCGAGAGGGAACCGCATGAGTGTTCCTGTCGATTATGGAACGAATGGAAACGGGGTGGCTGGGGTCGGGCCGTCTTCAGCGTGGGTGGGTAAGAGCGTTCGGATACAACCTCAAGGCGTGTCGAAACCGGCCGCATCGTCGGTCCCCCTCTCCTCTGGGG
>JBAQZJ010000136.1:0-2071 GCA_049790855.1 Planctomycetaceae bacterium | reverse complement strand
ACGCGGTGCTTGCCCGTGACGACATCTTCTCTACCGACGAAGACACCGCGCTTGTTCTGGCTACGGTCGACCTGACCGCAAACGACAGCGAGTTCGACGGAGACGCGATCACGATCACCGGCGTGTCCGCAACCAGTTCGTTCGGCGCCACTGTGACTCTCGACAACGGAACCATCAGCTACGAACAGGGAGCCCTCTTCGACAGCCTCGGCACCGGCGAAACGCTGACCGATACATTTACTTATACGGTCGATGACGGCCAGGGCAGCACTGATACGGCCACGGTCTCGGTGACGATCACCGGCGTCAACGACGATCCGGAAATCGTTTCGGCCGCGGCGGCCTCGGTGGAAGAAAACTCCGACGAGCCGGCGCTGACGGTCGAAGCGGACGATGTCGACAGCGATAACGTCACGTTCTCCATCGTCGGCGGCGCGGATGCGGCGCTTTTCATGATCGATCCCGCCACCGGCGCGTTGCGGTTCATCAATTCACCCGACTTCGAAAATCCAGCCGATGCTGGTGGCGACAACGTCTACGACGTGACGGTCTCGGCGCTGGACGAACACAGCGGCGAAACCTCGCAGGACATCGCGATAACGGTGACCGACGTCGTCGAGGCCGAACCGGCGACGCCGCGCATCAACGAGGTGCATTACGACAATGACGGCGCCGACGGCGAAGAATTCATCGAAATCCGCGTCGCCAAGGACGCGGATGTGAGCGGGCTGGTCGTCGAACTCTACAATGGCAACGGCGGCACCACTTATGGCAACGTTTCTGTCTCGTCGCTGACAAAAACCAGCGACGAGGGTTACGACTACTACGTCTGGGAAATTCCGGGCATCCAGAACGGCAGCCCCGACGGAATTGCGCTCTCCGACAACGGCACGGTCATCGAATTCCTGAGTTACGAGGGCACCTTCACCGCGACGAACGGCACGGCAGCTGGCCTGACCTCAAACGACATCGTCGTTAGCGAACCCGCCAATACGCCAACTGGTCAGTCCCTGCAACGCACCGGCGATGGGCCGACGGACTGGGAAGGCCCCGGGGAGGCCACCCCTGGCGCGGCCAATGGCGGCGGTACCAACCCGGGCGATCCGACCGAACTGCTGATCTCCGAGATCCAGGGAACCGGTTCGGCAAGCTTCTACGAAGGCACCTATGTTCTCGTCTCGGCGGTCGTGACCTACACGGTGGACAACGGCTTCTTCCTGCAGGAAGAGGCGACCGACGCGGACGGCAATGTCCTGACCTCGGAAGGCATCTTCGTCTTCACCGGCGGCGCTCCATCCGTTTCGGCTGGCGATCTGGTCGACGTCGCGGGCACGGTCGATGAGTTTTTCGGCCTGACCGAGATTACCAACCTCGTTTCGATCAACACGATTACCTCGGGTCACGCCTTGCCCGATTTCGCCGATGTCAGGCTGCCACTCGCCACCGCGGATGCGCTGGAGCGCTTTGAGGGAATGCGAATCTCGCTAACCAGCGGCACGGCGAACCCGATCACCGTCGTCGAGAACTTCAATCTCGATCGTTACGGCGAAATCACGGTCAGCGCCGGCGACCAGTATCAGCCGACGCAACTCTACGATCCGGACACGAATGCGGCCGAGATCGCCGCTCTGACACAGGCAAATGCACTGAACCGCCTGATCATCGACGATGGCGTTTCGGGCCAGAACCCGGATTCGTTCCGTTATGTCCCCGCGTCGGTGGGCGACAACGGCAATGGCTATCTCGATTTCGGCGACACATTCTCCTCCAACGGCCCGACGCTGCGGCTTGGCGCGGACATGAGTGCGCCCATCCAGGGCGTGCTGAGCTACGGCTTCGACGCCTACCGCATGCATGTCGACGGCGTGCTGCCGGTCGATCAGGCGACGAACATGAGGCCGGCGGAAACACCGGCCGACGTCGGCGGCGACCTGAAGATCGCGAGCTTCAACCTGCTCAACTTGTTCACGACCTTGCGCGACGGCTCCGGTGCCGGTTCTGGACCCAACAATCTCGAGCCGCGCGGCGCCGCCACGGCAGCGGACCTGGCGCGGCAGCTGGACAAGGCTGT
>JBAQZJ010000135.1:0-3712 GCA_049790855.1 Planctomycetaceae bacterium | reverse complement strand
GTCAGGGAGCGCGTTCGGCAACGCGCTCCCTGACGGTCGCGGCTAAACGACCTCGACTTACGTCGACGAGCGATCGTCGGGAAGCGTCAACGGTTCGTTGAGCTTGACCGTGTGGCCGGGCGTCCGTCGCAGCCGGAGATTCAGCATCTCGACGAACACGCTGAAGAACATCGCGAAGTAGATGTAGCCCTTCGGAACGTGGTAGTCGAAGCTTTCGATGACGAGCGTGAAGCCGATCAGCAGCAGGAACGACAGGGCCAGCATCTTCACCGTCGGATGCCGATCGACGAACTCGCCGACGGGCCGGGCGGCGAACATCATTACCGCGACGGCGACGATGACGGCCCAGACCATGACGCCGAGATTGTTCGACATGCCGACGGCGGTGATCACGCTGTCGAGCGAGAAGACGATGTCGAGCAGCATGATCTGCACGATCACGCTGCCGAACGATGCCGTGCCGCGGGCCGTCCGTCCCGCTTCGGTGCCTTCGAGTTTCTCGTGGATCTCGAACGTGCTCTTGGCGATCAGGAACAAGCCGCCGACGAGCAGGATCAGGTCGCGTCCGCTGATCGCTCCGCGGCTGTGTCCTTCGTGACCGTTTTCCAGGTCGATGAACGGCAGATCGACCGTAAACAGCGGTGCGGTCAGCTTGCTCATCCATGCGAGCGTAAACAGCAGCATGATCCGCGTGATCATGGCCGCGGCGAGACCAAGCGTTCTGGCGCGCTGCTGCTGCTCTTTGGGCAGTTTCCCCGCGAGGATCGAGATGAAGATGATGTTGTCGATGCCAAGCACGATCTCGAGCATCACCAGCGTGCCGAAGGCGACCCAGGCTTCTCCGCTGTAGACCCAGTCGAACAGGTCGGCAAACTCCATCGGGGCAAACTCCGGTTGTGGTCGCAAGACAAAGAGAACGCGACCAGCATAAGGGCCGGCGGCGTGAAGAAAAGTCTGCGGAGGAATGCGGTTGTCGATCGCGATTCCGAACGCCGCCGGAAGAGTCTCGATCCTGCAGAATCCGCTTGACAGACTAACCCGCGTTGATATGTTGGATCGCGTCGGGAAATCCCGTAGGACGAGGGATCGTCCTGTTTCCTGACTCCCGCCGCCTCGGCCATCCCCTGGCTCGCCGCGCTCGGAGCGCCCGAATGTCTTTCCGGTCGACCGGTTTCCGTTTGAAATCTCGCATCGTTGGCGTTCTCCGTCGAGAAAGCCCGGCCGGGTGGTGTATTGCGGCCGTCCTGCTGACGGCGCAGTCGTTCGCGGTCGATGCGAGCGTTACGATCGGACCAACGCTCGAGGGCGGACTCGCTCTCGCCAATCCCGATGCGCGCCAGCAGTTGTACGTGACCTTGACGGGAGCCGACGGGCGGTCGCAAGACGTCACACGCACTGTCGCCTATTCGGTCGAGCCTGCCGGTGTCGCGGAAGTCGAACCGTCGGGAGTCGTTCGGCCCCTGCGCGACGGTACGGCGACCGTTACGGCGCGCACGCCGGAGGGACGAGCCTCCTCGGCGATGATCACCGTGAGCGGATTTGCCAGCCCCGCACCGATCAGTTTCAAAAACCAGATCGTGCCGATCTTTACGAAGCTCGGTTGCAACGGCGGTGGATGTCACGGCAAGTCGGGGGGCCAGAACGGCTTCAAATTGTCGCTGCTCGGATTCCACCCCGAAGACGATTACGAGTACCTCGTCAAAGAAAGTCGCGGCCGTCGGCTGTTTCCCGCCGCCCCCGACCAGAGCCTGCTGATTCAAAAGGCCGTCGGCCGAATGCCGCACGGCGGCGGTAAGCGGCTCGAGGCGAACGGCGACGAGCACCGACTGCTGGTTCGCTGGATCGAGCAGGGCATGCAGTTCGGTTCCGACGAAGATCCGACCGTCGTCTCGATCGAGTGTCATCCGGCCGGCCGTGTCATGGACCGCCGCAAAGAACAACAGATCGCCGTGCTGGCGCGTTACAGCGACGGCAGCGTCGTCGACGTGACGCGGTCGGCACTGTACGAGGCGAACATCACCGAAATGGCGGAGTGCTCGCCGACGGGTCTCGTCAAGACGCTCGACTTGGCGGGCGAGGTCGCGATCATGGCGCGCTACCAGGGCCACGTCGCGACGTTCCGCGCGACGATCCCCCTGGGCGCACCGCTCGCCGAGATGCCGGAGCCGGCGAACGTCGTGGACGAAGCCGTCTTCGCCAAGTTGAAGTTGCTCGGCATTCCGCCGTCGGAGCCTTGCGACGATGCGACGTTCCTCCGCCGGGTGTCGATCGATGTCGCCGGCGCTCTGCCGACGGCCGCCGAGGTGCAGGCGTTTCTGGCCGACGGCGACCCGGCGAAGCGGACGCGGCTCGTCGAGCGATTGCTCGACAGTCCCGAGTACGCCGACCTGTTCGCAAACAAATGGAACATGATCCTCCGCAACAAGCGGAGGGACGAGACCGATAAGGCGGGGACGTACGCGTTCCACCGCTGGATCCGTCAAAGCCTCGAAAAAAACAAACCTTACGACGAGTTCGTCAGCGAAATCCTGACGGCGTCAGGCTCGGTCGAATTCAACCCCGCGGTCGTCTGGTATCGCGAGGTCGATACGGTCGAAGAGCAGGTCGAAGACGCGGGGCAGTTGTTTCTCGGGCTGCGGCTGCAATGCGCCCGCTGCCATCATCATCCGTACGAGAAGTGGAGCCAGAACGACTATTACGGCATGGCGGCGTTCTTCAGCCGCGTGGGACGCAAGGGCCTGCCCGACGAGGCGGCGACCGTCGCCGCACCGCGCGACCGCCGCATCTTCCACGACGAAGGCCGCGCGGCGGCGAAGAATCCGCGGACCGGCGAAGAACTGCGTCCGACCGGACTCGGAGCGACGCCGCTGGACCTTCCGCCCGAAGCCGACCCGCGACTCGCGCTGGCCGACTGGATGACCGATCCGTCGAATCCGCTCTTCGCGAAGTCGCTCGTCAACCGCTACTGGAAGCACTTCTTCGGCCGCGGGCTCGTCGAGCCGGAAGACGACATGCGGGCGACGAATCCGCCGAGCAATCCCGAACTGCTCGACGCGCTCGCCCGGAGTTTCGCCGACAGCGGCTACGATCTGAAAGGTTTGGTCCGCACGATCGTGCTGTCGAAGACGTACCAGTTGTCGTCGAACCCGAACGAGCGGAACGCCGACGACAAACAGAACTTCTCGCGGTCCTACCCGAAGCGACTTTCGGCCGAGGTGCTCTTCGACGCCTTCCACCAGGTGACGGCGACGTCGCAGAGTTACGCCGGACTGCCCGCGGGCACGCGCGCGCTGCAACTGCCCGATCCGACGATCGGTCCTTACTTCCTGAAAGTCTTCGGACAGCCGCAGGCCGACACGGCGTGCGAGTGCGAACGCTCGCAAGAAGCAAATCTCGCACAGAGCCTTCACTTGCTCAACAGCAGTGAAGTCCAGGGCAAAATCGCCAGCGACACCGGCCGTGCCGCCCAGTTGGCCGCCGATCCGCGGCCGCACGAAGTGAAAGTGTCGGAGCTCTACCTGTGGGTCTACGGGAGATTGCCGACGCCGGACGAACTGCGTGTCGCCGTTGCGCACATCACCGGCAAGGCGGAGGGGCCGCGACCCGCGTATGAAGACGTCGTCTGGGCGCTCGTGAATACGAAGGAATTTTTGTTCAACCATTGATGAACGTACTCCCGATCAGAGCCGCGACCGTCAGGGAGCGTCTTTCG
>JBAQZJ010000134.1:0-1507 GCA_049790855.1 Planctomycetaceae bacterium | reverse complement strand
GCGAAAGAGCGCTCTTTCGCGGAGCGAAAGGCGACAATCTTGGCCGCGACATTCAAACTAACCCACCACTCGGCGTTCAGACGTTTCGGGTCACGACCCGTTCGGCTTCGTCGCAGAACAGCCGAAGCGACGCGACGGTTTCCGCGATTTCGCCGGCGGCCAGGCGGTCGATCGTCTCGTCGGTTGCGCCGTGCCGCGTCAGAATCGCTCGCAACGCGTCGGCCTTGAGGCGGAATCGCTGCGGCCAGTCCTGGCCGTCGGCCCGAAAGGCGGCGTCGAATTCGATCGCGGCCTGCTTCAACTTTTTCCGGCTGTTTCTGCCGACATCCGGAACAAACGCCCGCACCCGCCGCAACCGCTCGATCCCCGTCATAGACGTTCGCTTTCAGGCCTGATATCGCCCCGCAGCGTCGCACCGACATGTCGCGCACGCGGCGAAGCCCACGATATTAGCATACGGTGCGATGCGCCCCGCCGTCTATGGGGCGGTCGAAGACGCGGCCCGGCTCTGACAGACGGCTTGAACGTCCTAATCGTCCCGCGCCTTTGATTTCAGCGTCGTTCGCCGCGTTTTCGATGGAGTGCCGCACGCACCGCCGGCGATGATTCCGACGAGCACGGGTACGGACAACCTTCGCGCGCCGGTCGTTTCTTTCGTTGGTTGACGAGACATGATTGTCTGGCTTGCGTCGTATCCAAGATCGGGCAACACGTTTCTTCGTCTCGTCCTCGACTCTCTGTTCGGCCTGCCGACCTACACGCTCTACGATGAACGCCGGCTGGCGTCACCGGATCTCGGGCCGGCGCCGCCGCTGCCGCGAGATCTGGCTGATCCTCAGCCGAGAATCCCGTTCGACGTCGCCCGATTCGTCGACAGGCCCGAATTGCACGTCGTCAAGACTCACGGGCTGCCGCTGGACGGCCGGCCGGCGATCTACGTCGTTCGCGACGGTCGTGAAGCGACGACGTCGTATTTTCATTACCACCGCGACTCGCTCGGGATGCCCGCGCCTTTGACCGACGTGCTTCACGGCCGCGTCGGTTTCGGTTCCTGGGGCCGCCATCTCGCCGTCTGGGATCCCTGTCATCGACCGAACACCCTGCTGCTGCGATTCGAATCCCTGACGGCGAACCCGATCGCACAGGTCGAACGGATCGCTGCGTTTCTGGGTGTCTCGCCTGTTGGAAATCGCGTGCCGACGTTCGACGAGCTGCGTTGCCGGGCGCCGCGATTCTTCCGCAGCGGACGGACCGATTCCTGGAAGTCGTTGTTCACCGAAGCCGACCACGCCGCGTTCTGGGATCTGCACGGCGACGAGATGCGAGCCTTCGGATACGGAGGGTCGCCGTATTCGTCGCGGTGGAGGGTCTCCCGACTGTGGCGACGTCGACACCGGGTCGCTTCGCGATTCTCTGAGGCCGCCCGCCCGTATGCCGCCGCCGGCCGCCGCTTCTTCGTCGACAGGTTCGTCCATCCGGAGGCGACGCCCGTCGAACGACCGACGGC
>JBAQZJ010000133.1:0-4942 GCA_049790855.1 Planctomycetaceae bacterium | reverse complement strand
CGAATGCGTGGCTGCAAAGCTACGGCCGCATCATCATCCGGAAAGACCGCCACGGCTCACTCTTCCTGGGCTGGCTCCAACTGGCTTGCTTGTTCACTATCCTTAAGCGGTTTTGACGGAGGCTCATACCACACTGTGGAGCACTTCTGTCCTCCGAAGGTGCGCTGGGACCACTATCAGACTGGCATAACGATCAATATGGCGCGGCAGCTACATCAGCCGCTAAATCACATTGAATTCCCACAGGATACTTTGCCGGCCAGCGCGGCTGATTTGAGCAATGAACTTCTCGCCGAGGCGCAGGTGTCGTTGTTTCGCGGCCTCACCCGATCTGCTGTCATCAACTCCTACCAAGCCGTCGAATCACTTGCGAACGTTGTCTTCAAAGCAGCGAAAGCAGGGCAGCTTGTGCGGGAGGGACTTCCAAACGCTGATGCTGAGGCAGAAGCTGAGAACATCCGGGTTAAGCACCGAGTTGACATTAGATTCCTCATTCACGAAGGCCTTCGTACAGCCTCTGGTCGAAGCTACTGTGCGGAACACAAAGCAAAGTACGACGCTCTCTACACGCTCAACAAGTTGCGACATCAAGTAGCGCACGCTGGCCGGAAGCCATCGCGGACCGAGGCCGAGAACGCGCACTTGCTTTGTTGCGAAGCCATTCAGTGGCTTTGTGAAGTAGGAGGTTTCCCCGTGAGAGCGCTGCTGCCGGAACCTGAGAACGTCGCCCCTTCGTTGTTGTCCCTGCCGGCCGAAGTCAATTCAATCCCAAATGCTGCTGAGGCCTTTCTCCGGTGGGTCTTAGGCATACCGCAAACAGAAGAGGCATTTGCAGCCAATTGTCAGTTTGGCCTACAAATCGGCAAGACGGCCGGGGCGGAACGTCCCAGATCGTGAGAGTCAGTAGACGCTCCACGGTCTGGGACATTCGCTTCGCTCGGGTGCTATGCTCTCACGCAGGGTGGTCCGTTCAGGACTGGACGGCGGGGTGGCATGCCTTGGGTGGCATGCTCTCACGCCGCAGGCGGGTGAGCATGCGGTCGCGGGATTGGGGGCCGAACTGTCGCCGACGTTCGCCGTCAGGTCGGTCGCGTGTGCTGCGACCGCATGCCCACTCGGCCTTGGGCCGTGAGGGCATGGCACGCCTTCTGTTTTCCTACCTCCTGTTCTCCGACAAGCATCCGCCGTCAGCCTTCCTGGGTGCGGGGGAGTGATTCCCGGTCGAGGCGCAGGGGGCCGTCGGTGAGGCCGGTATAGGTTGCGGCGCTCGACCACGGCCAGTCGACCGGTCGAACATATAATCCGCGTCGGACCGGGTTCGCGTGGTAGTAATCGATTTCACTCCAGGCGGTCTTGGGCTCGATGACGTTGCGGTCGTAGCCGCCTCCCCGTTGCCAGAATCGGTAATGGCAGTCGCCGTTCGGCTGCTGGTCGAGCATCCGCGGCAGAAACTCGGGCGCGTTTTTCCGGACATACGCGAGTGCGGTCCGGGTGACGGAAGTCTTCACGGACGCGAGGAACGCCGAAACGTCGTAGTCGTGTTCCGTCGGCCAGACGAGCACGTGCGCATGTTCCGGCATGATGACGTAGGCCCAGACGTGATAGCGATGTTTGGTCCGGGCGACGTCGATCGCCTTCAGTAGCCATTGGCGGCTGCGATCACGATTGAGAAACGGTTGCCGGCGGAAGCACGAGAAGGTCAACGCATGAGCGTGACCCGGCTCGTTGATGCGGTGCAGCCGCTTGCGATGCGTCATGGTCGTCACGTTAACCTCGTCCTCGATCGGGTGCCATGCTCTCACGCCGCCGCCTTCGGCACACCCCGGCTTTCACGGCCTTCCCGGCGGCGAGTGAGCAGGTCGATTGTCGTGAAACCGTTCGAAGCATGCTCACCCGCCGTCGATGATGCGTGTTCCGTCGCCACGGCTTGTCGCGGCGGCGTGAGAGCATGGCACCCGGCGATGGCGGACGGGTGACCGTGGCAGGAGGCGCTCTCTCAAGCCGGCCGGCGTGCCATGCGAGACCACTTGGTAGTATGATCGCAACCTCATCGCCGGGACGGAGGAAAACGAGGGGTTCCCCATGTCGAAGAAACGGATCGCGGAAAGTTTACATCGGGCGTTGCTTCAGGACGGGAGCATGGACCGCGAACTGTTTGATCGCGACCTGCAGGACATGGTAGACGGTTTGATCGAGTCGATGATCGAGGACGACGAAGATTATGTCTTCTCTGTCACCGAGCAGGACGGGGCCGCCGCGATGGTGCTGGTGGAGCGGGACGGAACGCTGCACATCAACGAAGCGGCACGCGAGAGACTCAAAGCCCTCTGGCCGGCCGCCTACGCGAGCAACCTGCGGATGATGATCCCGGACTTCGCAAGCCAGTTGAATCGGAACGAGATCCCGATTTTTGGCATGACGGTGGTTGACCAGCAATGACGACGACCGGTCGAACGCCCACGCTTTTACAGCGAGTGCCACCAAGTTGGACCACGCACAAACAGCCCGACGTGTCGAAAACGGCCGGGTGGCATGTTCTCACGCCGCAGGCGGGTGAGCATGCGGTCGCGGGGTCGGGGGTCGAACCATCGACGACGCTTGCCGTCAGATCGGTCGCGTGTGCTGCGATCGCATGCCCACCCGGCCTTGGGGGCCGTGAGGGCATGCCACCCTGGCGTGCCGCCCCAGGCACGCTTGATCGGAGACCGATTTCCTGAACGGGTAGTCCCCAATGGGTAATGCTTTGGTAGGCTGGAGGTGCGGGTCGTCAGGGAGCACGTCTCCAGGGAGGTTCCGCCAGGACTCGTTGTCCGAGGCGACAGAGCGAGGCGGCGATGCCCCGCGGCGTCACGACCTGGCCGTGTCCAAGCGGTCGGGGCTGATGAAAACGGCCGGCCTGGAGCGGTTCAACACTACGCTCCGCCAGCGGCTGGGCCGGCTCACACGCAAGACGCTTTCGTTCTCGAAGTCCTGGGAGAACCACCTCGGCTGCCTCCGCTTCTTCATCCACGACCACAACCTCGCCATTACCGAAGAGGGACTATCCCCCGTTTGCCGCGACCGCCGGGAGCGCTCCCCGGCGCCGTCACGCGATCTCTCGGATCACCCGGCAGGGGTTTCCCACGGCGAGCACGCCTGCGGGAATGTCTTTCGTCACGACGCTGCCGGCGCCGATCGTCGTGTTCTCGCCGATCGTGACGCCAGGCAGCAGAATCGCCCCGCCGCCGATCCAGCAGCGGGAATCGATCGTGATCGGTGCCGCGAGTTCCGGCCCTTTGATCCTCTCGGCGGCGTTCAGCGGGTGGTATGCCGCGTAGACCTGCACGGCAGGACCGAACATGACGTCGTCGCCGACCGTGATCGTCGCACAGTCGAGAAACACGCAATTGAAGTTGAGGTAGACCCGATCGCCGAGCAGCGTGTGGACGCCGTAATCGCAGTAGAACGGCGGCTCGACCCAGACGTTCTCGCCGCAACGTCCGAACAGTCGCGGCAGCACGGCGCGACGCTGCTCGGGGTCGATGTCGCGGCTGGAGTTGAGTTCGGCGGTGTGTAGTCGGGCAGCGTGCCGCAACGCGGCGAGTTCGGGATCGGCGGCGACGTACAACTCGCCCGCCAGCATCTTCTCACGTTCCGTTTTCATGGCAGAGCAGGCCTGTCGTTGATTTGAACGATCGAGTTTCGTCACAAGCGATCGCACCCCGACGATCGGCACAATGCCCTCCAGATTGCCCCGAGGTCTTCGCCGGTACAATGCTCGCCGGTGGGTGCGTCCTCCGGCGCCCCCCCCGTCTTGTGTGCGGTCGCTTCTTGACTTGCGGTTCTGCGGGGAGGAAGATCGGCAGGGGTTGCGGTGCCGCGCACGGGCGGGAAACTCGTGGCGTCCGCTTCCCGTCGGCTGCGATCCGGGCGTTCGGCCGGCATGGCCGATTGCCGCGACCCGGCCCGACTTCCGTCCCCAGCCCCCTCCTCTCGGAGAGGATCGATGGCGAGCACCAGCCACCGCAAGATCGACGTCGAAGAGATCGGCGACGTCACCGTCGCCCGGTTCGTCGACCGCAAAATTCTCGACGAAACGAACATTCAGATCGTCGGGAACCAACTGTTCGCGCTCGTCGACGACGAGGGGCGGCAGAAGATCATCCTCGACTTCAGCAACGTCGAATACCTGTCGAGCGCCGCGCTGGGCAAGCTGATCACCCTCGACAAGAAGGTGAAATCCAGCGGGGGCAAGCTGCGGCTGTGCAGCGTCCGCCCCGAGATCTACGAGGTGTTCGCGATCACCCGATTGAACCGGTTGTTCGACATGTACGACGACCAGGAGAAGGCCTTGGAGGGCTTTTGAAGGGCGTGTAGGGCGTCCTATGCCGGCCGGATTCCGCCGACGCGGTCGGCTCTCGGCCCTACGGTGTTGTTCCGCGAAAGCCCGACCGCATGTCCTGGGTCGAAGAGTTCGAAACGACGATTCCCAACGACACCGCGACGGCTCTCGCGGTGCAGGAACGAATTATCGACTCGCTTGAAGAACTGGGATACCCGCCGCGCGACGTCTTCGGCGTCCGGCTCGCCCTGGAAGAAGCGCTCGTCAACGCGATCAAGCACGGCAACCGCAACGATCCCCGCAAGCAGGTGCGGATCGACTGCCGCATCTCCGCCGAAATGGTGATCGTCGAGATCGAGGACGAAGGCCCCGGCTTCGACATCGAAGACGTGCCCGACCCGACCGCCGAGGAGAACCTCGAGAAACCCTCGGGGCGCGGCATCATGCTCATGCGGGCCTTTATGACCAGCGTCGACTATCAGGGTCGCGGCAACCGCATCCGCCTCGAAAAGCACCGTAGCAACGGCGAAGAGTGACCGCTGCGGCACCAGCGCGACCGTCAGAGCCGCGACCGTCAGGGAGCGTTTCTCGACGTGGTGACGTCGTCAAGCGCTCCCTGAC
>JBAQZJ010000132.1:0-4392 GCA_049790855.1 Planctomycetaceae bacterium | reverse complement strand
GTCAGGGAGCGTTTGTCGGCGCGGGTTGCCGCAGAAACGCTTCTTGACGGTCGCGGCTCTGATCGCCGGGGAGGGCGCTCCTTCCACTTCATCCTCTTTCGTCGAAGAACATCATGACGCACCGCCTGTCGTTTTCCTGTGTCGTTCTCGCATTGCTGGCCGGTTGCGAGCCGGCTCGGGAGGGAACGAACGCGCCGCTGCCGGAAGAGGTCGCTTCGCCGACCGAACCCGAGGCCGGCAATCGCGATCCCGAAGCCCCGGCGACCTATCAGGTGCTGCTCGACACGACCGAAGGCGAGGTCGTGATCGACGTCGACCGGTCGCTCGCCCCGCGGGGGGCGGACCGTCTCTACCGGCTTGTGAACGAAGGCTTCTACGACGGGGCGAAGTTCTTCCGCGTGGTGGATGGGTTCGTCGTGCAGTTCGGTATGGCCGCCGACCCGGCCGTCCATGCGAAATGGGGCGAGGCGAACTTCCGCGACGACCCGGTGAAAGGCTCGAACACGAAAGGCACCATCACCTTTGCCACGTCCGGCCCAAATAGCCGATCGACGCAGATCTTCATCAATCTTGCCGACAACGAATGGCTCGATGACGCGGGATTCGCCCCGTTCGGCAAAGTGACGAAGGGAATGGACGTGGTCGAGGCATTCCACAGCGGCTACGGCGAGGGACCGCCGCAGGGAACCGGGCCCGACCAGGGGCGGATCGCCGCCGAAGGCAACGCCTACCTCGACGCCGAGTTCCCGGAACTCGACGGCATCAAAACGGCCCGCATCCTCAGCGAGAACGGTGAACCGGTCGAAGCGACGGCCGATGCCGCGACGGCCGATGCCGCGAAGGCCGATGAGGCTGCGCCCGAAGCGACGAGCGAAAACGAATGATTTGTTAGCCGCCCGGCTCGCCGGGCGCTGAGCGTCGGCCAAGGCCGACGGCTAACGATGATGCGCATTTACGAATCGCGGGTTTGCAGGAACAGCGCTTTTTTCTCGCCGGGCAGCGTGAAATCGAAGCCGCACGAGCGGAAGAACTCTTCGCTGGAGGTGATCGCCATCACCTCCAGCACGTTCTTTTCGCGGGCACGCTCGATGCACGCCGCGACGAGCTTCCGACCCAGCCCGAGCCGTCGGTACTCGTCGGCGACGGCGAGGCTCCGCAGTTCGGCGAGTTTTTTCGAGTAGACCTCGAGCGCCGCGAAGCCGACGATCTTCCCGGCGTCTTCGGCGACGAACCCGTCGGCGATGAGCACGTCCAGCTCTTCGATCGTCCGCTCCAGCAGCCGCCCGACCGCCACGTAGGGCCGGATGAACGCATGAATTCTCGCGACGTCGCCCTTGCCGGCAGGGCGGATCGTCGGGGCGGGCGCGGCGGACTCGAAACCTGCGTCGTCGGTCATGCGCGGAGTGTAACAAATCGGAGACGTTCCGAGCGATCTTCCGAGGGGCACATAGGTGGTGGGTCGGTCTGACGGTTTGTCGTCTTTCGCTCCGCGAAAGGCGACGGTTCCGGCGAGCCTGCTGATTCACCGCTTTGCCGTGATATGATCAACAGACACGCGAAAGGTCTCGAGGTTTGCCCATGGCCACTATGGACGTCGAAGCACGCGAGTTGACGGCCGTTGATCTCGCCGATCGCTTCGGGCCGATTCCGCTGCGACGAATCGTTCTCGACCCGCCGCCCGGCGAAGCGACCGAGGAGGATCTCGTCGATCTGCACGAGCGAACACGACGAGTGTACGAACTCGTCGACGGAATCCTGCTGGAGAAACCCGTGGGCCTGTACGAGTCGTGGCTGGCAGGTCGAATTCTGGGGAAGATCAACCAGTATCTGGAAGAGCACCGACTCGGCTTCGCCGCGGGCGAAGCAGGCATGCTGAAGCTCGTCGAAGGACTCGTCCGCGCACCGGACGTGTCGTACATCGCGTGGTCGAAAACGCCCGACCGGCGAGTGCCGAAGCAGCCCGTTCCGCAGCTTGTTCCCGATCTCGCCGTCGAGGTGCTCGGCCGGGCGAACACGAAGCAGGAAATCGATCGGAAACTCGACGACTACTTCGAAGCCGGCGTGCAACTCGTCTGGATCATCGATCCGAAGACGCGGACGGCCCGCGTCTACGCCTCGCGCGAGCAGCCCACCACACTCACGACGACAGACAGCCTTGACGGCGGCGGCGTGCTGCCCGGCCTGACGCTGAAGCTCGCCGAACTGTTCGCGGACGCCGAATCGTAGGTGGTGGGTCGGTTTGACGGTTTGTCGTCTTTCGCGGAGCGAAAGGCGACAGTTTCGGCCGCTTTGTTCAAAGTGACCCACGACCGACTCGTCACCTTCTTACTCGGCACGGCTCAGTGAGCACGGCTGACTTCGCGTTCGATCTCGCGCGAATCGGGCGGTTCCTCGTCCCCCGGCGCGTGATCGTCGAGTTCGACGCGGAGTTCCATCAGCTTCATCACGTCGCGGATGCTGAACATGCCGACGACGCGGTCGTTTTCGGTCACCATCAGCCGGCTGACGCGCAGTCGCTGCATCCGCGAGAGCGCCTGCATCGCGTCGGTCTCGGGGTGGATGGTGTTCCGTCCGGAACAGTGCTGCGCGACATGGCGGACGGTCGTCGTCTCCCACTCTTCGCGAGGGACTTCCTTGACGCGGTCGATCGACAGGCAGCCGACGAGCCGGTCGTCCTCGTCGACGACCGGAAACATCTTGAAGTGGTGCTGGTAGACGTAGTTTTCGACGAAGTCGCGCAGCGTGACGTCGGCAGGGGCGGTGATCGGGTCGCGCGTCATGAACCGGCTGACCGGTTCGCCTTCGAGTGCCCGCCTCACAAGCAGTTGCTGATAGCTCGCCCCCGCGGCCCCGCGGAGAAACATGCCGATCAGCGCGGTCCACAGTCCGTCGTAAAGATGGCCGCTGAACATCGCGAACACACCCAGGCCGATCAGCACCAGTCCGAACGCCGAACCGATCGTGCTGGTGACCTTCGTCGCCCAGCGGAGGCTGCCCTTCGCCGCCCAGAGGATCGACCGCAGCACCCGTCCGCCGTCGAGCGGGAACGCCGGAATCATGTTGAACGCGACGAGCAGCAGATTGATCATGCCGAGATAGGCGAGCAGCGCCCGCGCGGGCAGCGGGCCGTTCAGCGCCGCCGTCAGCGACCAGAGCGCCAGTGCCGCGAGGCCCAGCAGGGCGCTCATGATCGGACCGGCGATCGCGACCCAGAACTCGGCTTTCGGCGTCGGCGGTTCGCGATCGAGTTCGGCGACGCCGCCGAAGATGAACAGGGTGATTCCGCGGATCGGCACGTCGAACCGCCGGGCGACGAGCGAATGGGCCAGTTCGTGCAGCACGATCGACCCGAACAGTCCGATCGCGCCGCAGACGCCCATCAGCCAGTAAGGCAACGGCCGAAGGCCGGGGTACTGCTGCGGAAAGTAATAGGCCGCGAGCGTCCAGACGACGAGCACGACGACGATCAGCCAGCTCGGGTCGGCTTTGACGCTGAACCCGAACAGCCGAAACAAGGGGAACGGTTTGCCGAACATGCCAGACTCCGAAACGGACCGCGACCCCGCCAGTATGGTGCTCGCGATCCGTCCGGTCACGGGTGAAACCCGCAACTCCGGCTTTTCGGACTGTGCTGTGGCGAGGTCTCCGGGCCACCGCGGCGTCGGGAGGGGGAGAGTGGGTGATGGGGGGAGAGGGTGACAAGGGCCTGTTGGGCCAAGGGTGAGAATTTCACCGCTGAGGACGCAGAGGTCGCGGAGGAATCGCTTCTCTGCATCTCCTGCGATCTCCGCGGTGAAATCTTCTTCATTGAGAGCGTAGGGCCGGCTGTGCCGGCCGGAACGGGCGTTTGGTCGCCTCGAAATAATCCTTGCTTGCCGTGACGAGGTCTCCCGACCTCTTGCGAGGGGAGAGCGGCAGAAGGGGGGTGACAAGCGTCTGATGGGCCAAGGGTGAGAATTTCACCGCTGAGATCGCAGAGGTCGCGGAGAAATTGCTTCTCTGCGACCTCTGCGTCCTCAGCGATGAAATCTTCTTCAACAGCGAGCGCAGGGCCGGCTGTGCCGGCCGGAACGGGCGTTTGGTCGCCTCGAAAGATTCATCCCCGATTTTCGTCCGGCACAGCCGGACCGAATGGCGGAACACCCTGCTGTTCAACCACTTGCATTTACAAACAGTTTCCGGAAACGTTCCCGAAACGCCGTTTCGCCGACCATGAAATAAGGACTTACGTCGCAAAACGTCGGTGCAGTCGCGTTAGGTTGAAGGGGGCGAATCATCGCTCAGCCTGCGGTGCCGACGGCGGCATTCTAGATCCTGTCGCCGCACGGTTCGCGGGCGTCCTTCGCAAATCGACCGTGAGCCGCGAGAGGCGGCGCGAACACAGTGCGTCGC
>JBAQZJ010000131.1:0-1709 GCA_049790855.1 Planctomycetaceae bacterium | reverse complement strand
ATCTCGATCCGACCGGCACGTTCGACCGGCTGCCCGACGGGCCGGGACTGACGATCGACGAATCGCTCAATGTTCAGCAGGGCGTGCGGCTGGAGATCGGCCTGCGCTACCTGGCGCTCGGAGTGGTCGACCTTCGGGAGGTGTTCGGGGCGAGCGACGCCCTGGGAACCTACATGGCCGACTACCCGCCGCTCGGACGATGGTTGCTCGGCGTCTCGCACAACCTCGTCACGGCGTTCGCACGGCCGGACGGCTGGGACTCGCCGTTCGTCTACGCCGCGGGCCGGTTCGCCTCCGCCGTCGCATTTGCCGTGACCGTGTTTTTCATCGGCGGATTCACTCGTCGGCGATACGGCGTTGTCGCGGGACTCACGGCCGCCGCCGGGCTGGTGATGATGCCCCGCGTATTCGGGCATGCGCACATCGCTTCGCTCGAAACGTTGATCGGCCTGTTCTTCACGGCGACCGTGCTGTCGGTCGCGGAGCGCTGGCGAGCTGCGGAACGGATTCCGGCGCGGGCCGCATTATGCGCCGGGTTTCTGCTGGGACTGGCTCTGCTGACGAAGATCCAGGCTGTGCTGCTGCCGATTCCGATCGCGCTGTGGGCGCTGTGGCATTGGCGCGGGAGGGCGATCGTGCCGCTTGCCGTCTTTGGAGCGACCGGCGGGTTTGTCTTCTTCTTAGGCTGGCCGTGGCTGTGGCTGGACCCGGTCGATCACCTGATCGAGTACCTGGGTCGGTCGACCGATCGCATCAGCCTGCCGGTCTGGTACCTGGGTCGCGTGTTTCCCGACAAAGAGGCGCCCTGGCACTATCCCTTCGTGATGTTCGCGGTGACGGTTCCCGTCGGATTGCAGGCACTCGGAGCGATCGGAATCTTCGCCGGTCATCCTGATCGTGAAGGACCGCCCGGCTGGCGTGATCCGGCCGTTCGACTGCTCCTTGCCTACCTCATCTTTCCGCTGCTCGTCTTCGCCGTGCCCGGCGTTGCCGTCTATGACGGTGCGAGACTGTTCCTCGTCTCGTTTCCCCTCTGGGCGGTGCTGATCGGTCGCGGCGGTGGGGTCGCGTGGAACTGGCTCCGGACCAAGTCGTCGTCGCGCGTCGCGACGATCGTGCTGATGTACTTCCTTGTGGGCCAGGCTTACGGAATCGTCACCGACCGACCGACGTACCTCAGTTACTACAACCTGCTCGTCGGCGGGCTGGCCGGCGCCGAGCGACTGGGCTTCGAGCCGACCTACTGGGGCGACTCGATCACATCCGAACTGCTCGACGCCGCGGCGGAGGCTGTTCCTGAAGGCGGAACGCTCGCCGTCTCGCCAGTGTTGCATCAGTTTCAGCTCGACGACCTGCGGACGCAGTCGCCGGCGCTACGTCGTCGGAACATTCGGCTTGTCGAGTACGATACGCCGGCAGCGAACAATGCCGATGCAGTTCTCGTCTTCGAGCGGAGGGCTTCGCTGCCGGACGAATTGAGGCGCCGACTTGCCGTCGCCGATCCGATCGCGATCGTCGAGCGGCAAGGCGTGCGCCTGGCGGGCGTGTATCCTTAGCAGATGTTTTTAGAACCGAAGGCGAGGCTCCCGCCGAGCCTCACGGGCCATGCGCATTCCATGCCGACGGACGACGTTCCGCGAGAAGACGTCAGAGCCGCGACCGTCAGGAAGCGTTTGTCGGCGCGGGCTGCCTGAAAAACGCTCCCTGAC
>JBAQZJ010000130.1:0-7329 GCA_049790855.1 Planctomycetaceae bacterium | reverse complement strand
CCCCCCGCTCGCCCCCTCGATAGCAGGACACATTCTCAATGCTGAAACAGAAACTCCCGGCTCGTCAGCAAACCCCAGTAGAGATCCTCGATCGCCGAGCGTCGCGACTCGTCGGGAACCTCGGCGAGGGTCGCCAGCAGCCGCGCCTGTTCCTCTCCGGTCGGGTAGCGGCCGAGTGCCGCGAGGTAGGCTTCCTCGACGATGTCGACGTTCGACCGACCGGCCGACAAGGCACGGCCGATCCGGTTTTCCGACCCGCCTTTCTTTTCGTCGGGAACACGCGACAGCTTCTCGTTGAGCGTGTCGCCGTTCATCAGGTGCAGCACCTGCTTCATGCTGGGCATGTCGGTCCGCTCGCACTCGCAGGTCTGCAACCGGTCCGGCCGCCCGAACGTGTCGAGGAAGTAGGACTCCACTTTCACGTCGGGCAGTTGCAGCGCCCGCGTGCCCGCCGGCTTGTCCTTGAAGACCGTCGCGGCGAGCGCGGCCTGGCTGGTCGCATCGAGCAAGACCTCCGCCTTCAGCCGCCGCGGGTAAAAGTGGGAGTAGAACCGCGTCTCAGCGGCGTTCTCCGGCAGCGGGACGCTCGATCGCTGATACGTCTGCGACGTGAGAATCGACCGCATCAGCCGCTTGAGGTCGTAGCCGTTCGCCACGAAGTCCGCTTCCAGCGCGTCGAACAGCGGGATATTGCTCGGCGGGTTCGTCAACCGCAGGTCGTCGACCGCTTCGACGATGCCGACACCGAGAAAGTTCGCCCAGACCCGATTGATCACCGCTCGCGCGAAGTACGGATTGTCCGGCGAGGTCAGCCAGTCGGCCAGGTACTCGCGACGGTCGGACGTCGCCTCGAACGGAATCGGCTCCGCATCGAGCGGCCGGGGCGGCTGCGGCTCGCCGGTCTGCGGTTGGACGAGATCGCCGCGATCGCTGACGAAGATCACGCGCTCTTCGTCGCTGCCCTTCGCCCGCACGCGGGCGAACAAATTCGCCATGCCGTAATATTGGTCGTTCGTCCATTTTTCGAGCGGATGATCGTGACAGCGGGCGCAGTTGATCGACATGCCGAGAAACGTCGTCGAGACCGTCTCGGCCATGCCCTGCGGATCCTGGTGCAGCGCGAAGAAGTTCGCCGCACCCTGCTCCGCCGTGCTGCCGGTCGCCGTGACGACCTGCCGGGCCAGCTCATCCCAAGGCGTGTTTCCGGCGACCTGTTCGCGAATCCAGCCGGCGTAGGCTTCCACCTGTTTCGGCTTGAGCTTTTCGCTGTTCACCAGAAACAGGTCGGACCAGCGGTACGCCCAGTAATCGACGAACTCCGGGCGCGCGAGCAGTTCATCGACGAGCCGTTCCCGCTTCATCGGATCGGCGTCGGCGAGAAACGCGCGAACCTCCTCGGGCGTCGGCGGAAGGCCGATCGTGTCGAGAAACACCCGTCGCAGGAACTCGGTATCGGTTGCCGGCGGTGACGGCGGAAGTCGCAGAGTTTCGAGCTTCGCGAGCACCAGTTCATCGATGAAGTTGGACCGCGGGGCGTTCGCGAAGACGGCGGCCGGCACCTCGCCCTCGAACGGCGACCGGATCGTGCCGACCACGTTTTGTGAGAGATACGAGGCGACGATCGAGCCTTCGCCGTGCCCGGCCACGACGGCCTTGCCCGCGTCGTCCACCTTCGCCACCGTCGAATCGGTCGCCGTGAACTTCGCCCGGCGGGTGACGTCTTCGACCCGGCCGTCACCGAAGTGCGCCCTCACGACGAACTGTTGTGACCGGCCCGGTTTCAACACGACGACGTCCGGCAGTATCTCGAGCCGCTCGATTCGCGGATCGTCCTGCTGCGGCGCCGGCTGACCGGCGGCGATCCACTCGGCGAGAATGCGGTACTCTTCGCTGTCCGGCTCGACCCGCACGCCGCCTTTGTGCGGAACCGTCCCGGTCGGTTTGAGCAATAGCAGGCTGCGCCCCGGATCGGTGGGAACGATGCGGCGTCCGCCGGCATGCCGCGTGATCGCGGCATAGTCGAACGACGGGTCGTACCCGCGCAACGACAGCTTGAAACCGTTCTGCCCCGCCGCGGCGCCGTGGCATCCGCCGCTGTTGCACGCGGCTTTCGTCAGCACCGGCTGCACGTGGTTGCGAAAGCTCCACGCGAACGGCTCGGCGAACTTCTCGACGGTGACGGCCACGCTCGCCGATCGTCCGTCGGCCGTCGTCGCCGTGATCGTCGCCGCTCCGTTGCCGACCGGGCGCACGACGCCGCCTTCGATCGTCGCGACCTTCGAGTCACTGACGGACAGCGTCACCCCGGCCGCTTCACCCGCCAGTTCCGCGTCGTTCCGGTCCATGACGAGAAGACGGTGGCTCGCTTCGGGACCGGTGAGCGTGACGGTCTCGGGAAGCACGACCAGTTCGGCGGCGGTCGCTCGCCAACCGGAGATCGCGACAAGTCCGACGAACGTGCAAATCGTAAGCCTACGGGACATCAAGGTTCGCTCGGGTTCAGTTCGAATGTCGGGCGGGTGGCTGTTCCGTCTCGGTGACGCCGGTGACATGCAGGAGCGAAATGCGCTCGATCTTGTCCGCGACGTTGTATTCCTGGTCTTCTCCAATGCCGATGTACATCGTCGAATGCGAGATCAGCGCCTGCTCTGGATGACGGACCTCGAACGTCCGGCCGTCGGAGAGATGGATGCGGACGGGCCTGAACGGCCTGACGCGAAGGAGTTCTCGAATCTCTGTGGCGTTCATGTCGGAATTGTAGGGCCGGCTGTGCCGGCCGGAGTGGGCATTCGATCGCAAAACACGGCAATCCCGACGCGCCAGCGAGGGATCTGTTCCACGGATCAACTCATACTTTTAATGGGGTTGCCTCACGCCGTCAGAACAACTCCATAATCGGTTTCACGCCGGGGTCGACGAGGGTGAACGGTCGGCCGGCGGGGCCGGGCAGGTGGGCGTTGATATCGAGACCGAGGCTGTGGAAGATCGAGGCGACGACTTCGTTCGGGGCCGTCGGTCGTTCGACGGGATAGGCCCCGATCGTGTCGCTCTTGCCGACGACCCGCCCGCCCTGCACGCCGCCGCCGGCGAAGTAGACCGTCCAGCAGTGCGGCCAATGGTCGCGACCGCCCGCGGGGTTGACGCGGGGCGTGCGTCCGAACTCGGCGAGATTGCAAACCAGCGTGTCGTCGAGCAATCCGCGTTCATAGAGATCGCTGATCAGTGCGGAATACGCCTGGTCGTACATCGGGGCGACGATGTCGCGCATGCCCTCGATGCTGGTGAACGGGTTCGTGCCGTGAATGTCCCACGTCACTTCGTTGAAGACCGTCAGGAAGGTGTTCACCGTCACGAACCGCACGCCGGCCTCGACCAGTCGCCTCGCCAGCAGCAGACACTGCCCGAAGCGGTTCATGCCATAACGCTCGCGCACCTCTTTCGGCTCTTTCGAGAGATCGAAGGCCTCGCGGGCCTCGGTGCTGGTCACAAGGCGATAGGCCGCCTCGAAATTGGAATCCATCAACTCGGCGGCCGCACTCGACTCGAACCGCGAGGCGGTCGATTCGACGATTTCGCGCAGCCGCCTGCGGCGATCGAGCCGGGCTTCGCCGATGCTCGCGGGCGGCAGCAGGTCGGGCACTTTGAAGCCAGGCTTGCTGGGGTCGGCGTTGAGCACGAACGGGTCGTGCGCCTTGCCGAGAAATCCGGCGTCCTGACCGTCCGGCAGGTTGCCGCCGCCGGCCCCCATCTGTTCGGGCAGAATGACGAAGGCCGGCAGATCGCTGCGACGGCCGAGCAGGTAGCTCGTCACGCAACCGGCGTGGGGCGTATTGATGCCGCCCGAGAACAGCCGCCCGGTCTGCATCATCTGCCAGCCGGTGTCGTGCACGGCCGGGGCCGTGTGATAGCAACTGCGGACGAAGGCGACCTTGTCGGCGATCGACGCGTGCTTCGGCAGGATCTCGGAGAGTTGAACGCCGTCCGCCGCCGTCGAGATCGTCTTGAAGGGACCGCGGATTTCCGAAGGCGCTTCGGGTTTCGGATCGAACGTGTCCGGCTGACTCGGCGCCCCGAGATTGAAGATCATGATGCACGAGCGTTTTTCGTGCCCCGGCCGGACCTGCCCCGCCTCTTTCGCCGCCGCCAACTGCGGCAACGACAGCCCGATCGCGCCCAGCGTGCCGACCTGCAGAAAGTCGCGACGGGTGAATCCGTCGCACGTCTGGGCCGTGCCGCGGCCGGTGAGATCGATCATGAATCAGGTCTCCAGCAGGCGAGCGGCAGGCGTGAGCCTGCCGAGCAGGTCCGAGTGGATTGGTGCATGGGACGCGACGGGCGCCGATGAATTCGGGACGCATTCGGCAGGCTGACGCCTGCCGCTCGCCGAGGCCGGTTCAACAATCGCTGATGCGTTCATCCTACCCCGCGCCCGACGACGCCGCAACGACCCTCAACTCGTGTCCGCCGGTTGACTTCCGGCAGTGCCGGCGCGATGCTGGCCGCTCCGTGCGAGCCGCAGCGACGCGATCATTCGCACGCGCTTCCGCCGTTTCCCCTTATGGCTCACGTTGCAATTCACCATGGTCAACATCGGGATCGTCGGCCTCGGGTTCATGGGTTACACGCACTTCACCGCGGCGGCGCGCCTTCGGGGAGGGAAAATCACCGCGATCGCCACCCGCGACGCGAAGAAGCGCGCCGGCGACTGGAGCGGCATTCAGGGCAACTTCGGCCCGCGAGGCGGCAAGGTGGACTTGTCGAAAGTTCGCGCCTATGCCGACTACGACGAGTTGCTCGCCGACCCCGAAATCGACCTCGTCGACGTCTGCCTGCCCACCGACTTGCACGAGAAGGTCGTCCACCAGGCGATCGCCGCCGGCAAGCACGTGCTCGTCGAAAAACCGGTCGCCGTCGATCTTAAAGCGGCCGACCGCATGGTCAAAGCCGCCGACAAAGCCGGCGTGCTGCTGATGGTCGGCCACGTGTTGCCGTTCTTCCCCGAGTTCAAGTTCGCTCTCGACGCCGTCCAGTCGGGCAAGCACGGCAAGTTGCTCGGAGCGCACTTCCGCCGGGTCATCAGTCCGCCCGACTGGTCGGGCGACATGAGCGACTTCCGCAAGCTTGGCGGCTGGGGCATCGACCTGCACATCCACGACAACCACTTCATCGCGCTGATGTGCGGCCGTCCGAAGCAAGTCTTCTCGCGCGGACTGCTCGCCGAAGGCTATGTGAACCACGTGCAGTCGAGCTACGTCTTCGACGGCAACGGTCCCGCGGTGACCTGCGTCAGCGGCGGAATCGCGGCGAAGGGACACCAGTTCGGGCATGGCTTCGAGATCTACCTCGAAAAGGCGACGCTGCTCTTTTCGGCGGGCACGATCGGAGGCGAAGCGGCCGTCGATCGACCGTTGACCGTCATCACCCAGGACGGCAAAGCCCGCGAAGTCCGGCCCAAAGGCAGCGAGGAATGGTGCGCCGCCTTCACCGGCGAGCTTCAGGCAGCCGTCAAATCGGTCAAGGAGCACCACGTCTCGCCGATCCTCTCGGGCGCACTCGCCCGCGACGCCCTGCAACTGTGCTACGCCGAAGCGAAAAGCATCGCCACCGGCAAGCCCGTCGCCGTGTGAAAAGCAAGGCGAGCGGCAGGCGTCAGCCTGCCGGTGGGTTCGAGCGATCCCGACGCTCTTTTCAGGCACGCACCGGCAGGCTGACGCCTGCCGCTCGCCGAATCGCTTTTTCGCTGATGATCGAAAACCTGCCTCTCCGCCGGCTGACGCACAAAACTCTCACCGTCGAAGGCTACAGCCGGGCGGCGGTGCAGAGCTACTTCCGCGTGCCCGAACTCAAGGTCGGGTTCGACGTCGGCGGCAGCCCGTGGGACTTCATGAGCCTGCGGACGATCTTCGTCACCCACGCGCACCTCGACCACATGGCCGCTCTGCCGGTTTACGTCGCCCGCCGGCGGATGATGAAGATGGAGCCGCCGACGATCTACCTTCCCGAAGAGATCGTCGAACCGACCGAACGCATGTTGAAATCGTGGCAGCGGCTCGATCGCGGGCGGATGAACTGCAGCCTCGTCGGCGTGAAGGCCGGCGACGAGATCGAACTGTCGCGCGAAAACGTCGTCACCGTCTTTCCGACGACGCACACCGTGCCGAGCGCCGGTTACGTCGTCTGGGACCGCCGGCGGAAACTCAAGCCGGAACTCCTCGGCCGGCCGCAGAATGAAATCCGCGAACTGGCGACCTCCGGCGTCGACGTCACGCACGAAGTCCGCGTGCCGCTCGTCTGCTACACCGGCGACACGTCTCCGCCGGGCCTCGACGCCGAACCGGCCGTCTACGAATCACAAATTCTGATCACCGAACTCACCTTCTACCGTCCCGAGCACCGCAAAGAGAAGATTCACAAGTTCGGCCACACGCATCTCGACGACATCCTCGACCGCGCCGACCGCTTCAACAACGAAAAGATCATCTTCACCCACGTCAGCACGCGCTACCTCGACCACCAGGTCGAAAAAGGCATCCTGAAACGCCTGCCGGCATCGCTGCGGGAACGGGTCGAACTGTGGTTTTGAGCGTAGGGTGGGTCGGCCCACCAGCACGGTCTGCTTGCGTCCGGAAGCACAGAGACCGTGCCGGTGGGCCTCGCCTTGCTCGACCCACCCTACACGGCTGCTCGGTTCAATCGAAGTCGAAAATCTCGCGCCACATCGACTTCTTCTTGTAGGGCTTCTGTGAGGGATGGCCGTAGCCGCCCTGATGGCCGGTCGGGCTGCGGTGGTCGGGCGGGTACGAGGCGTCGTCGTCGCGGTCGCTCTCGCGGTAGGTGGACGAGCGCTCGATGAGCTTGTCCAGTTCGCCGCGATCGAGCCACACGCCCCGGCATTGCGGGCAGTAGTCGATCTCGATCCCCTGCCGGTCGGTCATCCGCAGGTCGACGTTGCAGGTCGGGCATTTCATAGTCGGCTCCTTATGGTCATGCGGCAGGGCGAACGCCGCGTAGTGCCAGGCACTCGTCGATGAATGCGACCGGCGGCAAGCCGCCCGCAGCATCCAATCTAACAGGTTCTCCGGTGAGTCCCGACTGCCCAGGCCGTTTTTGTGCGTGTGCTGTGGCGAGGTCTCGTGACCACAGCGGGAGATCCAAAGGAAAGAAATTCACCGCAGAGGACACAGAGGTCGCGGAGAAATTGCTTCTCTGCGCTCTCCGCGCTCTTGTATGTTGCAATCACAACGTTCCCGAAGTCGGATGAAGTCCGTTCGGGCCGAGGCTGCGAAACGGAGAGACTCCCGAACATCTCGCAGCGCAGCAGGCTCGGAC
>JBAQZJ010000129.1:0-5412 GCA_049790855.1 Planctomycetaceae bacterium | reverse complement strand
AGGTCGCGGCGACGCTCCGCCGGCTGCACGGGCCGCCCTTCGGGCACCCGGTCGAGGCGCTGCTCGATTACGACTGAGGCGCCATCACGCGAATGGCAACGACCGCATCCAGTCGAAAATTTCCCCGCGACGGGCGTTGACCCGCCCGACACTCCGTAGTATTATACTACTACCTGACACGCGGGGGAGCAGACGCGATGAACGTGACGATCGACTGGGATGCGGACAACGACCCTCGCGGAAACGTGGAGTTGCTCCGCCAGATCGGCGTCACGAAGGAAGACGTGGAGCAGGCTGTCGAGCACGGCGCCGTCGACCCCGACGTCAGCAACATGTCCGGCTGGCCGGTCCTGTTCGGCGCTGCCGAAGACGGGCGGCCCATGACGGTCATGTTCCGCTGGGAGGATGCGTCGACCATCTTCGTGATCGGCGTCGAAATCGGCGAGTGACCTGACCACCCCTGAGAAAAAGGAAATTGCCGTGGGAAAGCGAATGATTGCCACGAGCCGCCTGACCGCTGCCGAGGCGGCCGAAGCCCGAAAGACGCTGGCGGAGGCCACCGCCCGCCGGAAGGCGGCGAAGGCGGGAGACCGGCCGGCCGAGGCTCCCGGCCCGGCGAACGTCTACGATCTGGTCGCTCTGAACCGACTCGTCGACGAGCTCCGCGAGGCTCGCGAGGCGCAGGGGCTGAGCCTCGCCGACGTGTCGGAGCGGACCGGCATCGACCGGGCGGCCCTGAACAAGATCGAGACCCGGAAGAACCAGAACCCGACCTACGGCACCTTGGCCCGGTACGCCGCGGCCGTCGGGCGATCGCTCACGTTGGGGCTTGGTCCGGCCTCGGCGCGGAAGAGGATCGCGACCGCAGGGCGAAGCTGATTGATTATCAGGCCCGGCCTTCACGGCACTGGACCTCGACGTACCGCACGCGAGTCGAGCCGTCGGCGAACTGGACCGTCACGACTATGAGATAGTCGCTGCCGGCGACGGCGAGCGAGGCGTCGAAGTCGGCCCAGACGGCCTCGCCGATCGCGACCGGCACGGACAGCGTGGACAGGCTCGACTCGACAGTGGCCGTGTAGGCCGCAGCGTTGAGCCGCACGTTGCTGTAGGCGAGCTGGCCCGCCGGCTCGACGGCGACGGTCGGCGTGCCGACGACGGCGTTGCCGGCGCCGAGATCGGCGACGAGGAATTCGTGGCGGTCGATCTCGCCGGGCGCGACGGTCAGCACGTCGCGGCTCTGGATGGTCCTGTTGCCGCTCATGCGGTCCCCTTACATTCTGGCCGCGTTGCTCCGACCGGGCAGCCGAGCGGCGTCCGTCGTGACCGGCATTCTGGCCGCGTTGCTCCGACCGGGCAGCCGAGCGGCGACGCCCTCCTCGACGACGACCGGCTCCAACAGCAGCGACCCGCCGCCCGGAGTGCCGTCGAGCAGCAGCAGGTCGTCAGTCGTGCCGTCGAGGCGCAGCCGCAGGCGCATCGGTCACCTCACAGAAGTTTCGCGAGATTGGTGGCGTGACCGGCATTGAGCGTCGTCCGTAACGCCGTTGCCGAGTCAAACACTGCCGACCCGACATCGACCGCGTGATCCCTGCGTGGGCACCAACGCCGTCAGCAAGCGTGTTGCCGTAGTCGAGTGCGTTGTACTCGGCTTGCAGAGACTCCAATGCATTGATGCCGTCCCACACTTTGCGGGCGGCATCGCGAGCCTCGGAAATGAAGTCTTGATCTCTCATCTATCGAGTCCTCACTGTTCAGGCCGTGGTCGAGTCCGTAATCAGTCCCAGCGAAGCCAACGCCGTCAGCAGTGATGCGAGCGCCGTGCCGTCCGTGCGCGAGCCGGTGACGGTCTGGCGCGTGACGGCAGTCGCCCCCAGAAATCCGATCGCCGCAGCTGTGCCGGTCGCCTCTTCGCGGAACGTCTCGCGTGATCCCGCGAAGTCCTCGACCGTGTGCGTCACGCGGCCGGTGCGGCTGGCGTCGGTCGCGACCGACCATGACGGCGTGGCGCCGGCGACCTCGCGCAGCGTCGTCGAGGTCGAAGCCCAGTGCTCACAGTAGCCGAGTTGCAGGTTGTCGATCGTGGTGCTTGAGTGGGCGGCACGAATCAGGCCGGCCGCCTCGCGGATGAACCCGGTATCGGCTACGTTTTGCCACGAGTTGTTGTTCGGTGTCCAACCGAAACCCCCGAGTGGCGACGCCTTGAAATTGGGTACGGCCGAACCCCCGGCCGGTACAGGCAACGCGATATGGTAGGACGACGTGAACGTCGGATTGGCGGACACGATATTTCCGTTTAGGCCGCCCTGAATCGCCGCGACAGTGTTCCCTAGGCCGAGGCCGCCG
Organism: Planctomycetaceae bacterium; assembly: GCA_049790855.1. GTDB lineage: Bacteria > Planctomycetota > Planctomycetia > Planctomycetales > Planctomycetaceae > JACCRE01. The sequence continues at coordinate 3,066 of JBAQZJ010000129.1, read as the reverse complement.
GCATAGGCCTGTGTCGTGTAGGTCCGGTCCTCGCTCGCGTCGTACCGGGTGGCTCCGCCGAACGCGATGTCACCGCTGGCGTCGCGCACGACCGCAGCGGTGAAGGACGCGAACAAGTGCTGAGTCTCGATCGCCCTCAGCCGCGCGGCCCCGGCCGGATCGTCGCTGATCGGCAGCAGATCCGTGTCCGCCGCCGTCGTCACGCGGTCGAGTTGCTGGAGGTACTGGTCGGGCATGGCGTGATCTTATAGCCGGCCGGGGAATTCGTCACCACTGATCCGTTGTCAGCCTTCGCCCGTCACGATTTCTTCTGACGCGAAGCCGGGGTGTTTGGTCTGCATGTGTCGGGCCAGATTCTCGAACGTCCGATTGCAGCAGGGGCAGGCGCCGCCCGCCGCTCGACGCTTGAGCTTGGTGACCTGGCCGCGTGCGGCAGCCGACCGACGCTTCTCCTGCTCCGCCTGTTCGCGGGCACGATTCCGTTCGGCCTCGTAGTACTCTGCCCGCCGTTTCACGGCAGCGAGTTCCTTCTGCGCCTTCTGGAGGTCGCTCTCCGTGTAAACCAGGTTATGCCCAGCCGGGCAATACCAGTCCCCGCCTTTTTCCCGCTTCCGCTTCAGGTACGACGCATCGACGCCGTAGAGCAGACCGCATGTCGGGCAGTTGCGCACCGCCAGCTCTTGCTCGACGCTGATCTCCAAGTTGGTCATCGTCTCGCCTTTCGTTGTGCCGCGCCGCGACGCGGCTAAATTTAGCCGACCGGCTAAACGTGTGTGACTTCTGGTTAGCCTTCCGCCTTCGCGATCGCTTCGCGGGCCTGCCTCGCAATGTCGCGATGCTTCACGTCGTTGTCGGCGCACAGCAACAGCGCCTTGCACGCTTCTAACAGGTCCGGCGCGGCTGCAAACAGCCGGGCGTTCGCACCTTCCGTTTTGAGCGTGTCTCCCGGTGCGCCGTTCTCGATCGTCGCCACGATCCACAGGCGCGGTCCGTCAACGACGACCTGCCATCGGTCCGGTTCATCTTCGGTTCCTTTCGACGCAAGGAACGGCCCCGAACTGTGTTTCACGACTGCCATCACCATTGTTCGCTGACTCCCGATCAGTGTTAGTGGAGAGGGTCATGCTGCTGGTCGCAGGCATCGTCTCGATCGGCAAACGATTGCAGGGCGACGCCGAAACCGAGCCAGGCCAGCCCGAGGACGAGCCGCAGCGCGTCGTCGTTCAGCGACCGCACGACGCGCGGATCGTCCGACCGCAGGCAACGGTTGAGCTTGCCGATCGTTGCGGGCGGCAGCCCGGCGAGCAGGTCGGCCGCCCCGGCGGTCTGCTGATCGAGCTTCGCGGCGAGGCGTTGTCGCAGTCGTTCCACGGCGGTCATGGCGCCCCCTCCAGCATTCGAGCCGCGAAGACGCCGAGGCCGAACCCGAGAGTCAGCGCCGCGGCGACCAGCACGACGAGCCTCCACCGCGTCGTCGCCGGTTGCGGCGGCCAGTCGCGTTCCGGAGAAATGTAGACGACGCCCCGCGCGCCGTCCCGCTGCGTCAGTTCCGCGATCGCCCGCTCGGCGATCGACGCCAGGCCGACGACCGCGATCCGCAGGGAGTCCTCGTAGGTGACCCGGCCGCTGCGGAATTCCCCGATCGCCACGGCGACCGTCACGTCCCGCTCGGCCAGGTCGGCGATCTCTTCCCGCGTCGGCAGCGTGCGTGGGATCGTGGTGACTGATTTTCGATCGTCGCTCATCGGGGCTTCGCCTTTCGCTTCGAGGTCTTGGCCTTGCCCTTGGCTTGCGGCGTCAGCAGATCCGCGAACTCCGCCGGCAGCCAGCCTGGACCGTTCTTTGGTATCAGGAATTCGATGCACTCCGGCTTCGATGCTTTCTCGAAGCCGGGCGATTTTCCTAAAGCCGCGATCATGTCTCGCAGGAGCGTCACGTCGTACAGCTCTAGATCCTCCTTCCCGATCGGATAGGCGAGCGGATCGCCGCCGAGGCTTGCGAGGATCTCGACGAGCGTCTCGACATTCGCCTCCTCGATGCCCTCGCCGTCGTCGCCCCGGAGCGAGACGACGACCAGTTCGTGCGCGATCGTGGCGAGCTGCGCGGGGGGCGTCTCGACCAGCGACCGCCAGATCCGGACGCCGGAGGCGCCTTGCTCGTTCCAGTCCCGCTTGAAGAGCGGGTGGGGCGATTCGACGTCGGTGATCGGGCTTTCGATCGTGCCCGTCGCCAGCATGAGCAACAGCCGCAGCGTCGTTTCGCGATCGGTCTTCTTCAGGCGGGCGGCGACCTCGCGCGCGAGCCAGGCCGTGACGCCATTGCGGATCGACCAGTCCGACGGTGGCGCGGGCTTCGCCTTCCCGGACGTTGCAGGCTTCGCAGCCTCCGCTTTCGCGGCCGCCTGCTCCTTGGCCTTCGCTTGCTTATTGAGATCGTTCCAAAGCTTCGTGTTCCAGGCATGCTCGGCCTTGCCGCCGTAGGGCAGATCGATGCTCTCGACGTCGAGTTCGAGGCGTTGGGCCTTCGTCGGTTTGAAATTACACTGCCAGCCGGTGAGAGGCTTCGCGCAGTCGCAGGCGATCTGCCGCAGCCGGTTGCGAAACACGTCGACGCTCGGCAGCGTCTCTGCCACGTCGCCCATGAGCCAGGTCGCGAGCTTCTTCAGCACGATCGGCCGATGCCGCCAGGCGAGCAGCTCGCGGGCATGCGTCGGCGGGATTTCCTGCGAAATAATCCGGGCCTGCCAGTCCTCCGGCAATTCGAGCAGCCGGAGCCGGTTCGCGATCCACGGCTGCGAGCGGCCGAGCCGCTGGCCGAGTTCGCTCTGCGTGAGGCCGCCGACGTCGAGCAACACCGTGAGTGTCTCGGCCTCTTCGATCGCGTTGAGATCCTCTCGCTCAAGGTTCTCGGTCGCGCAGGCCTGGGCGGCTGCGGCGTCGCTCAGCTCGCGGACCGTCGCCGCGATCGCCGTGTAGCCGGCGAGCTTCGCCGCGCGGACCCGCCGCTCGCCGGCGATCAGCTCGTAGCGATCGCCGCGCGGCCGCACGACGATCGGCTGCAGCAGGC
>JBAQZJ010000128.1:0-6485 GCA_049790855.1 Planctomycetaceae bacterium | reverse complement strand
TTCCTTGTCTCCGGCCGAAATCCCGGCGTCGCGACGGATCAGGGTTTCCGGAGAGCCTCTCAGCCTTGGCTTCCCCTTGGACCGACCGCGTTGATATGGCGTGCGGCCGCGGTTGTGTCAGGGCTTCACGAGCGGCTGCGTGGCGTCGGGCGTGCCGTACCGTCCCGCGAACCCGTCGCGGCCGATGCCGACCCGGCCGGGCAGGTAGCGGCGAGCGATCGCCGCCATTGCTTCGAGGTAGGACCGTTCGACGGCAGCCGGTTCGACACTCGCCATTGCCGCAGGCAGTGCGGTGCGAAGCGTGCGATGGCCTGTTGCTGTGCCGTCTCCGCCGATGAAGTGATCGAGCACGACCGCATCGGCAACTTCGGCAATGCGGGAAAAGAACCGGTCGGGGTGCTCGATCGGCAGTAACGGAGCGACGGTGACGATGGTGCGAAGGCCCGCCGCTTTCAGCGACGCACAGGCGGCGAGCCGCCTTTCGACACTGCTCGCGGGAGCCGGCAGCCCCGGCATGCGATCGCGGTCCGACTCGATCGACACATGCACCCGCAACTCGCAGTGCTGTGACAACGCGCACAGCCGGTCGAGTTCATCGAGAACGATCGGCGAATGCGTCTGCAGGATCAATCCCTCCGGCGGCCGGTCGAGCATGGCGTCGAGCAGCGACCGGGTGATGCGATGCCGTCGCTCCTGCGGCACGAACGGATCGGTCACGCTGGCACAGAAGATGACGAAGTGGTTGCCGACCTCTGGCGGCCGGCGCTGCGCCCAGCGCCGCTCGCGTTCGCAGGTCGCCCGATACACGTCGGCCGCATTCGTGCGGACTTCAAGAAAACTGCCCCATGGCCGGCCGCGGGTGACGTGACCGTTATGCCGCACGTAACAACCGACGCCGCACAGGCTGTTCCCGTAGGAACAACCCCGGTAAGGCTGGAGGGAATGCGACGCGACCGTGTCGAGATAGCCGCTCGACCGCGTCAGGATCGACCGGACGGTGACCGTCGAATCCGTCAGCGGGCGAGTCGGGCTGCGAGACATCGGGAATACGACCCCCAAAATCGACTCTTACCCGGCGCGCCGATTGGCTCGTTTGACCCACCGGTAACTTCGCGTTTTCCGCTTTTCCGCCGATTGATGCATTTTATGTCGTGAAGCCGCGTCACGTCGCTCTGGGTCGGCCGTAATTGATGACGGTCATCAATCAGGGGGACGAACGATGCCAGACGGAAGCCGCAAACGCCGCCATTCGACGAACATCGCCCGCCGCCGCTGGTACGCCACCCACCGGGCACGCCGCTTCAGCATGCGATTCGGCTTCGCCGGCGAGTCGATGACCGCAGCGTGAACGGCCTCCTGGCTGGCACCAGGGAGTCGCCGGTCGAGGCTCGATCGTCGGGTTCTGCGCGGCAGGCTGATTCGACTCGACATGGCGAGTTGGAAATGCGTGATCTCAAGCCGCGTACTGGCCGTCGTACGATAGCGGACAGGAGACGGTCGGTCGGTGCCAACCGAGGGTCTGTTGGACGGTCTTGCGTTCCGCGCTTCGGCGTGGCACGTTGACGGTCGCAATCGACCGCTCGTCCACCGCTGCGAGGCACCGCATGACCCGCCGTTTTCCGCCCGTTGCCGCTCTTGCCGCGACTCTCGTTCTGAACAGCGTTGTCGCCGCGAACGAGTTCCCGGCGTTCACGCCGCATGTGATCGACCCGCATCCGGGCGAGATCGTCTACGCGGTGACGCACGCCGACGTGGACGGCGACGGCAAGCAGGACGTCGTCGCCGTCACGGGGGACGCGGTCTACTGGTACGCCGCCCCCGACTGGAAGAAGCGGGTCGTCATCAAGGACCAGACGGTCCGCGACAACGTCTGCATCGCCGCCCACGACATCGACGGCGACGGCAAGATCGACTTCGCTCTCGGCGCCGGCTGGCCGCAGAAAGGCGGAACGATCCAATGGCTCAGCCGGAACGAGTCGCTCGACGAGAACTGGAACGTCCACTTCATCGGCGAGATTCCCTGGACCCACCGCATGCACTGGGGCGACGTGCTCGGCACCGGCACGCCGCAGCTCACCGTCTCGCCGCTCAACAAGACCGAAGGCGACGGCGTGAAGCTGACGGCCTTCGAGATTCCCGAAAACCCGAAGATGGACCGCTGGAAGGCGACGGTGCTGGATGATTCGCTGAACCGGATGCACAACCATTGGCATGTCGAGGGCGCTGAAGGCGAACCGCACAGGACGCTCACGGCAAGCCAGGAGGGCATCTTTCTGATCGGTCAGGGAATTTTGATCAACGGCGTGCGTGAGAAGCCATTCGCGAAAATGAAGGTCGCCGACGGCGCGGCCGGCGACAAGCCGACCGAGAAAGGCGCCGGCGAAGTAAAGGTCGGCAAACCGATGATGCGCTCAGATCCGCTCCCGACCATCAAGGCACTCTTAGCGATGATCGAGCCGATGCACGGCAATATGGTCGTTGCCTACGTTCCCCAGCGGACGGGACCGCATGCACGAATCGTCCTCGACGACACTCTTGGTCGCGGTCACGCGCTCTGGATCGCCGACCTCGATGCCGACGGCGACGAGGAAATCGTCGTCGGGCACAGCGAGCCGGCGACGGGCGAGATCAAAGGGCCGGGCGTCTATTTCTATCAGGCCGAAGACGACACCGGCGCGAAGTGGACCAAGCACGTCGTCGACGACGGCGGGATGGCGACCGAGGATCTGTTCGTCCTCGACCTGACCGGCGACGGCAAGCCCGACATCGTCGCCGGTGGTCGGAACACGCACAACGTGAAGCTGTACGTCAACGGGGGCAAGTGACGGCGTTTCGACATCCGAGCCGCGACCGTCAGGGAGCGCATCGCGGCTTACGATCTGTCTTATCGTTCGTGAGACGTTCGACGCTCTTCTTGCGGTTCACGTCGCGATGCGCTCCCTGACGGTCGCGGCTCGGATGATCCCGATACTCTCGAGAGGCTGCCATGCGTCGATTCCTGTCATTCGTCGAAGTCTTCGCTCTGGCGACGTTCGCCGCCTCTCTCTCCGCCGCCGAACCGGCGCTGCGCGAGGCGCTTCAAGACGAGCATGCCGTCGGAGCCGAAGGCTGGATCTACAACGACGTCGCTCGCGGGTTCGCCGAAGCGAAGCGGACCGGTAAGCCGTTGTTCGTGACCTTCCGCTGCGTGCCCTGCAAAGACTGCGAAGGCTTCGACGCCGAGGTTGCCAAGGGCAGCGAGATCATCCAGCAGCTCGCCGCCGAGCACTTCGTGCCCGTCCGCCAGGTCGAGATGAAGGGCGTCGACCTGTCGCAATTCCAGTTCGATCACGACCTGAACTGGGCGGCGATGTTTCTGAACGCCGACGGCACCGTCTACGCCCGCTTCGGCACGCAGTCGGCCGCCGGTGCCGATGCGTACAACTCGATCGAAGGCTTGTCGGCGACGATGCGGCGGGTGTTGGAACTCCACAAGAACTACCCGGCGAACAAGGCCGAACTCGAAGGAAAGCGTGGAGACGACAAGCCGTACGAAACGGCCCTCGACATGCGCGGCCTCGAGAACAAAGAGAAGCTCGCCGGAGCGACGGCGCGGAACAACTGCATCCACTGCCACATGATTCACGATGCGGAGCAGAACGCGGCGTACGACGCCGGGACGTTCGACGAAGACCTGCTCTGGCGGTACCCGTTGCCCGAGAACATCGGGCTGGTCATCAATCCGCAGAGCGGGGTGCGCGTGATGAAGGTGCTGCCCGATTCCGCCGCCCAGGCGGCGGGACTGTCGAAAGGCGATGAAATCACCCACGTCAACGGTCAGGCGATCACATCGATCGCCGACATCCAGTGGGTGCTGCATGGTCTGTCGAATGACGACGCAACCGTCACGGTACGAACCAGGGACGGCGAACAGGAGCTCTCGCTACCGGCCGGCTGGAAACGGACGGACATTTCCTGGCGGGGTTCATTCTGGTCGCTTCGGCCGAAACTTCCGATCTGGATGGAGCCGGCCGACGAGGTCCAGCGAAAAGCGGCCGGGGTTTCTGAAGACGAGATCCCGTTGCTCGTCAAGTGGATCAATCGCGGCCGGGCTGGTGGAAAAGCGGCCTACGAAGCGGGCCTGCGAGAAGGCGACCTCGTCGTCGCTCTCGACGGCCAGCCGTTGCGGTTCGAGAAGTCACCCTCGTTCGTGATGCACGTCAAACTCAACTACGACGTCGACGACGCCCTCCCGTTGACGGTCATCGGCAAGAACGGCGAACGCCGCCAGGTGACCGTCCAGCTCGTTGAGTAAATGCGACGTGACGAGCCGTCGCATGCCTATCGCCCGGAGGGCGTGGGTTCGACCGCCCAGCGGAAGCGCGCGGCCGCGTGGATGGAGTTCGGCAGGCGGCCGGCGTCGACGGTGAAGACCTTGGCGCCGGTTCGCAACGCTTCGACCGCGGCGACGTTGAGGAGATCCTCTTCGACGCCGTCGTTCGAGGCCGCCTGTCGAAGTTCGCCCGACGACTCGTCGTGTTCCAACACGCCGAACTGCTCGTGGCCGTTGGCGAGAAACAGCGTTTCGATCCGCCCGAGCGGCGCTGCCGCGAGAATTTCCGACAGATCGGTCGAATGCGGCCGTGGATCCTGAGGCGTGGCCAGCCGCTCGAGTTCCGCTTCGGGCAGCCGCTGAAACCGGTCCGCGACCAGCGCCCAAGCCTGTGCATGCAGCGTCGCCGGCGGCGCGATGTCGAAGTTTCCGGTCAACGGCTCTTCGACGAGGCTGCGGTACTGGCTCGCCTCTTTGAAGAGCGGAAAGAGGTATTCCACGCCGGCAAAGACGAGCGGATGGTCGTCGATGCCGATCAATTCCTGAAGCGCCCGGTCGATGCGCCGGAAGTACGGCAGGATCTCTTCCGACTTGCGGTCATCCATCGTGCCGCTGCCGTGTCCGTGAAAGATGGCGCCGCCGCGGGCGTTTCCGCCGATGTCGCTGCCCCGGACGCTCTGAAACTGCAGCGACTGCTGGTATTCGTCGATGTTCAGGGCGTCTCGCAGGTTCTTCGGCAGCCGGTCGTCTTTCAGTTCGCTGACCGTGTGGCGACTACCCTCGAACAACTGCACTTTGTTCTGGCTGACGACCAGCAGATAGAACCGTCCGTCGCCCTGGAAAAGAGGCAGCAGCGGTCGAATGTGAAACCGCGGCGCGACGATGCACTGTTCCTTGAATTTGAGCGGCAACCGGAACACGCGGCGCTCGCCGCCGTTGAAAAAGATCGCCAGACCCTCGGACTGCTGCTGCCAGAAGACGCCGTCGCGTTTCACGTCTTCGAGCGAATCGGTCACCGCCTGCAATCGCAGCCCGTTCGCCTTTCGAGCGCGCAGGGCGTCGCCGGTCGTGCGGATCAGGTTCGAGAAACGGGTGATGTTCTCGCGGTTCTCGGGGCCGCCGGTCCGATGCGTCGGCATGTAAAAGGACACGCAGTACGGGTTTTTTGCGGTCAGCAGAGCATCCAGGTCGCGACGAGAAAGTGTCTCCATGAATCACCTCGATCGGGAAGGAGTGCCGTCGGCTCGATTCTCTTTGCTGATCTTACGCGACCGCCGCCGCGACGCAGACCGGATTTCCCCCCAGCCGCCGCTCCGGAATGGACGAACGTTCGACCAGCAGATCACCGGCAGACGGTCCGACGCTTCAGACCGACCCTATTAACAAGCACGCATCACAACGGCGTTCCAGCGCCGACGCCGTGCGTAGGTGAGGGAACCGAGCTGAAGCCTTGCAGGTAAGACGATGGCCGAATGGATCGCCGCGACCTTCAACGAATGGGGCTACGTCGGCATCGCGCTGGCGATGCTGCTCGAGAACGTCTTTCCGCCGCTGCCCTCGGAGGCGATTCTGCCCGCTGCCGGCATTGCGGCGCGACGCGGTGAGATGACGTTGATCGGCGTGATTCTCGCCGCGTCCTGCGGCTCGCTCGCCGGGGCGTTGTTGTGGTATTACATCGGGCGATGGATCGGCACGGAACGGCTGATTCGGTGGGCCGACGGCAAGGGAAAGTACATCGGATTCAGCCGTAAGGACATCGAGCGGGCCGACGCCTGGTTCGATCGGCGAGGCGGTGCCGCCGTGTTCTTCGGAAGGATGGTCCCGGGCATCCGCACGCTCGTCAGCGTGCCGGCAGGTATCGCCGGAATGCGGCTACTTCCGTTCGTCGCCTATTCTGCGGCAGGCACGGCGCTCTGGTCGACGCTGCTCGCACTGGTCGGCTGGTGGTTGGGGCAGTCGGCGAGGCTGGTCGAGCAAGTCGTCAGTTGGACCGGCATCGCCGTGATCACTGGGTTGGCGTTCTGGATCGGCCGCCGGATCTGGAAGGCGCGCCGCCAACGTCACCGCCGTCAAGAGGGCCGCGACTCGCCGCACGAGCCGACGCGAACCGCTCCGTGAGAGGCTGTTGTATCGGTCGAACAGCAAACCCGTCAGAGCCGCGACCGTCAGGGAG
>JBAQZJ010000127.1:0-7886 GCA_049790855.1 Planctomycetaceae bacterium | reverse complement strand
TCGCGCTTCCTGACGGTCGCGGCTAAACTCAGCGAAGCGGTGCCGTTACAATTCGCCCATGCCCAGCCGCCATTCAATCATCCGCCGCGTCGCGTTCGCCGAGACCGATATGGCGGGCATCGTGCATTTCGCGAACTTCTACCGTTACATGGAAGAGGCCGAGCATGCGTTCTTTCGCTCGCTCGGCCGCAGCATCTCCGAAACGCAGCCCGACGGCACCGTCCTCGGCTGGCCGCGGGTCTCGGCGGCGTGCAGCTTCAAGGCGCCGGCCTACTACGAAGACGAAATCGAGATTCGCACGATCGTCGAACGCATCGGCGTGAAATCGCTGACGCTGCGTTACGACTTCCTTCGCGGCGAGACGCTGCTCGCGAAAGGCACGATGAAAATCGTCTGCTGCGTCTTCCGGCCCGGCGGACCGATGTCGTCGATCCCGATCCCACCGGAGCTTGCCGCCGTCCTCGAAGAAGATGCGGAAGCTGCATGACCAATGACCCACGCCGTCCCCTGTTTCCTGACTCCCGACCCAAATGTCACTGAATCGCGCGTCAGACATATCGCTCTCCGATGGTCCCCCTCTCCCTGGGGAGAGGGGCCGGGGGTGAGGGGCGCCGTTTGAGGTTCGTTCAATCACTTTGAAAACATCAACAGCCGACCTTCACCGGCAGCATGGCACGCACAGGACATCCCCTCACCCCTAACCCCTCTCCCCAGGGAGAGGGGGTCCATACGCGTCAAGCAAGTGCCATTGGGCGTCAGCCCCCGGCTCAGCCGTCGAAACCGGACGCTCGCGCGTGCCGGCTGATGGACCAACCACAATTGTTACCGGTGGCAAGTCTCTAGTTTGTGTTACGGACTGGCGCCCACCGTCGAACGGCCAGGGCCGCACCGCCCAAGGCTCCGGAGAACTCACCCAAGTCGGAACCGGAGACGACCGGCAGCATGGCATGCGGGGGTGGCGCCAGCGGTTCGAGCGTTTCGCGGATCGTCCGGATGAACTCGGTTTCAAACTCGGCCAGCGGACCGGCGACGATGACCCGCTCGGGGTTGAGCAGCAGACTGAGCTGGGCGACCACCTTGCCGACGACTTGACCGGCATGCCGGAGCACGTCCAGCACGAGGCCGTCGCCTTCCCGCGCCGCCCGGAGGACGTCCTCAAGCTGTGCGCGGTTCCGCTTAAGCCTCAGCGAGGTGGATTTCCCGGCCCGAACCGCCTCCTCCAGCACGGCGGCCAAGGCACTGAGAGACGCCAGTTGTTCGAGTGTCGAACCGCCTGCGCAGGGCCAGCCGCCGATTTCGCCCGCCAGGTTGCGCAGCCCCGAATGGAGTCGACCGTCGATGACCACGCCGGCGGCGATGCCGCTGCGGATTCCAAGACACACGAAATCGCTGACGCCCCGCCCCTGCCCGAACAACTCCTCCGCCAATGCCATCGCGCGGATGTTATTCTCGAGGTGGACCGGCACCTGGAAGCGGTCCGCGAGTCGTTGACGCAGCGGGATTTCATTCCAGCCGCGAATGAACTGATAGTGCAGGCCGACCCCGCGTTGCGTGTCCACGACGCCGGGCACGCCGACCCCGATGCCCAAGAGCGGGCCGTGTCCTTCGGACGAAGCTGCGACGGCGTTCTCGATCTTCGAGATCACGCGGTCCGCGGTGTCAGTGGTGCGGATCGGGGTCTTGCGATAGCTCAGCGGCTGCTGAGCGAAATCAACCACGACGACCCAGAGCTGGCGACCTTCGAAGTCGACCCCGACGAAGTGGCCTGCCGACGGGTTGAGTTCCAAGACCGTCGGCGGCCGGCCGGCGGGCTGAACGGTCTTGCGGCCTTCTCTCAAGAAGCCGTCGTCGATCAACCGGTCCACGTACTGGCCGACCGTCGAAGGCGCCAGGTCCAGCCGCCTGGAGAGTTCGATGCGCGAGATGTTCCGCACGATTCGCAACTGGCGAACGAGCGAGGATTGCAAGTCGCGAGCCGACTCGTCCCCGATCCTCACGAGATCTCCCCGACCAGGTATTGAAATGTGCCGATGCGATCGCTAGTGTTTATTTCGCTTTCGGATTTTGTCAAGGCGCTGTGCGAACTATTTTCGCTTTCCAAGTCGTTTTGGCGACGGAAGGGGCGGTATGGGCGATCTCGAATCGGGAACCCCGGCGGCGAATCGACGCGAGTTCCTGCACGCGACGGCCGCGTCCGTCGGCGGTGCGTTGTTGCTCGCACCGGGCTTATCGGCCCGTGCCTATGCCGCGGGCGACGAGACGATCAAGGTGGCGCTCGTCGGCTGCGGCGCACGGGGCACCGGAGCGGCCGCACAGGCGTTGTCGACGTCGCATCCGCTCAAGCTCTGGGCGATGGCCGACGCTTTCACCGACCGCCTTGAAGGCAGCCTCGCCGAATTGCAGTCGGGTTCCGCCGGTTCGTACAACGTCAAGAAAGGCGACGGGTTCGGCGGCGCGATCGACGTTCCGCCCGAGCGGCGGTTCGTCGGGCTGGACGCCTATCGGAAGGCGATCGATTCCGGGGTCGACGTCATCCTCATCGCGGCCCCTCCCGGCTTCCGCCCGCAGCATTTCGAGTACGCCGTCGCGGCCGGCAAGCACGTCTTCATGGAGAAACCGGTCGCGACCGACCCGGCAGGAGTGCGGCGCATCCTCGAGGCCGCAAAGGTCGCGAAGCAGAAAAACCTCAAAGTCGCAGTCGGCCTGCAACGCCGACACGATCCGGCCTACCAGGAGGCCCTGAAGCGGATTCATGACGGGGAAATCGGTCGCATCGTCACCCTGCGGTGCTATTGGAACAGCGGCCCGCCCGCGAAGCGACCGATCGCCCGCGCCGATATGACGGAACTCGAGTACCAGATTCGCAACTGGTACTTCTTCGACTGGCTCAGCGGCGATCACATCTGCGAGCAGCACATCCACAACATCGACGTGTGCAACTGGGTGAAGGGGGCCTATCCCGTCCAGGCCGAAGGACTGGGTGGCCGTCAGGTCCGCACGGGGAAGGAGTACGGCAACATCTTCGACCATCACGCCGTCGAGTTCACTTACGCCGACGGCACGAAGATGCTCAGTCAGTGCCGGCAGATTCCCGGTTGCCAGAACCGGGTCGCCGAGTTCGTCGAAGCGACGGACGGCGAGGCCGAACTGAACGGCGGCCGGAGCACGCTCGCCAAGTCGGGCAAGACGTTCTGGCGGCCGGAACGACGCCGCGGCGAGGCGAACGTCAGTGCGCACCAGCTCGAGCATCATGTGCTGTTCGATTCGATCGCGAACGACAAACCGCAGAACGAGGCAGAGTACGGAGCCCTCAGCACGATGACCGCCGTTCTCGGACGGCTGGCGACCTACTCGGGCAAGACGGTTCATTGGGATGAGGCGTTCGACTCCGATCGAGTGCTGACGACCGACGCCGAGTCCTGGGACGCCAAGGCCCCCGTCACTCCCCTGGCCGACGGTTCTTACGCCATCGCGGTCCCGGGCGTCTCCGTCGTCGTATAACACGGCGTCGTCCCGGTTCTGAACCTCGTGTGACGTGGAGTCATCAATGCAGCGTCGCGAGTTTCTCGCCGCTCTCGGGACGGCGGCCGTGCTGTCGCGGTCTGGCCGGGCCGCGGCCACCGACGACGGGGCCGGTGCCGGCCCCGCAGCCGCTTCGAGACCCTTCACGCTGCGGTACGCCCCGCACTTCGGCATGTTCCGAGAGCTGGGCGGCAAAGACCCGGTCGATCAGCTGAAGTTCGCGGCCGACCAGGGTTTCACGGCGTGGGAAGACAACGGGATGAAGCGTCGTCCCGTCGAAGAGCAGAGCCGCATCGCCGACGCGATGCAACGTACGGGCATCGAGCTGGGGGTGATCTCGGCCTTGCAGGGTGTCTGGTCGAACGTGAACTTCGCCGGAGACGACCAATCGCTGCGCGACGAAGTGCTGGCCGCGATGACGGACATCGTGGACGTCGCCCGCCGCGTCGATGCGAAGTCTCTGACGGTCGTGCCCGGCATGGCCGACGCGAAACTCCCGGAAGGGCATCAGTTCGCGAACTGCATCGAATTGTTGCGACGGTGCTGCGACGTCGTCGAGCCGCACGGTCTGGTCATGGTGCTCGAACCGCTCAACCGGAAGAAGAACCATCCGGGGGTCTATCTCTCGGAGTCGGCGCATGCGTACGCCCTCTGCCGGGCGGTGAATCGCCCCTCCTGCAAGATCCTGTTCGACGTCTATCACCAGCAGATCACCGAGGGGGATCTGCTCGCCAACATCGATCGCTGCTGGCCCGAGATCGCCTACCTTCAGTCGGGAGACAATCCCGGCCGCCATGAACCCGGAACCGGCGAGATCCATTACAAGAACGTCTTCGATCACATCGCCCGCAAAGGCTATCGCGGCATCGTCGGCATGGAGCACGGCAACTCCGCGAAAGGCGAGGCCGGAGAGCGGGCCGTCATTGCGGCCTACCGCGCCGTCGATCCGGAACCCTCCGCCGCGACGACCGATTGAGCCTGTCCCGAACCGCCCGCCCGGCTCGCATGACCGGCGACCCCATCCAATTTCGCAATGTCTGGGTGAAGGAATTGAGCAGCGATGAGTGACCCCGTCCGTTTCGGGCTGATCGGCTATGGCGCATGGGGTAAGCACCACGCCGACGCCATCCGCAAGACTTCCGGCGCGGCATTGGTCGCGATCGCCGCGCGCTCGGAAGTGTCCGCCGCTGCCGCACGCGAAGCCTACCCGTCCGCCGCGGCCTATGCCGACTACCGCCGGTTGCTGGACCGCGACGACATCGACGTGATCGACGTCGTCCTGCCCAGCCATCTCCATCACGAAGTCGCCGCCGCCGCGCTGCGGAGCGGCCGTCATGTCTTGCTCGAGAAGCCGATGTGCCTCTCGCTAGCGGACTGCGACGACCTGATCGGCCTTGCGAAGCAGACGGAGCAACGACTGGCCGTCGGACACGAGCTGCGGCTCTCGTCGTTGTGGGGACGTGTGAAGGAACTGATCGACGAGGGGTTCGTGGGCGAGCCGCAGTACGTGCTCGTCGAGCTGTCCCGCAACCCGTATCGGAAGGGGGCGGAGGGCTGGCGGTACGACATTTCGCGCGTCGGCAACTGGATCCTGGAAGAGCCGATCCATTTCTTCGACCTGGCGCGCTGGTATCTGGAGGCCGCCGGCGACCCGGTCTCCGTCTACGCAACGGCGAACTCGCGACAGCCGGGCCATCCCGAGCTTCAGGACAACTTCAGCGCGATCCTGAAGACGGCCGGCAGCGCCTACGCCGTCGTTTCGCAGACGCTCAGCGCCTTCGAGCACCACCAGACCGTGAAAGTGACCGGTTCGCGCGGGGCGTTGTGGGCCTCTTGGAGCGGTGCGATGGACCGCACCCGGCACCCGAGCTTTTCGCTGCGGGCCTTCGACGGCGACGAAGTCCGGACGATCCCCATCGAGAAGATCACCGGAGAGCTTTACGAACTCAAGGACCAGATCTCCATGTTGGTCCGCGCGGTCCGCGACGACCGGCCGCTCTCCTGCACGGCGGAAGACGGCAGGTGGTCCGTCGCGATGTGCCTGGCGGCGCAACAGTCGGTTGATTCCGGCCAGGTGATCGACATCCCGAAACTCTCGGGAGACCCGAGTTCTCGTTGATGGATTAAACGGGCGGCACTCCGGCATCGCCCCCGTTGAGCCGGGCAGCGCCGACGCATAGGATTTTCCGGCGTCTTCCCGACCTTCTGCGAGAACCGATCGGCTGCTTCTGCCAAGACCTCGCAGACGCTAAGATTCCGAAACACGCTGCCATGCATTTTCCATCGGTGTCGTGAGGCGGTGGCGACGAAAAACCTTGTGAAAAACATCGAGCGCCCGTAGCTCAGCCGGATAGAGCAGCGGACTTCTAATCCGCAGGTCGGTGGTTCGAATCCACCCGGGCGTAGTTTCTTGTTCAGCGGTCGTTTTGCCGTGGGGGGACGGCGGGCGGGTGACGGCCCGGCGCCGGACGGGTCGGAGATGCATATCGCGTTCGTGACCGCGGGCGGGGCCGGAATGTTCTGCGGGTCGTGCATGCACGACAACACCTGGGCAAAGGCGCTGCGGAACGCCGGCGACGAAGTCACGCTGCTGCCGACTTACACGCCGCTGACGCTCGATGAAGCGGACCAAAGCGAGCGGCGAGTGTTTCTGGGCGGCATCAACGTCTATCTGGAGCATCGGTCGCGACTCTGGCGGCGGCTGCCGGCGGCGGTGACCCGGCTTGTCGATTCGCCCGCTCTGATTCGTCTGGCGACGCGGTTTGGCGTCAGCAACGACGCCTCGCGGCTGGGCGACCTGACGCTGTCGCTGCTGGAGGGTTCAAACGGCCCGCACGCTCGCGAAATCGAACCCCTCGTCGACTTCCTCTCCCGCGAGTTGAAGCCCGATGCGATCCTGTTCAGCAATGCGCTCTTGTCGGGAGTGACGCCCTCGCTGCGACGCGCCTACGACGGACCGATCTGGTGCGTCGTGCAGGGGGACGACGTCTTTCTGGAAGCGCTGCCCGAGCCGTTTCGCACGCAGGCGATCGGCAAGATCACCGAGAACGCCGCGGCGTTCACCGGCTTCTTGTCGCATAGCCGGTACTACGCCGATTTCATGGCCGCGTACCTGTCGGTTCCCCGCGACCGATTCGCACAGGTTCCACTGAGCATCGATCTCGCCGGTCATGACGGGCAGCCCGGCCGACGCGACGACTCGAGATTCACCGTCGGTTACTTCGCGCGGATCTGTCCGGAAAAGGGACTGCACGAGTTGCTGCGTGCAGTCCGAATTCTGCACCAGCGGCATCCGCAAACGAGGCTTGTCGCGGGCGGCTATCTTGGAAAGCGCGATGTGGCCTACTTGCGACGACTGGAACGCGAAAACCGCGATCTCGGCGACGCGTTTCGGTATGCGGGCAGCCCGGCGACCCATGCGGAAAAAGTCAAGCTGATCAAAGCCTTCGACGTGCTCTCGGTGCCGACGACCTATCGCGAGCCGAAAGGGTTGTACGTGCTCGAAGCGCTGGCGAACGGCGTTCCTGCCGTCCAGCCGGCGCATGGGGCGTTTCCCGAACTGATTGAAGCAACGGCGGGAGGCTTGTTGTTCCCCCCCGGCGATGCCGAGGCACATGCCGCGAGCCTCGAACGGTTGCTGTTGAACGCCGACGAGCGAACGACGCTCGGAACTGCGGGGCAGCAGGCCGTTCGCGACAAGTTTGGCGATGCGGCACTCGTCGCCCAAACTCGCGACCACTTGCGAAACTCGACCACGTGAACCAGGCGTGAAGCTCGGGCATCATCGCTTGCCGCGGACGGCTGCAATCCGCATCGCGCCATCGACGAGCAGGTACGCGGCGAGCGAGCAGCCGGTCATCGTCAGGGCGGCGGGCAGGTTCCAGTCGCCGATGGGCGCAACGCCGGCGAGGAACCATACGTTCCACCCTCGGTACGGCTGCACGAGGCCCGCGACAAAGTGCTCGATCCAGAGCGCCAGCCCGACCGTCATCGCCGCCAGCGCCGGCAGACCGGAGACGGGCCGCGTGTAGAGACCGAGCACCAGCGGAACCAGCAACGTCACCAGCGTCATCTCATAGGCGGCCTGAAGCAGTTCGATCGCGCTGTCTCCCAGGTACGCCGTCACAAGACTGGCAGCGGCAACGAACACGACGCACAGTCGATTCAGTTTCAGCATTGACATTCGCTTGCCGAGCGGCCTGGCAAGCACGTTCTGCGCCAGGACGCCGGCCGGCG
The DNA here is from genome assembly GCA_049790855.1 of Planctomycetaceae bacterium. Taxonomy (GTDB): domain Bacteria; phylum Planctomycetota; class Planctomycetia; order Planctomycetales; family Planctomycetaceae; genus JACCRE01. The sequence continues at coordinate 128 of JBAQZJ010000127.1, read as the reverse complement.
AGAGAACGGCGCTCGTCACCGTCGACAAAACCGCCGACAGGATCACGACGACGAACGCCGCGGCGAGAAACGGATCGAGGAACGCCCCCGCGAGCATCGGAAGCGTGGCCTTCGCCGCAGCCTCCGGA
>JBAQZJ010000126.1:0-3806 GCA_049790855.1 Planctomycetaceae bacterium | reverse complement strand
ACCTCGATCGGCTCGAGACCGCGCCAATCTCGAGCGTCCATCTCTGGTTCGACCGGCCGATCACCGACCTTCCTCACGCGGTCCTCGTCGAGCGCCTGAGCCAGTGGCTTTTCAACCGCACGGCGCTGCAGTCGTCCGAGCCGCCGGCCGACGGCCGGTACTACTATCAAATCGTCATCAGCGCCAGTCGCGAGCTGGACGGCACTCCGTCGAGCGACACCGTCGCCGCGGTGGTCGACGAGCTTCGCGAGATCTGGCCAGCGGTGAACGAAGCACAACTCGTCCATTCCCGCCTCGTGACCGAACATCGAGCGGTCTTCTCGGTGCTGCCCGGGGCCGATCGATACCGCCTCCCTCAGCAATCGCCGATCGAGAACCTGCAGTTCGCAGGCGACTGGACCCGGACCGGCTGGCCGGCGACGATGGAGGGAGCGGTGCGCAGCGGCTACCTCGCCGCCGAGAACGTGCTCGCACGCAGCGGACGTCCCGAACGGCTCGTACGATCCGACCTGCGGGTCGCGCGGCTCTCGCATTGGCTGTTCGGGCTGGGCTGACGCGGAGTCCCCAGGCGACGCATCAGCGTTTCTCCTCGGAGCCGGAGGCCACCGGCTTGGTCGTCGCCGTTTCACTGTGAATCGCCGGGAGGCGGAGTACGAACTCCGATCCTTCGGGACCGCTGTGCAATAGTTCGAGTCGGCCTCCGTGGCCTTCGGCGATCGAGCGCGCGATGGGAAGCCCCAGGCCCATGCCGTCGGGCTTGGTGGTGAAGAATTGGTCGAAGAGGCGGCCGCGATCGTCCGGTGCGACGCCGTGGCCCGTGTCGCGGACGTAGGCCTCGACAAGCCCGTCTTCGGTGACTGCCGTGCGGATGACGAGCTTTCGCTCTCCGGTGACGTCGTCCATCGCCTGCACGGCGTTGAGGACCAGATTCAGAAGCACCTGCGAAAGCTGTGTCGGATCCGTCAGGATCGGCGGCAAGTCGGCGGCAAGATCGGTGACGATCTGGACTTCGCGTTGATGCACGTCGAACCGCGTCAGTTTCAGCGATTCCATCACGACGACGTTCAAATCGACCGGGCGACGTTCCGGGTGCAATCCGCGGACGAAGTCGCGAATGTTGCGAATCACCGAGCCGGCGCGTTCGCATTGCGCGGCGACCTCGGCGAACACACCGTTCAACTCGTCGTCGGACAGTCGTCCGCGATCGAGCCGCTTCCTGGCTCCGTTGGCGTAGTTGGCGATCGACGCGATCGGCTGATGGACTTCGTGCGCCAGCCCGGCCGCCATTTCCCCCATCGTGCCGATGCGGGCGGCCCGCTCCAGCGCGGCGTTCAACTGATGAATCTTTCGCTCGTCCTCTTTTCGCTGTCTGAGATCCAGAACGAACGCGACGTACTCGCCTCGTCGATGCGAAAGAACCGCTCCGCCGATCAGAATCGGAATCCTCGAGCCGTTCTTGTGGAAGAACTCCTTTTCCCAGGGATGATCGACCCCGTGTTTGAGCAGCCGGAGAATCGACGCCTCGTCGTGAGAGCGCCACTCGGAGGGGGTCAGTTGATCCCAGCGAAGCGGCAGGTCGGCGGCCTGATAGCCGGTAATCTCGAAGAACGCGCCGTTGGCATCGGAGATCTTGCCGTAGATGCTGCCGAAAAACACTCCGATGATGTTCGCGTCGAACAGGCTGCGAAACCTCGCCTCGCTCAGCCGGACCCTGGTCTCGGCGACGTGCCTCTCCATGGTCGAAAGGAGAATGTCTCCGACGACGTGGAGCAGGTTGGCCTCTTCGGCCGACCACAACGTCGGTCGCGAAGTTTGAGCAAGTCCGAAGTAGCCCCAGGGCGTTTTCTTTCCCTGGATGACGGGGACTGCAAGAAACGCGTCGGCCCCCAACCGCTTCAGCAAAGCCGTCTCGGGCGTCAGCTCCGTCTGATGCGCACCGGCGACGGCGATGTTCGTCATCTCGCCCGAGAGAAGACGCTGAAAAAACCAGTCATGCTCGCTGAGCAACAAGTTCCGCAACGCCGCCTTGCGCGGATCGACCGGCGATGCCACCCACTCGTACACGATCGCCGTGCGGAGCGTCTCCCGATCGATTCGACACAGAAACGCGTGATCGGCCCCCAGCGCATGCCCGAGTTCGCGAAGAGTCGATTCGACCGCCCGATTGAACTCGTCGTGAGGCAGCGACAGGAACCGCGCGGAGGTGCGCATCAGCACTTCGCCGAGCCGGACGCGGGTCGAAAGATCATCGCTGACCCGGCGGTCGAGCGTTCGCGCAGCGATCATCTCGATGAACATCCGGCGTCGAACGTTCAGCACGATGTAGGCGAGGACGGCCGAGGCGAGCGTGACGAACCACGTCGAGCTCCATGTCGCACCGGGATGTTGCCAATAGGCGACGGTGTACCAGGCGGTGACGGCGAGGCCGGCGAAGGCCGCGAACCAGACTCTCGAAAAGAAGATGCAGCCGGAGCCGACAAGGATCGCAACGAGCGCCAGCACGCGGTCGGTGTCCGGATCGGCCACGCAGGTCAGCACCAAGCGGAACAGACCGCAGACGCCGATCAGGAACGTGACCGGGTTCGCCCACGTCAGAGGCGGCGGCCATCGCCGGAGCCAGATCGTGATTCCCGCGAACACCACCGCCAGCGCGACGGTCAATCCGGCCACGATCGGGCGGACGTCCGCCTCTTCCGGCGACTGCGGCGCCGGCAAGAGCTGATAATCGACAACCGCAAACAGCAACAGGACCGGAACGAACCATGCCGTCAGCGTCCGGATCGAATCGAGGAGGCTTCGATTGCTGGCCGAGCGAAGTTCGCCGTCGAGCGTCGCCGCGAAGTCGCCGCGGCGCGTTTTCGGATTCGATCGCAACGACGTGTGGTTCACCGACACCGACGGCCCAGCGCTCGCGGAAGCGGCTTCCGCCGAGACGGCGGTCGCTCGGACGTCATTATGAGCGTCGACCCGGCCGTTCGTCGACGGTGTTCAGAGTTGGATAAAGTACGACGGACTTCCAAGCCCGTCGCCCATCCGCACGTCGACGGGACAAGGATGTCGGTCGTACCCTCACCCAGAGTCGACGTCGCGATCCGTTTCGGGCGATGAATCCGAAAGTCGTTCCCACTCGCGGCGAACGCGGTTCAGCCCGACGGTGCAGAGTTCGAATTGATCGCTCAGCCGACGCAGCACCGGCGCCTCTTTCGCATACGGCTCGTCGTCGTAAGTGCTGGCGATGTAATACGACCGTCGTCCCTGCTCACAATAGTCGAGCAGGTGATCTCTGCGGTCGGACGACTGAAGTCTCGGAAGCGCCTCGGGATACACGCCCGACCAGAAGAGCGTCACGTCGCCGATATGGCGGTGGATTTCGCGACGAGGTCCGCAGCGACGCAGCTCGGCCTCGGCGATCATCGCCGCGACGTCTTCCAGTCGTCGGCCGGCCGTGTCGCGAAGGCGATGGAGCGTCTCGAAGCGAACGAACCGGCCGAGAAGTTCGGCGAGATAGTCCGTCAGGGAGGGATCGGCGACGGCAAGATCCGTCTGGAACGTCTGTTCGACGAGCGCCGTGAACAGCCGGCGGAGAGCCGCCTCACCCGTGGTAATGACTCGCATGGCACACTCCTCCCGGCCGTCCCGGCCGCGCGACGAGGCTTGTTCCGATTCCGATCCTTTCGCTGTCGTGCTTCCGCCCACTTGCCGGCTGTCCCGCCGGCACTGCGAACGCGATGCTCCGGGTTCGGGGCTTCGGCGACCGCATGCGCAGCGGCGAGCGCCCGGAACCATAAGAAATCGTAGGTCAGGCG
>JBAQZJ010000125.1:0-20769 GCA_049790855.1 Planctomycetaceae bacterium | reverse complement strand
CCCCCGGCCCCTCTCCCCAGGGAGAGGGGAGACGACGCGGAGGAGAGACTGGCTCATCGGTGAACAGGGCGCTTGCCGAAATCCGCTCCTACGCCCACGGGAGCGATCGTCGCGATTCGGCTCTACCCACCCGCGGCGGCACGGGCTAGAATCGAGCGGATCATTTGCACCCATCGCTGTTTCGTCATTTCCGTTCGGTCGTCGTCAAGGCCATTTTCCGTGCCGTTCCTCCGCGTCGAACAGGGGAGCGTCCCTGGTCAGATCCTCGAAGTCTCCGGAGAGCGGGTCGTGATCGGCCGGCATCCGAGCTGCGAGATCGTGCTCGACAACGCGGCGGTGAGCCGGCACCACGCCCAGATCAGCGAAAGCCACGGGGCGTACTATCTGGAGGATCTGCGCAGTCGGAACCGCACGTTCGTCAACGGCCTGCCCGTCGACGTTTCGACGGAACTTCGCGACGGCGACGAGATTCAACTGTGCGATCTGTCGTTCCGGTTTCTCGTCGAGCCGCCGTCGGACGGGCTTCCTCGCACGGGCGGCGTCTTCGTCGAAGAACGGCTCGAATTGTCGAAGACGCCGTCGCGCCCCTCCGACGTCGTCGGAACTGCGGACGGCGACGGCGCCGTTCGCGAGTGGGCCGACGAACGCCGAAAGATCGCCGAGACGGTCGCCGATGCGGACGTGCCGTTGCTCGTCGAAAGCGGCTCGTCGATTCTGAGCACGGTTCCGGTCGGCGACGCGAGCAGCCTGCTGTTGACCGTCAAACCCGAACAGAAGCTGCGGGCGGTGCTCGACATCGGCCGCTCGCTGGGGCATGCGCTGGAACTGGGCGAGGTGCTCGACCGCACGCTCGACAGCCTGTTTCGCGTGTTTCCGCAGGCCGACCAGGGCTTCGTGCTGCTCAAGGAAGGTGAGCGGTCGGGCTTGCGGTTGCGCGCCGAACGGTCGCGCCGCGAGGGACAGAAGTCGCGAGGCGTGAGCATGACGGTCGTCCGCCGCGCGCTGAGCGCCGGCGAAGCCATCTTGAGTGCGGACATCCAGAACGACCCGCGATTCTCCGAGAGCGACAGCATCGCCGCGATGGCGCTGCGAAGCTTCATGTGCGTGCCGCTGATCGCGACGCCTGGCGAACCGTTCGGCGTCGTGCAGCTCGATTGCGCCGATGCGAACCGGCCTTTCTCGAAAGACGATCTCGACGTCCTCGCCAGCGTCGCGGGGCAAATCGGCCTGGCGGTCGAGAACGTCCGCTTGCACTCCGAACTGGTCGCCCAGCGCGACATGCAGCGCGAGCTCGACTTCGCGATGCAGGTCCAGCTCGGGTTTCTGCCGAGCCACCCGCCGACCGTTCCCGCCTACGAATTCTTCGACTATTACGAGGCGGCGCAGCGCGTCGGCGGCGACTACTTCGACTACGTCGAACTCGCCGACGGACGCATCGCCGTGACCGTCGGCGACGTCGCCGGCAAAGGCGTGCCGGCGGCGCTGCTGATGGCCCGGCTGTTCGCATCGGCTCGCTACCAGTTGCTGACGCGGTCGACGCCCGGCGAGGCCTTGGCGTCGTTGAACGCCGAGATCGCCCGCACGGCGCTCGGTCATCGGTTCATCACCTGCCTGTTCGCCGTGCTCGACCCGAAGTCGCACACGGTCACGGTCGCCAATGCGGGACACATGGCACCGTTGATCCGCAGCGCCGACGGCAAGGTGGTCCCGCTCGGCCAGAAGGATTCGGGCATGCCGATCGGCATCGCTCGCGATCAGGATTTCGTCGAAGTCTCGTACGGCCTCGCCCCCGGCGACACGTTCCTCATGTATACCGACGGCGTGACCGAGGCGATGAGCCCCGACAGCGAGCTGTACGGACGCGAGCGACTGGTCCACCTGCTGCGATCCGGCTCGAAGCCGATTCGCGATCTCATCGAGCTGGTCGTCTCTGACGTCGCCCGCTTCGTCGGCGACCGGCCGCAGCGAGACGACATCTGCCTCGTCGGCTTTCGGCGACTGCCCGAGTAGGCGATAAAGCATGAAATTCGAAGCACGAAACTCGAAATTCGAAACAAATCCCCAATTCGAATGACCGAAGCCTCACCGAGACCGTTTGGGTCATTCATGCTTCGTGCTTGTTTCGGATTTCGTGCTTCGGATTTCGAGTTTTCCTGATGACGACCGTCTCCGACATCCTCGGCCCATCCGGCAGCGTCGCCAGGCGGTTGTCCGACTACGAGGCCCGGCCGCAGCAACTGGCGATGGCCGAGGCCGTCGCCGGCGCGATCGAGAACCGCACGCACCTCGTCGTCGAAGCCGGCACGGGGGTCGGCAAGAGCTTCGCGTACCTTGTGCCAGCGATTCTCGCCGCGGTCGCCGATCGTTCCGCATCGTCGAAGAAGGGCGGTAAAGACGAGCGGAGACGGGTCGTCGTCTCGACGCAGACCATCAGCCTGCAGGAACAGTTGATCCAGAGGGACATTCCGTTTCTGCGAAGCGTGATGCCCGTCGAGTTCTCGGCGGTGCTCGCCAAGGGCCGCGGCAACTACATCAGCCTGCGCCGCCTCGAAGGGGCCGTGAAGAAGTCGGACAACCTGTTCGAGGCCGATGAATTACGGTACGAACTCAGCCGCGTCGCCGACTGGGCCGGCGACACGACCGACGGCAGCCGCAGCGATCTGCCGTTTCGGCCGCATCCTAAAGTCTGGGACGAAGTCGCCAGCGAGCACGGCAACTGTCTCGGCCGGCGCTGCCCGACGTATCAGGACTGCTTCTACTACGCCGCCCGCCGTCGCGTGTCGAACGCCGACGTGATCGTCGTCAATCACGCCTTGTTCTTTTCCGACCTGGCGCTGCGGCGAGAGGGGGCGAGCCTGCTGCCGAATTACGACATCGTCGTGCTCGACGAGGCCCACACGCTCGAAGACGTCGCCGCGAGCCATCTCGGGCTGACCGTTTCGACGGGACAGTTCGAGCATCTGCTCGGCAAGCTCTACAACGACCGTGCCCAGAAAGGCCTGCTCGTCGCACACGAGCACCGCGAAGGGCAGCGTCTGGTCACCGAGGTGCGCAACGCCGTCAACGACTTCTTTCCGGTGCTGCGAACCTGGCAGCGGGCCGCCGGCAAGGCAAACGGTCGGGTGGAACTGATTCCGCCCGTGCGGAATCTCGTCGGCCCGCCGCTGCGGCGACTCGCGGCGAGCATCAGCGTCTTCGCCGACGACGTGAAAGAAGAGAAAGACCAGATCGAACTGTCGGCCGCCGCCGAACGCTGCGCATTGCTGGCCGACAGCCTCGAGTCGTGGCTGACTCAGCGCGATGAAGAAGCCGTCTACTGGATCGAAGCGGCCGGCAAGAAAGGCGAGAACATCAAGCTGGTCTCGGCGGCGGTCGAGATCGGGCCGACGCTGCGACAGGAACTGTTCGACAAGGTCGGCACGGCGATTCTGACGAGCGCGACGCTCGCCGTCGGCGATCGCGATTTCGGTTTCGTCAAAAGCCGGCTCGGACTGACGAAATCGAACGAACGGCGTCTCGGCAGCCCGTTCGATTATCGCAGGCAGGTGCGACTGATTCTGCCCGACCGCATGCCCGACCCGAACACCGAAGCCGACGCCTTTCTCGCCGCGACCTGCGAGCGGATCAAGAAGTACGTCGGCAATTCGAACGGCCGGGCGTTCGTTCTGTTCACGAGCTACCAGATGATGAACGCCGCGGCGAGGCGGCTCACGCCCTGGTTCGCCCAGCGGAACCTCGCGTTCTTCATGCAGGGCGAAAGCCTGGGACGATCGCAAATGGTCGACCGCTTTCGCGCCGACGGCAACGCGGTCCTGTTCGGTGCCGACAGCTTCTGGCAGGGCGTCGACGTGCCCGGCGAAGCCTTGCAGACGGTCATCATCCCGCGGTTGCCGTTCAGCGTTCCCGACGAGCCGCTGCTCGAAGCCCGCGTCGAAGCGATCGCCGCCCGCGGAGGCAAACCGTTCTTCGAATACCAGGTGCCAGAAGCCGTCATCCGCCTGAAGCAAGGCTTCGGCCGCCTCATCCGCCGCAAAACCGACACCGGCCAAGTCGTCCTGCTCGACCCCCGTCTGCGAACGAAACGCTACGGGCAGTTGTTTCTGGAGAGCCTGCCGGAATGCGAGGTGGTGGTTGATCCGCTGTAGCGCGGAACCGACTCATTTGGGCGAGCCGCGGGCGTCAGCCCGCGGGTCACGTCCATCGGCATTCCGTTTCGTCAGGCTGGCGACGTGACATGACTGTTTGCGGGCAGCCGTCGACATTGTTCGATGTGCTGAGTCCGCCGGACTACGAATCTCGCCGTCACTCTTGCGTGAAGTAGTCGGAGTCGAGCCGCCTGATGGTGTATGTCGCGATGTCGGCGACGCCAATCCCGTAGTCGATCATAAGATTGGTCAACTCGTCACCATCCATGAGAATGAGCCGGCTGTCGATGACCTTGGCATAATCGCTGGCGTCTTTCGTGAAGGATGACGTAGTGATGAAGATGCCTTTTCGGGCGCGCTGGCCTTGGAGCGCGCCGGCGAACTTCTGAATCTCGGGGCGTCCGACGACGCCCTCCCAGCGCTTCGCTTGAACGTAAATGACATCCAGTCCGAGGCGATCCTCGTTGATGATTCCATCAATGCCGCCGTCGCCGCTGCGTCCAACGGCCTTGCCGGCATCCTGACGCGATCCGCCGTATCCCATTGCAAGCAAGAGGTCGATGACGAGCCGCTCGAAGAAATCGGGTGGCGACTCCTTTACCTTCAGCAAGAGTTCTTCAGCGAGTTGTTCGCGAAGCTGGTCGTACCCAAGCTCGATGTGTTCCTCGGGTGTGAGTTCACTTTCCGTCGACTCGCCATCAATGAGCGGCGACGGCAACTCTGCGGCTTTTCGCGATGCAGCCCTGAACTCTCGATGTCCGGGAAACCGATCCAAGAACTTGAGGTCAATCTTCGCCGGCGGATCAGTGATCACTTCGCGTCCAAGATTGGTAATGCGATACACAGCGCGGCGCGGTGAATCGATGACGCCGGCTTTCTTCAGATGTGCCTTTGCCCAGGCGACTCGATTGGCGAAGACGGTACTTTGCCCGCTGGGAAGGCGTTGCGTCAGTTCCTCTTCAGTCAATCGGAATTCTCGGGCCAGTAGATCGGCTGTTTCAGAATTCGACCATTCCCGACCATCGCCCAGATGGCGAAGCAGCGGAAGCATGATTGACTGAAAGTCGGGAACCGTCATACGGGATAAGCCTCTGATCAACGCTGAAGTCGCTCTCAACTCTCAACCTTCAACTCCCAACCCTCTCTCACCGCGGTTTCCGCGGCGGGTATCCCGGGCTTGGCCCGACGAGCGTGAAGCAGGGGGCGTCGGTCGAGTCCCATTCCATGAGCAACTGGCCGCAGACCGCGCAGTTGTACCAGTCGTGCGCTCGCGCCGGGCGGCGGCGCATGACGATGTGATACACCGCCCCGCAGCCGCGACACAATTCGGTGCCGACCTCGGCTTCGTCCCACATCGGCTGACCCATCGCTCGACCTCCCCACGCATGCGACGGCCGTGTTTCAACAGGTGGATATGATGGCGTGGCAATGCCCCGAGGGAAAGAGGGAGATTCCAAGCCGCGACTTTCAGAGAGCGCGATTCGGCAGCCCCCGCCGATGAACGCTTCCTGACGGTCGCGGCTCTGAAGACGTTTTACCCGGCCGGTTTCGTCGCGAGCACCAGCGGGCTGGGGCCGGGGGCATCGAGCAGGCGGGCGTTCTCGAAGCCGGCTTCGTTCAGCCAGCCGGAGATCTCTTCAAAGCTGAAGGCGTCGCCCGTGTCGGTATGCACGAGCATGTTGACGGCGAAGATCAACCCGTTGGGAGGGCCGGTCCGGTCATCGCTCACCAGGAATTCGGCGATCGCGATCGTGCCGCCCGGTGCGAGGGCGTCGAAGGTCTTCGCCAGCAGCGACCGGCTGCGCGGTTCGCCTTCGCTGTGCAGAATGTGGCCGAGCGTCGCGACGTCGTGACCAGCGCCGAAGTCGGCCGTCGCGAGATCTCCCGCGACGAACCGGAACCGATCGGCCACGCCTTCGCGAGCGGCGATGCGCTTCGTCGCCGGCAGGACGCCTTCCCAGTCAACCGCCGTCACGGTCACTTGCGGCGACTGTTTCGCGAACGCGATGCCCCACACGCCCGACCCGGCGGCGAGATCGAGGACGGACAGCGGCCGGTCGGTACTCGCGACGCCGAGATGTTCGGCGAGCAGGTTCGCCGAGGGGGCGCTCATCGGGTAGATGTCTTCGACGAACTCCTGGAAGAACGCCGAACCGTCGCCTTCCTGGTTCACCGACCTCGCGGGCCGGCCGGTGCGGACGATCGTCGTCAACTCGAGCCATTTCGGAATGAGTTGATCGCTCGAGTGCTTGAAGAAGCCGCCTTGAAAGCCCGGCTTCGTCGAGACGAGAAATGCGGCGCTCTCGGGCGTCAGCGAGTATCGCCCGTCCGCGTCCTTCGCCAGGAACTCGAGGCCGACGAGGCCGTTCAGCAAGGCTCGCAGCCCTCGCTCGCTCGCACCGGTCTCGCTCGCAACCTGTCCCACCGACTTCGGCCCGGCGTCGAGCGCGTCGAACACCCGGTGCTTGACGGCCGCTTCAATCATCAACGGCGGAGCGAACCCCCATGCAAGTTGCATGATTCGTTCGGGCGTGACGCAGGCATCGGCAGACATGGGCGTTTTCTCTCGAGGGGGGCGAAACGAGACGACGCCGGATTCTAGACGCCGCGACCGCGCCGACAATCGACCCGGACGGAAAGAGCGCTGGCGTGACGATCGTCGCCTGAACGCGAAACGGCCCCGCGAGATCGCCAAGGCATTCTCGCGGGGCCGTAATCGGAAGGTGTGACGTCGCGTCGACGGACTCAGGCTGCTGCCTGCAGATTCTTTGACCGTCGCTTTCGCACGGTGCGAACGCCGACCGTGGCGAGGCCCGTCAGTGTCAGCAAGACGATTGAACCCGGTTCGGGAACCGAGGCGGGTGAAACAAGACCGTTCAGGACGAGTCCGGGTGTTCCGTTCTGGTTCGTCAAAGCGGCGAACTTGCCGTTGTCGCTGTTGATGTGGGCGACGAGCCGGAACTCGACCTGGCTCAAAATCGAGAGCGGCGTGCCGAACGAGATTTGCTGAGACGTCGCCGGGAAGGTGACCGGAACACTGCCGAGGATGGATGCAAATCCATCCAAGCTCGAATGCAGCTGGAAGGCGGTCGACTCGTGCGGCAGATCCTGGAACATCACGCCGAGGTCGATGCTCGTCAGGTCGATCTTGTAGCCGGTTTCCGGGGCGATCGAGAACGAGAAGTAATCGGTGCCTTCCGGCCCCATCCAATTCTTCGCCGCGAACGAGTCGGGGTTGGCCGTCGCGAACAATCCCGGTCCACGGGTCAGATTCGACGCAAGAGCGTTCGGGGCGACGTAGCTCCAGATCTCGAACGCCTCGGCACCCGTATTGCCGGTAAAATCATACGCGGCGACGATGTCGGCCGAGACGGCGACCGGCAACGAGAGCGCGACGAACAGCGGCAGAATCGTGAAACGCATTTCAATCCTCAAAGCTTGAACGTTGGCGTTGCGGGTGTCAGCGGAAGTCGTCGACTTCCGCTGGCGTGCTGCGGTGACGCAAATGGGACAGAATCGACGCGAGAGGGATTTCCGGGTTTAGCGGTTCTGGTGGGTCGTCAGGCGATGCCCGTCAGCCCGGTTTCCGGGGTGAGCGAAGCCCTCTTGACGCAAACCGCAAACTTTCTTCCTGGAAACGTCCCAATGACGCCGAATCAACTCCTGCTAGCGGGCCAATTGTCACGAACGGCATCTGTTCCCTAGACACCGCAACTTGTGCAGGCGTCACCTGACGCGTTTTGCATACTATCATTTGTGCGCAGTACCAATGTCAATCAATATCGACTTATGGTTACAAGAGGCGATGTGTTCAGGGGTTCCGGCTGGCGCGAGCCTGGGGAAAATCCCGGTTTCGCCGCTCACCGGGCCAAAGTCGCCACGCCGACGACGCGAGAGTCGGTGGAACTGCGGGCGGCGTAGCGCAGGAAATGCACCGCCAATCCGCCACGGCCCGTTTCACCGTAAATCCAGACTTCGTGGACCTGCGCGGTGCTGGCGGCGCGGGCGATCTGGTCGGGCGTGCCCAGCGTTTTGCGGACCTGCTCGGGAGACATGTTGACCGCGACCCGGCCCTCGCGCATCGCCAGCTTGACCGGGTCGACCGGTCGAGTCGCTGCCTCGGCCTTCGTGATCCACTCGCCGTCGTCGTTCACGTAGCCGAGTTGCCGCAATTTCTCGGGGATTTCCGTCGATTCGGGCGCGTCTTTCAGCAGTTCCGCCAGCAGGCGGGCGGCGGTCTCGTTGTCGTTCAGAAGTTGCGCATAGTCCTCGGCGACGCGGACAAGCTCGGCCAAGCTCTGCTCTTTTCTCGCCGCCGCTTCGCGGGCGGCGAGCCAGGCGACGAGCGCCTGGTTCGCCGCGTCCGGACGATCGCGCTCGTTGAGCCGACGGGCCAGTAGCATCGCTTCCGCCCGGGTCGCCGTAGCGATGTGCTTCAGTCGGAAGGCGATCTCGCGCTCGCGATGGACGCGAGCCAGTTCCGGTCGTTCGGGAAGCGCCGCCGCGAGACGATCGGCGATCTGCTCGCCGTTCGCTCCCGCAGGTTCCGCCAGCCGTTCGATCGCCGCCTGTTGCACGTCCGTGAAGAAGATTCGCTCGAGGGTCGCTTGCTCGGTTGCGGCGGTCCTGTCGTAGACGGCGATCGGATTCTTTGCGTAACTCGCGGCGAGTTCTGCGGGCCATTCGGGCAACGGTTTCGACGCCCCCGGAAGCTGCGCCGCGATCGCTTCGGTCAGGGGTTTGAGGTCTGCCTTCATGTTTTTCCGCAGGCCGTCCCAGCGGGCGTGAAGCGATTCGTGCGCTAGCTGATGCTGGGTTTCCTCGAGTCCGAATCCGCCGGATTTCTTCGCGAGCCGGGCGAGTGCCTCGGCATCGCCGGCAACGGTTTCGCGTTCGAGCGACAGACCGCGGCGACGGGCGCCGGCCGCTTTGTCGAGCAGAGACCGGTCCTCGTAGAACGTTCCGCGACCGTCCGCCCAGTCGGCCAGTTCGTACCAGTCGGCGGGGTCGGTGACGTCGAGAGCCGATTCGCGGAGTGCGAAGACTTCGCCGTCGCTGGCCGGTTCGATCATTTCCGAGACGACGAACACCAACTCGGTGTTGCGGTGATCGAGACGGCCGGTGATTTCGACGGCGACGGCGGTGCGGACCAGTTCGGGAAGCGTCTTCTCGATCGGCCGGAAGTCCAGCGGACAGTTCTGCAATCGAACCAGCCGTCGCGACGCCGAAGCGATCCGTCCTTCGATGCGCAGCGACTTTCCCGACTCGGCCAGGGCGTCCCATTCGGGCTTAAGTGCGAGGAACTCACGCATCGAAAGCGTCGCGGCCGCCGCCTGCACCGGCAACAGCACCGCCAGCGCGATGAAGAAGCCGGCAGCGATCGGAATGAGTCGGTGTTTGGTCATGAGTCGTATCGGATCTGAGAGGCTCTCCGGAGAGCCCCTGAGTGTGTACAGGCTCGGAGACTTCATTCACGGCCGCTGCGATCAGGGTCGGTTTGTCCGGTGTCGTCGTTCGGCTCGACGGGAACGCCCAGCGCCGCCGCTTGGTTCTTCAACACGCTGCGCGGCTCACCGTCCGGGTCGATGCCGAGGTCGGCCAAGGTGTCGGGCGACGCCCAGAGGAACGACGTCTCCGGGTGGAACCGCACCACCCACACGGAGTCGCTGCCGGCTTCGCGTTGAAACTGCCACGAGGCGTACTGCGCCGCGAAAATCACGCGGTCCGGCGACTTCAGCGTCTGAAACAGGCCGGCGTCGATCTCGAACCGGACGGGCGTCGAACCGGCCGCCAGCGCCAATTCAATCGGGATCACCGATCGCGGAGTTCGCGCGGGCGGCTCGGCCGTCTCGGCGTCCGACGGAGGCCTCTGCGCCGTCGCAGGTCGCCGCTCGTTCAGCGGCACGTCGAAGACCACCCAGCGACCGGCATACGACGCCTGAAACTCCGTTTCCCAGGACGTCGGATTCGCATCGTGCAGCCCGGCTTCGACGGCGAGATCGAACGGCGTCTTGCCGGCGAGGTGGTTCAGCGCGACCAGTTCGCGATGTCGCTGCCGGATGCGGGCCGCCGTATCGTCTTCGGCACCCAGCAGGTCGACCGCGTCGACGGCCTGGGCGAGCAGTTGTTCGGCGGTGTCAAAATCGCGGTCGTTCAGGGCTTGCTCGGCCTGCGGAACGACCTGCACAATCGTCGCCGAGGCCCCGTCGATCCGCGCCCGGTGCCAGAGCCAGAACCCCGTGACCGCCAGCGCCGCGGCACACCCCGCGAGCACAAGCCGGATCGGTCGGGCCTCGCGCCGTAGCCAGTCGCGGCCCGTCTGCTTCACGTCGCTCCAGCGAGGGCGATTCGGTCGATCGGTCGAGACAGGCGTCGCGGCAGGCTCCGATCGGGTCTTCGAAGCCAGCGACACCGGAAAGGCGTCATTCACTCGACTGACGTCGTCGGTCTCGGCGGGCGGGCTGGTCGTCGCTTTGCGGTCCGATCGTCGTCGCAGCCACGACGGACGTTTCGGAGTCTTCGATTTTGACCGGCGTCGCCGTTTCGCATCGGGATACGGATCGCGCGGCAGGATGAACCAGTCGCGTCCGCAGTTCGGGCAAGCGACCTGGCGGGCCTGCGGCAGACGCTCGCCGGTGATCGTCTCGCCGCACACGCAGGGGCGGGAAAAAGGTTCCGGTTCCTGCACACCAGGCCGGCGCTGGGTGAGCGTGTCGCGGGCCTTGGCGTACCAATGAGACATGCCGGTTGCGATCGAAGAACGTGACGAGACGCGAAACGCTGAATTATCGCCCTCCGCCTCCGGAGGATCAATTCGGGCTTGAGAGCGTCGTCTCCCCTCTCCCTGGGGAGAGGGGCCGGGGGTGAGGGGGAGCCGTTTGACTCGCGTTGTGAAAGTTGATTGACGTTTTACGATTACGGACGGTTGCAAAACACAGGTGAAGCCGCAGGGCATCCCCTCAACCCTCTCCCCAGAGGCCCTCACCCCTCTTCCCAGAGGAGAGGGGGACCGACGACGCTGCCGGTTCCGACGCACTTCGAGGCGTTGTGAGGAGGCTCTCCGCGCGATCGCATGCCCAACGATTCATCCGTCATCACGATGATCCCGCAGAGCGGCACAAGTGCGCACGATGTTCGCTCGCGGTTTCGTGACGCATCGGCGCCCCGAACTCGTTCGCAACGCTTCGGGTGCCTCTCTAGAATGCGTCCCTTCTCACTGCGTCGCGAAGCGGCGCGAGACGCTGGATCAACCCCGAATCACCCCATGCGGGCAGGCCGGATGGACGGATCGCAGATCGAAGAGACGTTCTCGGCGGCAACGGCCGAAATCGCAAAAGCCGTCGTCGGCCAACGCGAACTCGTCGAAGGCGTGCTGATCGCCCTGTTCGCCGAGGGCAACGTGCTCATCGAGGGCGTGCCCGGTCTCGGCAAGACGCTGCTCGTCAATACGCTGGGCCGGGTGCTCTCGTGCGACTTCCGACGCATCCAGTTCACGCCCGACCTGATGCCCAGCGACGTCACTGGGCACAGCGTGTTCAACATGCAGACGCGGGAGTTCGGCTTCACGCCGGGGCCGGTCTTCACGAACCTGCTGCTCGCCGACGAGATCAACCGCGCCCCCGCCAAAACGCAGTCGGCACTGCTCGAAGCGATGCAGGAGCGGCAGGTGACGGTCGACGGTGTCACTCGCCCGCTCGATCGGCCGTTCATCACCATCGCGACCCAGAACCCCATCGAGCAGGAGGGAACCTACCCGCTGCCCGAAGCCCAGCTCGACCGGTTCATGTTCAAACTGCCGGTGACTTACCCCACGAAAGAGCAGGAGGAAGATATCCTGCGGCTGTATGCCGAGGGTAAGGACAACCGCGACCTCGGGACGTTCGACTTACAACCCGTGCTGACGGGCGAGCAGGTGCTGGTGATTCAGCACGCGATTCGCAGCGTGATCGTCGAACCGAGCATCATCGACTACATCGCCTCGCTCGTTCAGAAAACGCGAAGCTGGCACGCCGTCGAAGTCGGCGCCAGTCCGCGGGCGAGCGTGAACCTGCTGATCGCCTCGCGGGCCGTCGCCGCCTCCCGCGGCCGCGACTTCGTGATGCCCGACGACGTGAAGGAACTCGCCCCGTGGGTGCTAAGGCACCGGCTGCGACTGCACCCCGACGCCGAGATCGAAGGCGTGACGGCGGACGACGTGATTCGCGAGGTGTTGGATGCGGTGGAGGCGCCGAAGAAATGAACGGAACCGGTCACCGAAGTCCAAGAGGATGCCGCGAAGGAGAGGTCGTGAGCCTTGAACGACCAGAGTGGCTTCCGGCAATGCTGATGTTCGGTTCACCGTGCATTGCATCAGCGGTCATGCTGGCAGCGGCGGTTTTGGATTCAGAGACAAATCTCCCAGTCGGAGTTTCGCCTTATGAGGATATTATCATCTTCGGTAATGCGGCGCTGTCTGCCATTGGTCCGGGCATCGGCGTGCTTTTCACCCGGTGGCTGCCAGGCAACAAACTGATTCTCACCCCCATTTTCGCATTAGCTGGTTTGTTCACATATGCCGTCCTAACATTAATCGGCGTGCAGTTTACGGGAGGCTTGTGACCGGGCGTCCGACGGGTGGCTGGGATCGACGCGACCTTGACGTCGGCGGCAGGACCGACATGACCGCGTCGCCCCCAGTCGGACTTGAAAACGGCTTCTCATGACTGGACCGCGATCGAAGATGTGACGGCGCGTGACGTGATCCGGGAAGTGCTGGACTCGGTCGAAGCGCCCAAAAGGTGACTCTTGATGCAACGGCCGAGATTGTGACCGGTATCCATCAAACATGAAGACAATTAGTGCCGATTACAGCGGTTTTCAGAATGTCTGACGGGCTTCCCGGCCCTCAAATCCTTGTTTTTCTGGCATTCTTGACGTGTCAGACCGGCGGGTGTTCTTGAAACCGCTGTAGCGAAGATCAGCGTTCCTCTCTTTGTGCATGGCTTAAGTTCGAGGGAACACTAATCGGCACTGATCATCGCTAATCTGTCTGAACCGATTCGAGCTCACCAAGCATCGCACGGGTGACTGACCAGCCAGACTGGATTCACTCATCAGGCACAGCGACGACCGCTTTCGCCCTGGAGGACGCCGTGTTCAAAGACGAAGGCTACAAGCTGATGGGGGCGGCGTTCGAAGTGTACAACGAACTGGGCTTCGGCATGGCGGAGGAAATCTATCAGCAGGCGATGGAGATCGAATTGGAGCTGCGCGAAATTCCCTTCCGCTCCAAGAGCGATCTCAATGTTTTCTACAAGGAGCGACGGCTCAACACACTTTACAAACCTGATCTATTCGTCTTCGACGGCATCATCGCCGAACTCAAGGCGGTCAGCGAACTGACGTCTGCCCACGAATCGCAGCTTTTCAATTATTTGCGTGTCGCCCGCCAACCGGTCGGCTATCTGATCAATTTCGGCCGCAAGAATGATCTGGAATGGAAGCGATTCATCCTGTCCGATTTGAAGTGCTCAAACCGCGAAGCGTCCGGACGGTCAGAAGCGTCACGTCGGATGACATGATCCGGCAGGTGCTGGATGCGGTCGAGGCGCCGAAGACGTGAAAGGCGGAGCCATGCTGGACGCTGTGGCCGGCGTGTACAAAGAACATCAGCGACGATTAGTGACGATTAGCGTTTCACCTGATCGCGAACTCCACTCCTTTGGGGGGAACACTGATCGGCACTCATCTTCGCTGATCTGATACGCTGCATCCGGATGCCGAGATCGATCCCGATGCCGAGATCGAGGGCGTGACGGCGGATGACGTGATTCGCGAGGTGCTGGATGCGGTGGAAGCGCCGAAGAAATGACGAATGACGAATCCCGAATGTCGAATGATTCGCCAGCCCCTCATCATTCGACCCTCGACTCTCGTCATTCAAAACTGACCCGACCCAAACCCGTTCCCCGGGAGGACAGATGAGCCGCACCATCTTCGTCGGTTGCGTCGGCCTGTGGTCCGTCGCGAGCTTGCTGTGCGCCGTTCCACTGCCGGCGGTCGGTCAACAGGAAGAACAGCAGGACTGGGGCGAGGTCGTCGATCCGGACGGGGACTGCACCGTCCGCTTCGGGGAAGCGGGGGTGACGATCGAAGTTCCCGGCACGCCGCACGACCTCTCCGCGGAGCTGGGGGTCGTCAACGCTCCCCGTATCCTCCATGACGTCGAAGGGGACTTCATCGCCGAGGTGAAGGTGACGGGGATCGTCAAGCCGGAGGGCGACCCGACGGTTCCCGGACGGACACCCTATAACGGCGCGGGACTGCTGCTCTGGCTCGACGAGGAGACGTACGTCCGGCTAGAACGCGCCGGCTTGACCCGGCCGAGCACCGGCGAGTTGCAGTCCTATGCGAACTTCGAGGTGCGCAAGAAAGGCGGACCCGGTGGAAGCACGGGCCGTCTCGTCCCGAGCGCACCGCTGCACCTGCGCCTGGAGCGGCGGGGCGATCGGGTCCTCGGCTCGATCAGCCCCGACGGGCTGAGTTGGAAGGCGTTCGACGCACTGGAAGTCGAGTTGCCTGCCAAGGTGCGGGTCGGCGTCGCGGCGATCAATTCGGCGTCCGAGCCGTTCAAGGCCGAGTTCAAAGACTTCGCCGTCTTCGGCCGCGAGAAACTGACCGAGTGAGACGATCGATGTTTCACGCTTCGCCGCGACCAACGACGGGTGGCTGGGGTCGACGCGCCATCGACATCGCCCACGGTACCGACGTAATCGCGTCGCCCCCAGTCGAACGGTGAAAGAACGTCCGCATAGGTCCGATGCCTTGCACATCGCTGGGGGCGGGCCGATCAACGCCTTTGGAGCAACCATCGCTGTAAGCGGCCCGTCCCCAGCCACCCGATGATCGTTGTGTCATGCTCCCTCGCTTTCGCCTCCTGATCCTTCTTGCCCTCGCCGGCCTACCGTTCATCGGCGTGCCGTGGCTGCCGTGGATGGCGTATGTCGGTTCGGGGTTGACGGTCGCGGTGCTGATGGTCGCCGTCGGTGACTTGTGGCTTTCGCCGAAACCCGCCGACGTCGCCGTGCAGCGCGACGTCGGCGAGGTGCTGAGCCTCGGGGCCGAGAATCCGGTTCACGTTCGACTTCGCAATCGCGGCAAGCGGCCGCTGACCGTCGAACTGCACGACGAGGCTCCCGCGCCCTGCGACACGCCGAACCTGCCTGCGAAAACGACGCTGTCCCCGAACCGACGTCGAGTTTTGACCTATCACGTCCGTCCGCATCGCCGCGGCGACGGTCGGTTCGGCACATTGTTCCTGCGTTCGCGAAGCCGGCTCGGGCTGTGGGAATTGACGGCCGAGTTCTTCGAGGAGCGCGCGGTCCGCATCTATCCCGACATCCGCAGCGTCCAGCGGACGGAACTGCTCGCCCGGCAGAACCGGCTCGCCGAGGCCGGCGTGCGGATGTCGAAGCTCCGCGGTCGCGGCAGCGAGTTCGACCGGCTTCGCGAGTACCGCCGCGAAGACGAGTACCGCGGCATCGACTGGAAGGCGACGGCCCGGCACACCGACCTCATCAGCCGCGAGTACGTCGTCGAGCGCAATCAGAACGTCATCATCGTACTCGACTGCGGTCGCGGCATGTGCAACGCCGAGGGCGGCATCAGTCACTTTGACCGGGCGCTCAACGCGGCGATCCTGCTGGCCTACGTCGCATTGCGACAGGGCGACAGCGTCGGCATTCTCGCCGTGTCGAACAAGGTCGAACGCTACGTTCCGCCGCTGCGGACGCTCGGCGGCGTGCGGACGCTCGTCGCCCGCACTTACGACCTGATGCCGCAATACGTCGCCAGCGATTATGAACTGCTCGTGGGCGAGTTGCGACGAAGGTTCCGCAAGCGGAGCCTCGTCATTCTGTGTACGCACGCGCTCGACGAAGTGCATCTGGCCCAGATCGTCGGCAATGCCCGCCAGATGCGCTCGCCGCATCTTGTGCTGACGGCGTTCCTGCGGAACGTGCCGCTCGTCTCGCGGATCGAGAGCGTTCCCAAAACCGATCTGGAAGCCTTCCAGGTTGCCGCCGCGGCGGAGATCTACGCCGCCCAGTCGCACCAACTCGCAAAGCTCACGCAATCAGGCGTGCTGACGATCGACGCACAACCGGAGGCGCTGTCAGCGAAGCTGATCAGCCAGTATCTGGAAGTGAAGGCGAGACACTTGTTGTGAGGAGGTCAGGAGTCAGGAGTCAGGAGTCAGGAGTCAGGAGTCAGGAGTCAGGAGTCAGGAGTCAGGAGTCAGGAGTCAGGAGTCAGGAGTCAGGAGTCAGGGGGGCGGCGGAGACTGAAGATGTAACCGGCGAGCAGGCGCGCGACCTCGTCGAGTTGTTCTGCGAGAGCGTCGGTCGTCAAGTATCCGAAGTCGTTCGTGAGGATCAGGTAATATCGAACCTCCTCGAGCGAACCCTGGGCGATGTTCAGGTAACGAATCTTGTCGGCGCGGCCGAGTTTCCGGTAACCCTCAGCAATGTTCGCCGGCACTGAGACTGCGGCCCGGCGCATCTGCGACGTCAGTCCATACCGTTCTTCGTTCGGCAACGCCGCGCTGGCCTTGTAGACATTCAAGACAAGCGCATGTGCCTTCTGCCATACCGTCAGCTCCCGAAACGACCTCGACGGCCCGTCCGCCATGTCGAACCCCGTCTTCTTGTTTTCTGACTCCTGACCTCCTGACTCCTGACCTCTTCCCCCTCACGTGACATCCGGCAAATCATCCCCGTTGTAGTACTCGTAAAACAGCCGGCCGATTTCTTCGCTGAGGCGTTCGAGGTATTTGCGTTTGAAGGTGCCGAAGGATTCCTGCGAGGCGGGGCGGGGGATGGCGAGGGGATAGATGCTGATCAGGTCTTTGACGAAGATTTCGTCCCAGCCGCCGTCGGGTTGTTTCTCGACGACGTTGATGACCGCCTCGGCCCGTCCGCGGTAGAGGTGTGCGGCGTCCTGTTCGTAGAGGCTGTATTTCGACAGGTCGATGAAGACCACGTGCGTGACGTCGACGCCTTCGCCGATCTCTTCGGGCTTGTCCCAGTCGGGATGTTCGTCGATCCAGGCGCGAACCCGCTCGGGCCGGCAGACCGTGATCTTGTGCGAATGCAGCCGGTGCGTGACGAACTCGGCGATCTCGCGGTCGACCTCGGCATTGTCCCACTTCAGCTCGTCCGGGGCGTAGCAGGCGACTGCGACCCGCACGTCGGCGTCGGTCAGCGACTTGTTCGTCGCCCGGTCGAACTCCGGCTCGATCGACGGCGGCCCGCCGAGCAGGTAGCCCAGCCCGACGACGTAGTTGCAGCCGCAGACGAACGCCAGCGCGGCGAGGAGACAAAGACTGGTCAGGCGTGAAGACATGGAACGTCCTTCGTCGGCATCCTCGCCGGGAAAAATCTATGAGCGTCCGGACAAGACATCAAAGTGTGTCGAAACGGGTTGCTTCGCCGGTCCCCCTCTCCCTGGGGAGAGGGGTTAGGGGTGAGGGGATGCCCTCGGCGTCCGTTGCTGTTTTGTCGTGGTGGCTGCGTTGTTTTCCGTGAGGGGCGACGCGAGTCAAACGGCTCCCCTCACCCCCAGCCCCTCTCCCCAGAGGAGAGGGGAGTTGTGTCAGGCCGAAATCCGAAACATATTTGAAGCACGAAGGACCGAAACGAGGTCCGATGAAACCGTTTTGAGTTTCCGATTTCTGATCTGTTTCGAATTTCGTCAGTGGACGGTTTCGCTCGCCCGGTGGTCGTAGAACAGTTGAGCGATGTGGGTGCAGACGCGTTCGAGGAACTGCTGTCGGAACGTCTCTTCCGAAATCTGATGCGCCTGCTTGGGATGGTGCGTGGGGTAGGTGCAGGTGAACTCGCGGCTGAAGGAGGGCGAGGCGACGCGGGTGTCGCCCGACGGGACGACCTTATAGGCCCGCACGTTGCCGATCGCCTGACCGCGGAATAGATCGGGGCTGTTCTCTTCGCGGTGCGTCAGGCGGTCGACGTCGATCTCGACGATATAGTCGGGGTCGAACTTCGCGGCGATCTCGTCGGCCGTGCCCCACTGGCCGCCGCGGTTGTCGACCCATGTCAGCACCTTCTGCGAGGGATAGACCTTGATGCCCTTCACGCGGAGTCGCCGGCTGACCTCTTCGACGATCGTGACGTCGACGCCAGGCAGCTCGGCCTTGGCCGACTGCGGCGTCGTCGCGATGATCAGCACGCTGTTCTCGCCGTCGGTCAGGTCGACGTCGGTGACGTCGTGAAAGGCGGCGGTGCGTTCGGGGTCGCCGAACAGCATCTTGCCGGCCATCACGAACAGCGAGCAGCCCGACAACGCCCAGAGCGTCGAGGCGATCGCCAGGCAGGCGGCGCAGCGTTTGAGTGGTACGAGCAGCGCCGCGGTCGGAGAGTGTTCCGCAGGCACAGGGGATGGCCGCCGGTCGTCCATGACCGTCTCCCGCCGCGGGACCGAGGCCTCGTGCCCGAACGTCGCGAGACGGTCAGGGCGAGAGCATCAGCCGGAAGGCCCATTCGGCCAGACAGACCAGTGCGAGCGGCACGACGACGGCCAGTGCCAACAGGTCGGGTCGCCAGACGCCCCACAGGCGGCCTCGTGCGACGCTCACGGCGATCCAGGGCAGTTGGACCGCACAGACCGTCGCAAGCAGCACGCCGCTGGCGTTGGCCTGGGCGGCTTGGAGAAACCGACCCCGGACGAAGTTGGCAAAGCTGGTCGTCATTCCGCAGCTCGGGCAGGGGACGCCCAGCAGCGCACGGGTCGTGCATGGCGGCAGGCCCAGCCGCTGATGCGTTCCATAGCCCCGGGAATCCGGTTCAAGGGACGCGGCGACCGCAAAACCCGCCGCCAGAAACAGACCCCACGCCGCCAGCAGCCCCCGGGCTGCCAGACGAAGTGGTCTTCCGTCTCCGCGTGATAGGGGTGTCGACAAGGGAAATTGGAGAGAGGGGCGGTGTGATAGCGGACCCGACGAACGGCTTCAAGGCGAGTTTCGCGAACAAACGATCGGCAACGCAACCCTTCGCGTGCTTCGACTTCGCAAATCGAGGGCTGTTTTTGCCAGCTCGTTAGCCGTCGGGCTTGCCCGACGATTCGCGTCGGCCAGGGCCGACGGCTAACGGCCGAACACGACGAATCGCTTCGGCGAAACCATCGACGTCCTTTGGCGCGAAGTAGTACCGATGCGACGATTCGATTTCTGGCGGTTCCGAAGCGATGGGCAGTGGGGACATCGTCTCCCCTCTCCGCTGGGGAGAGGGGCCGGGGGTGAGGGGAGCCGCTTGACGTGGAGGGCCTGATCTTCGGCGCAGACCCGATGAAAAGGTGGCAAGCTGCATACAGCGCGCAAGGCAACCCCTCACCCCTAACCCCTCTCCCCAGGGAGAGGGGCACCGGGCGCCGGGAACGCTGTTGGATTTCCGCCGTCCTTCAGTAACGGCACGATCCATGATTTCCGGCTGATCGTTGTCGGGCCGACCTGCGTGCCATTCGATTCGGAACTGTCGAAGGGTCGAGCCGCACCAGTACGACCCGCGCGGCGGGAAGCCGGGCCAGATCCAGACGCGAAAAAACACCTCCCACCGCGACACTTCGGTCACACGCACCAGGTCGGACCAGGCGACTCGCTTCTCGGGACCGAAGTAGCGCCGGAAACGAAGGCCGTCGCGATCGAGCGTGACGCTGCGACATGCCGGCAGCGACAACAGCAGTGCGACGTCGATGAGAAATGCGAGTCCAATGACGAGCGCGAGCAGCACGGCCGCTTCCATTGAGAATCCGAGCAATCGGAGACACGCAAACGACAGCACCGAGCCAACGACTTGGTAGACCATTCCGACGAAGATCATCGGAATCTGCAGCAGAACGTCGAGCAGGTCGCGGGGAAGCTTCCGTTCTCGAAACGTCTCGGACAACGTCTCGGCGGGGAAGGAATCGAGCGGCGCCGGCCGTTCTGCCGTCGTTTGCGCGAGATCGTTCCGGTCTGTCATCACTGCGGCTCTGCGTGAGGCATTCTGAACCTTTGCGTTCTTGGCGCCTTTGCGAGAGACTTCTTTCCGCAGCTTTCGACTGCGAACTCGCCGCCCCTGCTCACGGTATCATGTCGTCCAACGACGCACATTTTCCGCCGACGATCATCGTCGTCCACCCCAAAGAGCGTCGCAGCAAATGCAGCGTCGAGCCGCTGCGGGGGCGCGACGGGTTCGAATTCTGGAAATGGCCGAAGCGCAGATCGGAGGTGCTCGACGGCTACGTCCGGCTGGGATTGGGCGGACCGGAACTGTCGGCCGACGACGCCGACAGCGGCCTGCTCGTGCTCGACGGCACTTGGCGATTGGCCGCGAAAATGGAGCCGGACTTCGCCGAATTGCCCATTCGCTCATTGCCGGCAGCATGGACGACGGCGTACCCGCGCGTCTCGAAGCTGACCGACGACCCGGCCGCCGGACTGGCGACGATCGAAGCGATCTATGCCGCGTATGTCGCTCTTGGTCGTGACACGACCGGCCTGCTCGACCAGTACCGCTGGCGCGACGACTTTCTGCGGCTGAGAGGCTCTCTGGAAACCCTGATCCGCCGCGACGCCGGGATTTCGGCCGGAGAC
>JBAQZJ010000124.1:0-5783 GCA_049790855.1 Planctomycetaceae bacterium | reverse complement strand
ACGTGGGGCCGTCGAGGAGCGCTTCCTGACGGTCGCGGCTCTGTGTGGCTTCTTAACGTGCTTCGGCTCACTTCGCTGCCGTCGCCGTGTCGGCAGATTGTGGCGGTTCGAAACGATGAAGGAGCTTGCCGGTTTTGCCGTCCCAGACAAACAGCACCCCGTCATCGCCACCGGCAACGATCGTCGCACCGTCATCGCTGACGGCGACGGAATGAACGTAGTCGGTCGCCCCGGCGAATGCACGCACCTGTTTCCCGTCTGCCGATCCATGCAACCGCACCGTTTTATCGCCGCTCGCCGAGACAACCTCGCTCTTCAAACCGACGAATCGGATGGCCGTCACCTGCTTGCCGTAGCCTGAAATCGTTTGCTGTTGCTCGCCCGTTTCGGAATCCCAAACCTTGACGCTCAGATCGGCCGCTGCGGTCGCGATCGCCGTATTGTCGGCCTTGAGTGCCACGCCGAGCACATGATCGGTGTGTCCTTCAAAGGTGCGGAACAGCGATCCCGATGCGATATCGAAGGTCTTGGCGAACTTATCGGCTGCGGCGCTCGCCAGAACCCGGCCGTCGCGCGAGATCGCCACCGACTGCACCGTATCGCTGTGCGCATCGGCAAAAGTGCGGACGAGCGTGCGAGTTTCGACGTCCCAAAGCATCAATTCGCCGTTTCGCGACGGCTCGCCGCCCCCCGTCGCCAGTAGCCGACCGTCGGGCGAAAACGCCAATGCCAGCACGCGGTCTGCGAGGGCGGAGCGGGTGAGATCGAGCGGCGCATCCTGCGGCGTCCCGAGCACGCCGGCGTAATCCCAGCGGCCGCCTACGTCGATGCGCCGGATCGTGCCGTCGGCGAGAAGCCCGATGGCTGATCCATCAACCGTCGCCGCGAGTGAGGATGCGGAAATCCCGCTCATGGCGTCGAGCGGCACACCGGCCGGAGAGAACGTCTGAATCGAATTCCCGCTGTCGCTGACGATGATTCGATCGCCGTTGTTCGTGAAGACGACGGACGTCGCCGCGAGAGTCTGCTCAGCGGCGGTTTTCGCGGCCGTCAAGGCCTTCTCGGCGATTGTGACCGACTCGTCGGCGGTCTGTTTCTCCCGTCGGCGACTTTCCATTCGATCGCGGAATGTCGCGACGGCGTTCTCCGCCAGCCCGATCGCACGCTCGGCCGACCGCAGCGCGTCCTCGGCCTTGAGCAGGTTTCCGTTCGCCTCGGCGGCCTTTTTCGCTGCAGCTTCCGACTGCATTTTCAGCGCGGCGTCGTCCGCTTTGGCCGCCGCTTGCTCCGCAGCGGTTTTCGCTGCCGCCGCGGCTTCCTGGTCGGCGGTTCTCGCGGCTTCGAGCGCCTTGGCGGCCGCGTCCCGCATTTCGATCGCCTTCTTGTGAATCTCTTCACGATCTTTCAGCGCGGCTTCGGCAGACTTCAATCGCGAGTCGCCGACCGCGGCCAGTTGTTTGCGCCAGTCGTGAGTCTGCGTCGCGGACGCCGACGCGCGAGCCTGTGCGACGCCGACCTTCGCTTCGGCCAGCTTTGCCCCGTCCGCCGTCTTCCAGAATTGAATCGTGCCGTCATCGCCGGTGGAGATGATGACTTTTCCATCCGGGCTGACAGCCAGATCGGTCACCGTATCACCAGGGACGGTCGATCGAATCTCTGTGCCCTTCGCCAGATCCCAGATGCGAACCGTTCCACCATTGCCGGTCACGATCTGGTCGGGTGAACCGGGAATCGCCGCGACGACCCGCACCGCGCCAGTTTGACTCTTGAGTTCCTTCTCGGGGTGATCCCCCGTGACGCCCCAGACGCGGGCGATTCCGTCTTCATGCCCGGTGATGATTCGCTCGCCGCTCCAGGCAAGGCTGGTGATCGCCGCGGGCGCTTTCCGTGCGGGGATCGGTTCTCCGCCGGCGGCTCGCCAGAGATGCAGCGTCTCGTCCTCGCTTGCGGCTGCAACCGTCGTACGATCGTCCGACACGGCCAGGGCAACGATTCTGGAGGGCGCCGTCCAGCGGGCGAGTTCTTTCTCGTCGCTGACGGCGAACAATCGGACTTCGGAACCGAGTGCGACCGCCAGCGCCGCGCCATCGTTCGAGAGTTCGATCGCCGTCGCCCCCGCGAGATCGTACGGCCGGCCGTCGCCAAGACCTGTGCGACGCCACAGCTTGACGGCCCGATAGCCGGCGGTCGCCAGCATAGTGCCGTCCGGACTGAATGCGACCGCATGAACGAGATCGCGGTCTGCTGCGCCATGCGGGTATAGGGGCGTCCCCGCTTCACCCAGCGACGACAAGCCGGGGTCGATCAACCGCCCGGCCGAGACTGCGAGCGGAAGATCGTAGAGTTCCACCTGATTGCCGCGGGCAGCCGCGATGAACCGGCTCTCCGGCGAGAGATCGACGCTGCTGATCGACTTGAGATGCGGCGGCAGCGAGCGCCAGGCGATCACCGTTCCGGCAGGCGCCTGCCCCTTGCCGGCACCTTCGAGAATCCATTGACGGATCAGGCCGAGTTCGCGCGGCGTCAGCGGCTTCGCCTCGACGTCGTTCTCGGGCGGCGGCATGAGCGGCTCGCGACGATGCGACGCGGCAGCCAGCAGCAGGCTCTCGTCGGGTTTGGCCGGAACGATCGCCGGACCACGGCCGCCGCCCTTCAACATCGCGGGCACGTCTTCCAGCGATAAATCGCCTTCGTCGATTGCGATGTTGTGACAGGCGACACAGTTCGCTTCGAGAACCGGTGCGATGTCCTGAGCGTAATCGACTGGCCGGCCGAGCGTCACCGCCTCGGGTTCGATCGGCTGCGGAAGATCGTCCGCGCTCGCCGCGACGGCGGTGACTGTAATGAGGAACGACGGCAGCACATGTCGGATCGAATTCATGACGCCGATTGCAATGGGGTACGAGAACGTGTTCAGGGAATGATCTTCAATGTCAGCGGAACGTCGATACGAACAACGCCGTTGTGGTCGGCTTCGGCACGCACCGCCAAGAACGGAGCATCGCCTTCGGCGGCATCGCCGTTTGCCGTGACGCGGAGGATCGCCTCGTCCGCGGCCGCATCGATCGTCACCGGTTCGGCTGCAAGTCCGCGAACGTTCGGAGGCGTTGCGAGAGAAAGCTGGACCGGCCCTGCGAAACCGTTCTGACGTGTCACCGACACGGTGATTTCGACGGAGTCGCCACGCTTCAACTGTCCGTTGTTTCCGGCGGCGACGGATAAGACTGCCGGTGCCGGTACGACTGTGAGCGCGACCGGTGGCGCAGGTGAAGTCACGTCGATCTTCTGAGGCGACGCTGCTTTCTCAGCCGCGGCAACAGCGGCGTCGGACGCCTTTTTTGCGGCATCGGCCTGGACGTGCGCCTTCTCGACATTTTTGACGGCGGCTTCCGATTTGATAAGCGTCGTCCGAGCGGCTTCGACAGCCGCGGTTGCGGTCGGCTTGTCCGTGCCGGCAGCAGCTTGCAGCGTCGTCTCGGCAGCTTTCAGCGAGGCGACCGCCGCGTCGCGTGAAGCGACCGCCTGTTGAACCGCGGCATTCGACTGGTCGAGCGCTTGCACCGCACGCTCCTGGCTCGCCTTTGCACGTGCCAGGCGATAAGGGAACTTGGCGTAATCGACCTTCGCCGTGCCGTTCAAGACGATCGAGTAAGAACGGGCCGGTGCCTGTGGATCGACGACCAGCCGGACAAACTGCTGCGTTTCATCGGGCGCGAACGGCTTGACGTCGACCGCCACCTTTGCATCTCCCGGCAGCCCTTCCGGAGTGACGGTGATCGTCTCAGTGTAGTCGGCCCTGCGGATCACATCCAATGGAAGGAGTACCTGACTTCCTTGCCCGACTCGCTCGACGCCACCCGAACCATCGATGCGAAACGGCAGCGATTCTTCGAGGATCGCGATGACGAGCGGACCCGCGAGACGCGACTCGGTCGACTGGTTCGCGCCGCCACGAACGATTGTTCCAATGCGCGCAACGCGACGCGCCTGTCCCGCCGGCTGATCGTCAGCGCCCGGCAGCACGGCTTCGCCGATGAACGTCACCGGCCCCTGCCACGTCGTCGCCGCGGCAGACGCGGTCAGCACGAGCGTCGTTGAAGTCCGTCCCTCACCAATCGTCGCACCGAGTGTCGAAAGCCCCTCCGGCAACGCGTCTGTCGTCACGCGAACCGGCCCTGAAAATCCGTCACGACGCAGCACATACACCGGCACCGCGACGTTCTCGCCTTTGCGAAGATTCACCCCGGCGGGCGCAATGGTTTTCTTGGCGACATCGCGCGAGTGAGGAACGACGAACAGCCGAAAATCGGGTTTCGGCCGTCGCAGCGAGAGCCGATAGCACAGCGAAGCGTCGCCGCGCGACGACGAATATCGATCGCGGACGGTGATTCGGTAGCGTCCGTCTTCCGGCACCTCGAATCGCAACGCCGGATCGTCACTCGCCGTGTCGAACACGCCGGGGGCGATGTTGCTCGCCATGTCGTCTGCCGCAACGATGCGGCGTTCTTTCGGTTGGTCGTCGGGGCCGGCGATCTGATCGATCTTCAACACCGGATCGGCCGGCGAGCCGTATCGTTTCGCGAACGCTTCGACGTAGACAACTTCCCCCGTCTTCACGCCAAGCACGTAGTGATCCACGTCCAACGGCTTCTCGAACCGCCCCGCAATCTCCATTGGCACGGTGACTTCCTGCCCGATCGGGCCGTCGTTCTCGCGCTCAAACTCCGGCGGGTGGGGGCTGAGATAAACGGGGACCGCATCGGCGACGACGTCACCGTCGCGAAACGCATCAGCGAATCCATCGCTGCCGGCTTGATACGACCACTGCAACACCCGGCCCGGAGCGGACTCGCCGTCTGCGGGAAAGGCGATGCCGATTTTGCGCCGGACCAGCGGTCGGCCCGACTCGACGGGTTCTCCTTCCGGCAGGTTGTAACCGTGCAGTTCGACGTCCATTTCGGTTCCTGCCTGACCGAACGGCGGCCAGACGGAGACGACGACCGGGCGAGTCAACACTTCGATTCGATACAGGTAGTCGCTGCCGCCGCGGTAGGCGGCATCGATCAGATGGACGTGGTATTCCCCCGTCGTCGGCAGCACGATCGGCAAGAGGGCGTCGCCGCCGAACGCTCCGCCGGCGTTCTCCATCCGATGGCCGGCCGGATCGACGATTTCGACGATCGGCTGTAAGGGTGAATCGAGCGCGGCGGCATCGCAGCGAACGACGATCGTCGCACCTGCCGTGCCGGAAAACGTGAACGCATCGACGTCGGCGGTCGTCCCGATGCGTCCGTAATACGGAGTATTCGCGGTCAGCATCATCGGCATGTTCGCGGCTGAGTCGATCGATTCTGAAAGCGAATCCGTACGATCGATCAGCAACGAACGAGGACTGCTCGCACCGTAGTAGCCCAGCAGCGAGACGTCGTACCGCCCCGGCGGCACATCGGCCGCGGCGGTGACGCGGAACGCATTGTTCTGCCAGTGCCCCGATTCGGCGTCAACGATCGGCTCGGCTGAAATGCCGGGGTGGCTGAACACCAATCGGGGCGCGAATTCGTACTCGAGATCCTGCTCGCCGGAGATGCGAACCTCGAACGTCGTTCCGATTCGCCCGCCCGGTGGGAAGACGACGCCGAGTCGGGTTTCGGGAAGCTGTGCGACGGCGGGAATCGCAAACGTGATCGCCGTGGCGATCGAAACAACGCAGCGCGTCATGGAAAAGTCATTCCGTGTCGTCTTTCGCTTGACGAAAGGTGACAAAGTTCAGAGCCGCGACCGTC
>JBAQZJ010000123.1:0-37369 GCA_049790855.1 Planctomycetaceae bacterium | reverse complement strand
GACGGTCGCGGCTCTGATCTCGGGAACTTTTCAAACACCGGTCCCGTCTAACGACGAACCGGTGTTTCTTGTTGCGCCTCGGAGTACGATGACGCACGTCGCAGGAACGGCACGACGCAGCACGGGTGACGCATGCTCAAGCTCGGTTTCGCAGGCTCGCTGGCGCTCGCGGCGGCCTTGCTGGGAGTCTTCGTGACGGCCGCGGCCCCCGACTCACCGCAGGATCCCGCTGCGAAACGGCGTGCCGCCGAGAAACTCAGCGGCGACGGCAACGTCAAAGCGGCGTTCGTGCTGTTTCGAGAACTGGCACTGAGCGACGGCGAGGGACGTGTTCCGGCCGATGCACTGTCGAAGGGTCTTGGTTGCCTTCGCGGGCTGGACGAACAACGAGACGCCTTCGTCGAAGAGGTCGTCGCCGCTCATTCGGAAAATCCGTTCGTCCTGCGTGTCGCCGGTCGTGCGTATCAGAACGCCTTCCACGAAGGAACGCTGATCGCCGGTGAGTTCACACGCGGTAATCAACGCGGTGGAGGAGAGCGCGTCAGCAGCGTCGAGCGGGACCGTGTGCGGTCGCTGCAACTGTTTGAGCAGGCGATCCGGAACTTTCCGGTCGCCGACGACCGCGAGGAGACCGCTTCGCTTCACATCGAGTTTGCGGAAGCGCTGGCTCTCGATCGGATCGAAGGCGACGCATGGCGGCTTGCCGAAACGACCGACCTGGCGACGCTGCCCGACTTTCAACCGATCCGAGGCTATTACGGTCGCCGGTTCGGCGGCCGGGGTTTTTCCGACGGCGGCGCCCCAGTCGCCGAGAACGGCGAGCCTATCTTCTACACTGTCCCCGAGTCGTATGAAACCGCGTCCAGCGACGGCGAACGCTGGCGGTGGGCGCTGGCGGAAGCGAAGCGGCTCGATCCGAAACAAGCCCGCGACAACTGGGTCGCCGATTTCCTGCGCTCTCAGTTCGGCGTAACGACGCTGCAGTCGTGGTCGGGCTGGTCGCGACTCATCGAGTCCGGCGACGGAAAGCCGGGCGATGCCGGCCCGTACGCGGTCCACACCCTGTCGGATGACGAGACGATCGCGAAGCTCGCGACGGGCGTAAAACGCTTCACGCTGCCCGAAGAGTTCAATTTCCTCCGCATCTATCAGAACGTTGCAAAAGGCGACGGCCAGGACGCCCGCTACGCCCTCGAACGGCTCGCGTCGATCTACGAAGATCGCCGGCAGTTTCCGAAGGCCGCCGAGCGCTGGAAGGAAGCGATCGAACGCTTCGGCCCCGGCGAGGAAGATCAGAGGCGGAATCGGCTTCAGCAGATCACCGGCAACTGGATCGAGTTCGAGAACGTGCGGACGCAGGTCGCTGGCAAGCCGGCGTCGGTCACACTGCGATTTCGCAACGGCAAGCGCGTCGATTTCACCGCGAAGCAGGTGAAGTTCGAGCAGTTGATTGCCGACGCGCAGGCCTACTTGCAGGCGAGGCGGAACCAGCCGACGATCGACCGCGAGAAAATCGAGATCGAAGATATCGGGCATCGCCTCGTCCGGGAAAACGAAACGAAGTATCTCGGCGAGACGGTCGCCACCTGGCAGGAGACGCTCGATCCGCCGAAAGATCACTTCGACGCCCGTGTCAGCCTCGAAACGCCGCTGAAGAAGGCAGGCGTCTATCTGCTCACGGCGAAAATGGTCGACGGCAACGAAAGCCGCGTCCTCGTCTGGCTGACCGACACGGCGATCGTCCGCAAACCGGTCGGCGACGAGTATCTCTATTTCGTGGCCGATGCGGCGACCGGTGCTCCGGTCTCGAACGCCGTCGTCGAGTTCTTCGGCTGGGATCTGGAACGCGCCGACGCCGGTCGTCGATTCATCACCACGAGTCGATTCGGCGAGACGACCGACACGAATGGGCTGGTGACGCCGTCGCAGCGAGCGCTCGACGAGAAGTACCAGTGGCTCGTCGTCGCGAACACAAAAGACGGTCGGTTCGCCCATCTGGGTTTCGACAGCGTCTGGTACGACGATCGCGAGGATGAGGATTACCGCCTGATCAAGGCCTACCTGATTACCGATCGCCCCGTCTACCGGCCGGATCAGTCGGTGAAATACAAGGTCTGGGTGCGACAGGCGGACTTTGCACGCGACTGGGGCGCCGAGATGTTCGCCTCCAAGCCGCTGACCGTCGAAATCGTCAATCCTCGCGGCGAGACGATTTTCAATCAGAAGGTCGTCTCCGACGAAAACGGCGGTGTCGAAGGCAGCTATGACTTGCCGCTAGGCGCGACCCTCGGCACGTATTCGGTTCGCATCAAGAGCGGCGACGCTTATTACAGCGGCGGCGGCACGTTCCGCGTCGAGGAGTACAAGAAGCCCGAGTATGAAGTCACCGTCGACGCTCCGACCGAGCCGGTGATGCTCGGCGAGCCGATCGCCGCGACGATCACCGCGAAGTACTACTTCGGCTCGCCCGTCACGAATGCGCAGGTGCATTACAAAGTCACGCGGGCGAAGCACGAGGCGCGGTGGTATCCCGTCGGTCGCTGGGACTGGTTCTACGGTCGCGGCTACTGGTGGTTCGCCCCGGCACGCGAGTGGTATCCCGGCTTCGTGCGCTGGGGCTGCTTTCCGCCGCTGCCGCCGTGGTACCACGGACCGTCCGAACCGCCCGAAGTCGTCGCCGAGGTGACCGTGCCGATCGGCGACGACGGCACCGTCAAAGTGAAAATCGACACGGCGATCGCGAAAGAACTGTTCGGCGACAGCGATCACCGCTATGAGATCACGGCGGAAGTCACCGACGCCTCCCGCCGGACGATCACCGGCACTGGCAGCGTGTTCGCCCCCCGCGAGCCGTTCCAGGTGACCGCGTGGGTCGATCGCGGATTTTACCTGGCCGGCGACGCCGTCACCGCGACGTTCAAGGCGCAGACGATTGCCGAGAAGCCGGTGCAGGGCGAGGCGAACGTCACACTCTACCGCGTGACCTACGATGAGCAGGGCAAGCCGACCGAGAAAGCCATCGAAAGCTGGAAACTCGAAGCCGGTGACGACGGCGAAATCGAGCAGACGTTCCAAGCTGCGGACGCCGGCCAGTACCGCATCGCCTGCACCGTCACCGACGCCGCCGGCCATGCCATCGAAGGCGGTTATCTCGTCACCGTGCTCCCCGACAAGCCGTTTAGCCGCGACCAACGGGAGCGCGCTGAATCCGACTACCGCTACAACGCTCTCGAACTGACCGCCGACCGTCGCGAGTACCGACCCGGCGAGACGGCGAAACTGCTCGTCGCCGCCGAACGCTCCGACGCGACGGTGCTGCTGTTCGTTCGTCCCGAGAACGGCAGCACGCCCCGGCCGCAGATTCTCAAGCTTTCCGGCAAGGCCGAAATCGTCGAGATTCCGATCGAACAGCGAGACATGCCGAACATGTTCGTCGAAGCGCTGACGATCTCCGACGGCGAGGTGCATACCGTCGTTCGCGAACTGTTCGTTCCACCGGAAGAGCGCATCGTTAACGTCGAAGTGCTGCCCTCGAAGACGGAGTACAAACCCGGCGAAGACGCCGGCGTGAAAGTGAAACTCACCGGCGAAGACGGCAAACCGGTGACGGGCGAGGTCGCCTTGACGATGTACGACCGCAGCGTCGAGTACATCTCTGGCGGCTCGAATGTGCCCGAAATTCGCGAGTTCTTCTGGAAATGGCGCCGCGAATATTACCCGCAGACGCTCGACAATCTCGGCCGCGTTTTCAGTCATCTGGCAAAGTGGAACGAAGCCCAGATGCAGAGCATCGGGGCCTTCGGACATCTCGTCGACGAATTTGCCGAGGACGCCGCGGCCGAAGGTGCCGTCAAGAGCGGGATGGGCGGCGGTATGGGCGGCGGTGCGATGGCCGAACCAGCCGCGGCGCCGATGGGGGCCGCGTACGACCTGGCCATCCCCCATCGCTCCGGTTCCTTCGACAAGTCCGGCGAACCGGAAGGTGCCACGCCGCTCGTCGAAGCGACGATCCGCAGCGACTTCGCCGACACCGCTTTGTGGGAACCCGGCCGCGTTGCCGACGAGAACGGCATTGTCGAACTCAATCTGACGATGCCCGAGAACCTGACAGCATGGAAAATCCGTGCCTGGGCAATGGGTGAAGGCACGAAGGTCGGCGAAGCGACGGCCGAGGTCGTCACTCGCAAGAACCTGCTCGTCCGCATGCAGGCCCCGCGGTTCTTCACCGAGACCGACGAAGTCGTGCTTTCGGCGAACGTTCACAACTACCTTGAAAGCGATAAACAGGCGCAGGTCAGCCTGGAACTTGAAGGCGAAACGCTCGCGTTCCTCGACGAGCCGGTTCGTACCGTCACGGTTCCAGCAGGAGGCGAAGTTCGCGTCGACTGGCGGGTCAAAGCCGCCAACCCCGGCGAGGCGATCGTCACGATGAAGGCCTTGACCGACGAAGAGTCGGACGCGATGCGGCAGACGTTCCCCGTCAACGTTCACGGCATCCTGCGAACCGAGTCGTACACCGGCACCGTCCGACCCGACGAGTCGGAATCGACCGTCGCTTTCACCATTCCCGAGCAGCGCCGCATCAACGACAGCCTGATCGAAGTCCGCTTCAGCCCGTCGCTCGCCGCGGCGATGGTCGATGCCCTGCCGTATCTCGCCGACTATCCCTACGGCTGCACCGAGCAGTCGCTCAACCGCTTCGTGCCGACGGTCATCACGCAGAATGTCCTCAAGCAGATGGGCGTGACGCTCGCCGAGATCCGCGACAAGCGCACCAACCTCAACCCCCAGGAGATCGGCGCCCCTGGCGAGCGGGGGGCGTCAGCCCCCCGAGTCCACGACAAAAACCCTGTCTTCGACGAAGCCGAAGTCGCCAAGATGGCCGACGAGGGCCTCGCCCGGCTCCTCGAAACGCAGTCGCCCGACGGCGGCTGGGGCTGGTTCCCCGGCGGGCAGTCGTCGAGCGGCCACATGACGGCCCTCGTCGTCCATGGACTGATGACCGGCAAGGCAGCCGGCTTGAAAGTCCCCGACGGCGTCATCGAACGCGGCGTCGAATGGCTCAAGGGCTACCAGCAGCGCGAGATTGCCAAGATCAAAAACTCGCCAAACAAGACCGAGCCGTACAAGATGCACGCCGGCAACCTCGACGCCTTCGTGCATCTCGTGCTGACGGAGTCGGGTACGGCGAACGCCGAGATGGAATCGTTCCTCTACCGCGACCGGCAGAACCTATCGCTCTATGCCCTCGCGATGTATGGGCTGGCGCTGGAGAAAACGGGGGCGACGGACCGGCTCGATATGGTCGTGCGGAATCTGTCGCAGTTCGTCGTCGAGGATGACGAGAACGGCACCGCGTATCTCCGTCTGCCGAACGAAGGCTACTGGTGGTTCTGGTACGGCAGCGAGGTCGAGGCGAACGCCTATTACCTCAAGCTGCTGTCGAAGACCGATCCGAAGGGCGAACGTGCGCCGAAGCTCGTCAAGTACCTGCTCAACAATCGCAGGAACGCGACCTACTGGAACAGCACTCGCGACACGGCAATTGCGATCGAAGCGATGGCGGCGTATCTCGCCGCCTCGGGCGAGGCGCAGCCGAACATGACTGTCGCGGTGCTCTACGACGGCGAAAAGCAGCACGAAGTGACGATCACCGCCGAGAACCTGTTCTCGATCGACAACACCGTGACGATCGTCGGCGATGCCGTCGAAGCCGGCGAGCACACCGTCACTCTCCGCAAGAAAGGCGAGGGCCCGCTCTACTGGAACGCCTATGTGACCGTCTTCACGCAGGAGGACTTCATCAAGTCCGCCGGCCTCGAAGTGAAGGTCGATCGCAAGGTCTACAAACTGACCCGCAAGGACGACGCGACCGCGAACCGCCGCGGCTCACGCGGCCAGAGCGTCGCCGGCGCGGTCGAAGTCTACGACCGGACAGAGTTGAATAGCGGCGACACACTCGCCAGCGGCGACCTCGTCGAAGTCGAACTGATCATCGAAAGCAAAAACGACTACGAGTACCTTGCGTTCGAGGACATGAAGGCCGCCGGCTTCGAGCCGGTCGAGGTCCAGAGCGGCTACACGGGCAACAGCCTGGGAGCCTATATGGAACTGCGAGACGAGAAGGTCGCCTTCTTCGTCGAACGCCTGCCGCGAGGTACCCACAGCGTGAAATACCGCCTGCGCGCCGAGATTCCCGGCTCGTTCAGCGCTCTGCCCGCCAAGGGATATGCGATGTACGCCCCGGAACTCCGCGGCAACAGCGACGAATTGAAGGTGAACATCACCGACTGACGTCGGGTGAGCCTCGGCCCACCGCCGTTAGGGAATAGCAGTGGCACCGGTGTCGTGGCTTGAGTACGCTTCCGGTCATGTCGCGCAACTTTCGTGATGTTGATCCTCGTGAGTTGCGCGTGCCGCCGTCGCGCCCCTTCGGTGCAGATCCTGCCAAGCTGCAGCGCCAGATCGCCCGGTTCGGCCGCTCCACCGCCGGAATGCCGCCGCCCTGGGTTTTCGAGGGGACGGACGGTGCGTTGCTCATCTATAATGGGGTGACCCGGGCGACCCGTGTCGCGAAACTGTCGCCCGGGATTCAGCTCCGTGTCGAGATCATCGGCCGGTCGCGAGCTGCGTTAGGCCACCTGCCGACGATTGGAAACCTTTTGCCATGATCTCTCCCCAGCGGCAAGAAATCCTGAACCTGCTTGCCGAAGTGAGCGAACTGGCTCCGGAGGTCCGGTTCGGCCAGTTGGTCGCCAATCTCTCCTACCTGGCAGTCGCCCCGACAGTCGAGGCGATTTGGGACATGGAAGACGGGCAACTGCTTGAGGCGCTGCGGCAGCACGTCGCCGATCTCTCACGCCGGCAACAGCACGTCGCCTGACCGACGGGGCCTTGACCCGCGCGGATGGCAACAGCGGCGAGCTGAAGGTGACGATCACCGACGAGTAGGTCAGGCTCCTCCTGGCGAAAATCACTTCAACGGGTACGCCAATCGGCAAATGCCGTCAGGCACGGTCAGTTTCTGCGAGAGTCGAAACAGGCATTCGGGAACATGTCCAACGTGGTGCCACGCCTGATTCGGGTTGCGGTCGTCTTGTCGATCGGCTGGCTGTTAATCCTTTGCGTCGGCGGCTTCCCCCCCGGACGAAGAGGATCTCCTCGGATGTTCCGAAAAGCAGATGCAGACGCAGCTCGGTGAGCCGGCCTGGATTCGCGACATCCGCGACGACGACCCTCAAGCCGCCGAATACTACTGGTATTATCGCCACGGACTGCTTGGCGAGACGCAGATCACTTTTGAAGAAGGGAACGTCGTCGGCGTCAGTTCGCGCACCGGTAAATAGTCCAGTAGGTCAGGCTCCCGCCTGACGCAAACGTCGTTCGACACGGTTCCTCGATGGACCGTGCCGTCAGGCACAGCCTGACCTGCCGCTGTTCTTTCTGCGTCAACCGCCAACATCGGTAATCCCCCCCTGTTCCCGGCGACGGGCGCGCCGTATAAGTTGCCCTCGCGGGTTACATCTTTTGTCTCTGGCTGGAGTTTCCGATGGCGGTGCAAGCGAAACCCGAGGGTTACCATTCGGTCACGCCGTACCTGATTTGCAAGGACGCCGCGAGTGCGCTCGAGTTCTACAAGACGGCGCTCGGGGCGACCGAGCTGATGCGGATGCCCGGCCCGGACGGCAGCATCATGCACGCCGAGTTCAAGATCGGCGACTCGCCGGTGATGATCGGCGAAGAATCACCGGCATGGGATGCCCACAGTCCCGCGTCACTCGGCGGGACGCCTGTCGGCCTCTGCATCTACGTCGAGAACTGCGACGCCGTCTTCGACCGGGCGGTTGCCGCCGGGGCGACGGTGAAGAAACCGGTCGCCGACCAGTTCTACGGCGACCGCTCGGGCACCGTGACCGACCCGTTCGGCCATCAATGGACGATCTCGACTCACAAGGAAGACGTCCCTCCCGAGCAGATGACGCAACGCTTCGACGACTGGATGGCGAAGCAGTCGATCGCCTGACGGAGACCGACTGGTTGCGCAATCAGAGCCGCGACCGTCAGGGAGCGTGTTACGACGAGAACTCGCCGACAAACGCTCCCTGACGGTTGCGGCTCTGAATTGCTTCTCTCGTCCCCGCCCGTCACGGCGTGAAATCGGCGTCGTCGTGTAAATCGCCGCACAACGCCGCCAGCAGATTCGCGGCGTGGTCGAGATCCTTCAGCGAGCAGATTTCGACGGGGCTGTGCATATAGCGGTTCGGAATGCCGACGATTCCGGTCGCCGGGCCGCTGCGATTGAGTTGCAGCGCATTGCCGTCGTTGCTGGCGCCGGCCGCCAGGGCCGAAATCTGAACGGGAATGTCGTTCGCCTTCGCCAGCGCGATCAGCCGTTCAAACAGGACCGGGTTGACGTTGGGGCCGCGGAACACGACCGGTCCGCCGCCGAGTTCGATCCGGCCGTGCTCGTTCTGGTCGCTGTCGGGGGTGTCGGTCGCGTGGGTCACGTCGACGGCGATCGCGACCTGCGGATCGATCGCGTAAGCGCTCGTCTTCGCTCCGCGCAGGCCGATTTCTTCCTGCACGGTCGAGACGGCGAACACGGCCGCCTTCGGTGTTTTCGCTGCGGCCCTCCTGGCGGCTTCGAGCACAACCCACAGTCCGACGCGATCGTCCATCGCGGGACCGGAGACGAGATCGCCGCGCATCTTTCGCATGCCGAGCTTCAGCGTGACGGGGTCTCCGATCTGAACGACTTCCGCCGCCTCGGCGCGGTTCCTCGCGCCGATGTCGACGAACAGATCCTTGACCTTCGGCACCTTGTTGCGCTCTTCATCGCTGAGCAGGTGGATCGCCTTGCGGGCGATGACGCCCGGCACCGGGCCGCCGGCCGTCCAGACCTGCATCGCCTGACCGATGAGCTGCTGCACGTCCCAGCCGCCGACCGTCGAGACGCGCAGGAACCCCTTGTCGTCGATGTGCTTGACGATCAGGCCGATCTGATCGCAGTGCCCGGCGAGCAACACGCGCGGCGTGCCTTTCGGGTTGACCGCACAGATGACGTTGCCGTGCCAGTCGGTTCTCGTTTCGGAAAACGACGCCGCGTGCTTGCGCACGACATCCTGGATGGGCCGCTCGTAACCCGAAGGGCCGGGTGCCGTCAGAAACGATTCGAGCAACGACGAAGCTTCGGTTTCCATCCCGTTGATCCTGAAAAGTGATGCGGTTCCGCCGGATTATACGCCCACAATCGAACGATCCCAGCGGACCGACGCGGTTTGTTCGACCACATCTTGCTCGCCTGTGCCGCGACTTACGATTCGTGCCCGAGATTCGCCGGATTGCATTTGACGATGTCGATGCGTCACGGTACGGTGGTGGCCGCTCGGCGGTCAGGATTTCGGCGTCGGAAACGCCGGAGACACCGCCCAGGCTCAAGGAGGTCGACACGATGCGCGAGGCGACGCCGACGACGGATCGCACGGCACCAGACACTGCGGCCGACCGGTTCGTGGAGCGGATCGAACAGTTCGTCCGGTTGCGAACGGGCGGCATGATCCACGGGCTGCATGTCGAAGTCGGCAGCGACCGAGTCGTTCTGACCGGCAGGACTTCGACCTTTTACAGCAAGCAGCTCGCGACTCACGCGGCGCTCGACGTGCTCGACGACCAGACGCTCAGCAATCTGATCGAAGTCAACTGACGAAGCGCGAACCGCTTGTTCTGCATTTCTCAGGCGTTCGGCATTCGTTCCTTCCGATCGGGACGGTCGTCTCCCGCCGTGAAGCTCGCTTCCTCACCCTGAAGCAGCCGGCGGATGTTGTCGCGGTGTCGCGCGACGATCAGCGTCGGTATCGCGATCGCGAACAAGACCATCGGCAGATTCTCTCTCGCGAGCGGCTGACGAAGCATCGCGATCGCGACGATTGCGTAGGTCAGCGCCGCGACGATCGAGGCCAGCGATACGTACCGCTTCACCGCCAGCGTGATCGCGAAGGCGATCAACCCGGCGATTGCCGCGGGCCACGCCAGCACGGTTGCGACGCCGGCCCCCGTCGCCACGCCTTTCCCGCCGCGAAAGCCGAGCCAGACCGGAAACACATGCCCGGCGATCGCCGCGGCGCCGCAGGCGACCGCCGTCAGGGCGAGCCAGTCGCCTGGCGCCCGGAACAGTGAAGGCAGCAGCAGCGTCGGCGCGAAGCCCTTCAGAAAATCGAGCAACAGGCACGCGACGCCCCATTTCTTACCGAGCACCCGGCCGACGTTCGTCGCCCCGATGTTGCCGCTGCCGTGCTCGCGGACATCGACTCCATGCCAATACCGCGCCAGCAGCAGCCCGAACGGGATCGACCCGATCAGATAGGCGGCGAGCACGGCGAGAACGATACTGGCGGCAGAGGACATTTAGAGGCTATCCGGAAAGTCTGACAGGCCGCGTTCGGTTGAGCCGGTTCGAGGGCAAGGCGGACCGACGCGGCGATTAGTCAATCGTCAAGGAGGTCCAACGCAGCAATCGGGCCGGCTCAACCGAACCCTTCGGGACGGCGGGCTTTCGGCCGGAGCCTGCGTCATTCGTCGTCGACGATTGCACAATCGCCTCCTCCTCATTCCTTGCCTCCGTCCGAAATCCCGCCGGCGCGGCCTGTCAGACTTTTCGGATAGCCTCTTAGACGCGAGGCTCCGTCGAAAGGCGCACGGTAGCGTATCCGCCGGCACCGTGCCGTCGCAACGCGTCGGACAGCCGGTTATGCTCGCAGTATGGAAGAGAAGGTCATTCCCATCCTGCGGATTCGCGATGCCGCCGCCGCGGTCGCGTGGTACGAACGGCTCGAATTCCGGCAGGTCTCGGTGCATCGGTTCGAGCCGGGATTTCCGGCGTTCGTGACGATCGAACGCGGGCCGATGCGGATCTTCCTGTCGGAACACACCGGCGACGCTCGCCCCGACACGCTGGTGTATTTGGCCGTCAACGACGTCCGCCCGATCGCCGCCGAATTCGGTGTCGCGATCGAATCGGCTCCCTGGGGCGACGAAATCGAACTCCGCGACGTCGACGGCAACCGGCTGCGAATCGGAATGCCACGACCCGCGGCGGATGAAATCCGATAAGAGCCGCGATCCGGCCCGCCCGCCGATTTACGCCGCCTTCCGCAGCTGCCGCCGACGACCGGCGACTTCTTCGTAGACGCCGAGCATCGATTCGATGTTTCGTTCGAGCGTGTGGTCGAGCATCAGCGTGCGGGTGGCGGTCGCTGCCGCCTTGCGACGGTCGAGATCCAGCCAGCCCGCCATCGATGCCGCGAGGCTGACGACGTCGTCCGGCTGCGCCAGCACGTCGCCGTGAACGCCGGGAACGATCAACTCGCCCGCGCCGTTGAACCGTGTCGTAATCACCGGCAGTCCACAGGCGAGCGCTTCCAGCAGCACGAGGCTGCACGGGTCGTACCAGGTCGGCTGAACGTAGACGTCGGCGGCCACGTAGTACGGTGACGGATCATCGACGGCCCCGACGAATCGAACCGAATCGCCGATGCCAAGCTGCCGCGCCGTCCGCTCGAACGACGCAGTCCGCTTTCCACCGACGACGGCCAGCACGGCGTCATGGCCCGCCGAGCGGATCAGCGTCATGGCTTCCAACAGCGCAGGCACGCCTTTCAACACGAAGTTGTGGGCGACGATCAGGAACAGCGGCTGGTCGTCACGCACGCCGAGTTCACGACGAACCGGAAGCCGCTGCGTCTCGCGCAGCGCCGGCGTAAACCGCTCGGCGTCGACACCGTTGTAGACGAGCCGGATCGATGCATCCGAAAGGCCGTGCCAACGCTTCAGATCGCGACGGACCATCTCTGAAATCGCCACGACAAGCCGGCCGGCTCGGCCGGCGGGCGACGCACGATATTGCTTTCGACAAAGCTCATCGAACTCGCGATAGCGCGGCAACAGTCGCGTCATCAGCCGTTTCGTCGATCGGAGCCAGCGCGGCGACAACCGCAGGTTCTGTTCATTCGCCGCGAACCGCGAACCGCCGTGCGGCTGAAGCACGTCGCAGTACCAGCCGAACCCCATGTCGTGAATGACGTCGAGGTCAAGCTGCCGTAAGAGGTCGGCGGCCGCATCGGCGAGAGCGACTCGCGAACCCCGGACCGTCAGCGGATGCGCCGTCAATCCCGGACGCAACTCGCGTTCCGCGACCGATCGCGCGACGACATGAACCTCGTGACCGCGGGCCAGCAAGCGATCGGCGAGTTGAGCGGTCCATTGTTCGACCCCGCCGAGCCGGCGATCGAATCGATCGAGAACGAGTCCGATCCGCATGGGTTGCGATGTTCCTTTCGTCGCCGTCGGACCGCACGAGGAAGGGCGGGGCGATTGAAGAGGCAGCGAGGCGGTCCGATCGGCGCCGGCGCTCTCCCAGTCGCGGTACGAGCCGTGCCGGCGATGCAATGCGGCCTCTTTTCGCAGCACCGACCGTGCGAGACGCTTCGAGGACGCATCCAATGTCCTCACGCCGCGATATCGCTTGAAGAATCGCAGCCGCTGCGTCGGTCCGATCAGTTTCGGCGGGCAGGAATAGGCGAGTTGCGCCAGATCCTTCACGACCCATCGCCGCCGCAACCATGCCGCCCACCGCTGGACACGCTGTAAATCGATCAGGTGGACGATGAAGCGAGGCGATTCGTGCGCCGACTCCGATTTGATCTCGCGAACGAAGAAGTGGCAGGTGTAGAAGTCGCGATGATTGAAGCCAAGTCGATGAAAGCGACCGGCGACCTCTCCGACGCATTCGATGAGATTGCGAAGCGTCGAATCGGATCGATCGTCAAACCGCTGCGGCAAGAACAGATCGAGCTGCTCGAAGCCCGCAAGTTCCTCGGTCAGGAACGCGGCGACAAGCGTGCCATCCTGCCGCAAACGCTCGGCATACGCCGCGACCGTCATCGTCGGCACGCCGAGGGAAGCGAGTTGTTGTGTTCGTTCGGCTTCGCGGCGAGCCGGCGTGGCTGGTGCCGGCAACCGCAACACCGCTCGCAGTCGCGTTGCCGCCGTCCGCATGCGGTGCTTCTTCAGATACAGTCGAACGACGCGCTTGTGGCCGTCGTCGAGATCGAGCCGCCAGTTTTCGCGCGTCTTGAGTTTCCGCAGGGCCGTGCCGGCCTCTGTTTCGACGAGAGAATCGCAATCGCTCAGTCCGTGCCGGTCCAGCAACGCGCGAAATTGCGGATGGACGCGCAGCGTTTCATGAAGACGTGAAAACAAGGCGGACACGGCGTTCAATCGTTCTCGCGCTGGCA
Organism: Planctomycetaceae bacterium; assembly: GCA_049790855.1. GTDB lineage: Bacteria > Planctomycetota > Planctomycetia > Planctomycetales > Planctomycetaceae > JACCRE01. The sequence continues at coordinate 24,077 of JBAQZJ010000123.1, read as the reverse complement.
CTTCCGACCGGTTCTCCACACCCCGGTGAAGAGACGATCTTGTAGTTCATCCCCGCAAGACCGAAAACCGGAGTTCAGGAGACGGCACTACGCCGCGTTTCGGCCGGCTTGAGTCAGCAGGTGGGAAACGCTTCTGAACACGACGTCAGGCGTCAATTCGACCATGCAGCGATGATGGCCGAACGGGCATTTTCGCTGCTGGCAGGGGCCGCAATCGACGGGGTGTTGCAGGTGGACCGCGTTCGGAGCGAATGTTTCGCTCCAGGCGATGTGAGTCGGTCCGAACAGCGTGACCGCGGGAACGCCGAGCGGTGCTGCGAAGTGCCGTGGACCGCTGTCGGTGGTCACGAGCAGTTCCGATTGTTGAACTGCGGCCTTCGTCAGGCCGATCGACGGCGGCACGTCGGCGAGCGACGTCACCAGCGGGTGATTCGCCAGTCGGACGATTTCGCGTGCCTCGTCCCGTTCCGCCGGACCGCACAGCACGAGCGCCGTGCGATCAAGTTCCTTCGCGATTCGGACGGCGAGCGACGCGAAATGCCGTGTCGGCCAATGTTTCGCCGCGCCGAACGCTCCGCCCGGATTGAGCGCGATGAACGGCCGTGAACGACGTTCGTCGGGCTGTGTCTGCCAGAACTCTTCCAGGCGATCGCGATCCTGCGGCAGAACGGCGAGTTCCATCCGTCGCGACAGATCCATGCAACCGAGATGCCCTGCGAGCCGCAGGTACTCGTCGATGACGGGATTCGGCGTCGAGCGTGACTTCGGTTCGAGCGCGTCGGTCAGAAGAAAGCGGCGACCGTCGCGAGCGAAGCCGACACGCCGCGTCGCACCGGCGGCGAATGCGAGCCACGCCGTCCGCAGCGAATTGGGAAACAGCACGGCGAGGTCGAACGCCTCGGCCCGCAACCGCATCGCGAATCGCCAGCCGCTCGTCCGGGAATCGCGTCCGCGAGGAACATGTGTGACGGTTCGATCGACCAGCCCGGTTCCCGCAAGCACGTCGCCGATCGGCGGCCGCAGGACCGCGACGATTTCGGCATCGTCAAACCGCGACCGGACCGCCCGCAGCGCGGGCGTCGCCATCACGGCGTCACCGACCCAGTTCGGCAGGAAGACGGCGAGTTTCATCGTTGCGAATATTCGTGTGTCGAACGCCGTTAGCCGTCGGCCTCGGCCGACGCGAGCGCCTGGCAAGCCAGGCGGCTAACGATCACCTTGCTAACTGGCCTTTCGCAATCGTGCGATCGCTTCGGCGCGGATCGATTGAACCAGGTTCGTTGTCGACAATCCCGGAACGACGCCAAGCGGCTTCGCGACGCCGCCGTAGGCTTCGACGATCTCCCAGCCGACGATGTCCTGTTTCGCGTACGTTCCGCCTTTGCAGAGAACATCGGGGCAGAGCCGTTCCAGCAGGCGATGAGGGGTCGCTTCCGCAAAAATGATCGTGTAATCGACGACTTCCAATGCCGCGAGCATGGCGGCTCGCTGATTTTCCGGGACGATCGGCCGGTCAGGCCCTTTGTTCAATCCGCGGATGCTTTCGTCGCTGTTGACGGCGACGACCAAGCAATCGCCCTCGCGCGCCGCCTGTTGAAGACAAGCGACATGCCCCGGATGCAGCAAATCGAAGCACCCGTTCGTGAAGACGATTTTTTGGCCGATGCGGCGGCGGGCTTCGACGTGGCGGGCGAGTTCGTCGAGGTTGCCGATGATCTTGTCGCCTTCGCCGCCGCGGTGATGCGCGAGCAGGTCGGCGAGGATTTCGTCGCGGGTGACGGGCACGCAGCCGATCTTTTCGACTTCCAGCCCGCCCGCGAGGTTCGCCAGCCGGGCAAGATCCTCCGGGCCGACGCCCGCGGCGACGCCGACGCCGATCATCGCCAGAACCGTGTCGCCGGCCCCGGTGATGTCGTAGACCTGGCGTTTGCGCGTCGGCAACCGGGCGGCAGTGCCGTCCTTGCGCACGACCGCGATGCCGTCGCTGTCGAGCGTCACGAAGACGTAGTCGAGGTCGTGCTTGCGAACGAGAGCACGACCGGCGGAAAAAGCGTCGGCCTCGGTGCGGATATCGAAACCAGCCGCCCGGCCGGTTTCAAGGCGGTTGGGCGTGATCGCCGTCGCACCCTGACACGCGGTGCAGTCGCCCGTGCTCGCGGGATCGACGATCACCGGCACGCCCCGCTGCTTTGCGGCGGCGATCAGACGCTGCATCAGCGCGGGCGTGCAGACGCCTTTCGCGTAGTCGCTGATGAGGATGCAGCCGAATTCGCCGAGCCGTGGTTCAATCGCCGCCCATAGCCGGTCGACGACCTCGGCGGAAATGGGCGTGCGGACTTCGCGATCGACGCGCAGGATCTGGTGGGGGTGCCGGTGCTGGGCGCGGCCGATGTAACGCAGTTTCACCGTCGTCGGTCGGGCCGCATCCTCGACGAGCAGACTGCAATCGACGCCCGCGGCATCGAGTTCCTCTCGCAGCGTCGCGGCGTCGGCGTCGCTGCCCGTCACGCTGGCGATCGTCGCGTGCGCTTCCAGTCCGCGAAGCATGTTCGCGACGTTGGCGGCGCCCCCGAGTCGCACTTCCTGACGGTCTTCCCGCAACAGGATGACGGGGGCTTCCTGGCTGATCCGTTCGGCATCGCCCCAGACGTAGCGGTCGAGAATGACGTCGCCAAGCACGAGAATCTTCGGTTCGCCCAGTTGCTGGACGAGTTCGACGAGGTGATACGACATTCTCCGCCCCCGGAGCCACGAACCGACGGACCGCCGGCGCACGGCCCGGCAGGTCGCGGAATATCGTTCGCCGCGGGGCGGCGAGTCAATGCCGGTTCGACGTCGACCTCGTCAGACGGAGGCCCGGAGTCGCCAGCGTCTTGTTCTGGTCGCAGGAAGCAGGGGCGAGCGGGTGCGACCCATCGCCAAGCCCATCAGTCCTGCCGGCAGAATCAGCCAGAGCAATTGCGCCAGCGCGCCTTCCGGGATGGCGGCGTCGGTGTTCAGCATAGGAAAGAGCGCGGCGGCCACACCCGGATAGATCAGGCCCGCGATCAATGCGGCCGCGAGAACGACGCCCAGTGTTTGCGGCACTTGGCGAGCCGCCAGTCCCGCCGCGCCGCCGATGCCGACGCCTGCGATCAGAAAAGCGGCCGAATGCCCGACCATCGCCTTATAGGAATGATCGAATCCCATCGGCCAAAGCCATTCCAGCGCGTAGAGGTCGACCAAGCCACCGACCGCGCCGGCCCCGGCCCCGACGACGGTTCCGCCGAACAGCCCCGCCGACGACGCGAACAGCGATTTTCGCGAGACGCCGGCGATCATTCCCAGCAAGCCGCCGACGAACGCGCCGAAGACGGCGACCGTCAATGCCGTGTTCTGGTACGCCTGCTTGCGTTCCGCCTTCACGACCATCGCCGCTTCTTCGAGCGATAGTTGCCGCTTTTCGCGAATGACGGCGATCTCTTCGGGAACCCGAAACTCAAGCCCGTTGCGAGCCATCGCGAACAGCGCGACGAACGCCAGCGCGCCGGCGGCCAGCCCCGCTGTGAAGGAAAGGCCGAACCGATAACCGGCCCCGATCGGAACGGCAGGCCGGGCTGTGGCGACCTCGGATGCGATCGATGTTTGAGCCGAATCGTTACTCATCGTCCCGGCTTCCTTCGCCCAGACGGCCGTCTCGTCGGATCGCCCCATGCGGTCGGACAGGGTCGTTCAAAGCGGCATACTACCCGCGGAAACAGCCGCTTCCTAGAAAAATCCGGCGATGCGACGGTCAGTCGCTTCCTGAGGCGGCCTGCGGTGCCGCAATGAAGGCCCGGCAAGAGCCGTCACGGAATTCCGAGCAGGACTTCGATCTCGTGTTCGCGTCCGTCATCGGCGAGTTCGATCTGCGATCCTTCCTGAAGCTTGCCGTCGAGCGTCACACGCTCGACGTGATGGCTGGGAGCGCCGACGATCTCGAAACGGATGTGATACTGCGTTCGGCCGTGGCGGTAATGCAGGCGGAACTCCTTCCAGCTGGGGTGCGGGCACGGACGGAATCGCAGGAACCGGCCTTCATGCACCGTCACGCCCAGCAAGGCTTCGACGATCAACTGATACATCCAGCCGGCGCTGCCGGTGTACCAGGTCCAGCCGCCGCGACCCGTGTGCGGCGGCTCGCCGTAGACGTCGGCCGCGACCACGTACGGTTCGACGCGGTAGCGGGAGACGTCGTCGGACGACGAAGCATGTCGAGTGGGACATAAGCGATCGAAACAGGCCCAGGCCCGCTCGGCGTCGCCGATCTGCGCGAATGCGATCGTCATCCAGATCGCCGCGTGGGTGTACTGACCGCCGTTTTCGCGCACCCCCGGGGGATAGGCCTTGATGTAACCCGGATCGAGCGGACCTTCGTCAAACGCCGGCGTGAACAGCCGGACCAGCCGATCGTCCGGCAACACCAGTTGATCGAAGGCTGAAGCCATCGCGGTGCGCAGCCGTTCCGGCTCGGCGGCCCCGGAGAGTACCGCCCAGCTTTGCGGCAGCGAATCGATGCGGCAGGCGTCGTTCCGCGACGAACCGAGCGGCGTGCCGTCGTCGGTGAAGGCGCGCAGGAACCATTCGCCGTCCCAGGCGTGCTCGGCGATCCGTTTCGTCAGTTCGTCAGTTTGCTCGCTGCAGAAATCGGCGAACGAACCGTCGACGTGATCGCGTGCGATCGGCTCGAAACGGCGAAGCACGTCGATCAGAAAGAAGCCCAGCCAGACGCTCTCGCCGCGTCCGCCGTCGCCGACGCGGTTCAGCCCGTCGTTCCAGTCGCCGGTGCCGATCAATGGCAGGCCGTGCGGCCCTGTCCGCAGCGCCCGGCGAATCGCCCTTCGACAATGCTCGTAGAGCGAAGCCGTCTCTTCGGTCACGGCCGGCAGACCGAAGCTGCTTTCCTCCGACGAATCGAGTTCGCGATCGCGCAGGAACGGCATCGACTCGTCGAGCACCGACGTGTCGCCGGTGTGGTCGACGTAGCGTGCCGCGGCGTACGGCAGCCAGAGCAGGTCGTCCGAGATTCGCGTTCTCACGCCTCGTCCGGTCGGCGGGTGCCACCAGTGCTGGACGTCACCTTCCTCGAACTGACGGCTGGCGCACAACAACAGGTGTTCGCGAGTCAGATCAGGCTTGGCGTGGAGCATCGCCAGCGAGTCCTGCAGCTGGTCGCGGAACCCATAGGCTCCTCCCGACTGGTAGAACGCCGCGCGGCCCCAGAAACGGCAGGCGAGCATCTGATAGAACAGCCAGCCGTTGGCGAGCAGGTTGAGGTCTTCGTGCGACGTCTCGGCATGCACGGTGCCAAGCAGCCCGTTCCACTGCTCCCAGACCCGATGCAGTTCGTGCCGGGCGGCCGTTACCGTTCCCAGCCGCTGGACGAAATCGCGAACCCGCGCGGACCGTTCGGCACCGAGCACGAAGGCGATTTCGCGCGTCTCGCCCTCGGCCAGTTCGAAGCTGCTGAGAATCGCCGCCGCCGGGTCGGAGCCTGCGCCGGCCCGGCCGCTGAGGCTCGCACGCCTCCGCCCGGCCGGAGTTTCGACGCTGCCGCAGCGGCCGCGGAACTCGGGCCGGTCGCAGGTGAACGAACGATTCCGTTCGCTGCACTGCAGAAACGACACGCGGTCGTTGAAGTCGATGTGGTAGCGGTTCTGGGCGAGCAGGGCGCCCGACTGAGGCTCGACTTCGGTGATGACGTGACGGGCGGTCTTGTCGCGGTGTTCGCCGAGCACCCATTCGACGAACGCCGCCGCCCCGATGCGACGGCGCCTGCCCGACGTGTTTCGGATCGTCAGCACCAAAAACTTGGCGGGCGACTCGACGCTGACGTAAGCCCACAGCTCGGTTTCGAGCTCGAGTGCGGCGGTTTCCCAGACGGTGTAGCCGAATCCGTGCCGGCAGAGATAACTTCGTCCGCCGGGCGTCGGCAGCGGAGTCGGCGAAAAGAACTCGCCCGTTTCGTCGTCGCGAACATAGATCGCTTCACTCGCCGGATCGCTGACGGGGTCGTTCGACCACGGCGTGAGCCGGAATTCGTGCGCATTCTCGCGCCAGGTGCAACCGAGGCCGGCCTCCGAGACGACCGAGCCGAAAAGCGGATTTGCCAGAACGTTGCACCACGGCGCGGGCGACGGCGAATCGGGCGTGACGATCGAAATGTACTCGCGACCATCCCGTGTGAATCCGCCCGTTCCGTTGAACTGGACGAGGTCCGGGGCCGATCGTCGCGACGATCCGCCGCGCGAGGGCGTCGCGGCCCGCGTCGTTTTCAACGCCGTGCCTGCCGCGACCGGCGGTGCGCCGCGTGTGATCTGCTCGTCGAGCGTCCCGCCGGCGTCGCTGACGACGACGGTCGCCGCGGCTTCCAGCCGCTGCCAGTCGTCGGTCGAGAACTGGTCGCCGCGCCGCACATGCACTCCGCCGGGCTGATCGATCCACTGGCCGCTCGGCGTCGAGATCAGGAATCCGAGCAACCGGTCGTGAAGATCGTTGCGATAACCGCCCTCGTCGTCGAGACACAGGATCAGGTCGGCGCGGACGCCCTTTCCGCGCCAGTAGGCATGCGCCTGGATCAACTGCTCGCCGAATTTCGGCGAACCGCCGCGACCGATCCGGCCGAAGACGATCGGCAATTCGCCGCCGATGCCGAAGGGCCACAACGTGTCTTGCCGGCCGAGATGCCGGACGATCATGCTGCCCGCGACTCGCTGATGCGGCCCCGGATAGAGCAGCGCCGCGGCGAGCTGCGCGTAACGCTGCGCCTCGGCTTCGGTGATGCCGAGATGTTCGAGCATCGCCTGGCTGTGCGAGCGCGAGAGTTCGAACACGCGATCGGCCAGCCGCGTATCGTGATACTTCTCGATCAGCGCAAGCACCTTGTCACGGTCTTCGGCCACACCGGTGACCAGATCGACGACAAGCCCTTCTTCAGGTGCGATCGAGATCCGCCGGCTGAGGCTTACGATCGGATCGAGCACCGTTCCCGTCCGGCCGGTCTCGACCGTCGTCCGACTCATCGCCACGGGGTTGGCCGGCGTCCGCAACCGGCCCACAAAATGCTCGCGACTCGTTTCATACGTCGTCGGCTCGTCCGGTCCGGCCGTCGGCGCGTCGCCGTGAATCCGCAGCAGGTGGAACAGGTACAGCGACGGCTCTTCCGGCGATCGAGGGCGCCGACGGCACAGCAACGTCTGCTTCTCGTCGAGCCATTCGGTCTCGACGAACAGCCCGCTGAACGTTCGGTGGGCGAGGTCGGCGTCGGGCGGGGCGAGAACGATCTCGGCGTAACTCGACAGTTCCAGCTTCCGGGCGAGGCGGCCGAGGTTCGTCGCCGTCAACCGCCGGACTTCGACGTCGTCTTCCGGCGAGACCGCAATCTGGGTCTTCAGATCGACCTCGCCGTGCTGGCAGCGGAACTCGACTCGTCCCTGGCTGAAGACGGCCTGATGCCGGTCCGATTCGCGGCGCGTCGGCTGGAACATGTTCGACCAGAACTCGCCGGTCTCCAGATCGCGCAGATAGACGAACTGCCCGAACGAATCGGTCGTGTAATCGGCACGCCAGCGCGTGACGGCGAAATGTTTCCAGCACGTGCGACCGCCGCCGGCGTTGCTGAGCGCCACGTGGTAGCGGCCGTTGCTCAACAGGTGAATCTCGGGAGCGGCTGTGCGAGGCGAGTCGAAGACCCGCAGGCTCGCCGCGGCCTCGCCGGTCTCGTCCGACGGCAGCACGCCGGCATCGACCGCGCTGGGGTCGATCGGGCGAATCGCATGCGGCACACGCTCCTGCAGCAGCAGGTCATGCGCCTTGCAGAGCGGGTCGGCGAGGAAGCGGCGCTGCATCGGCTCGTCGAACAGCGCCGAGGTGAACGCCAGCAGCGACATGCCGCTGTGATGGGCCATCACGGTCCGGCAGGGCGTCGGCCGACCGTCGGGCATCCTCCGCCCGGCCGTGTAGTCGACCGCGTCGTAAAAGCCGAACTCGCTGAGGAACCCCAGTCGTTCCAGTTCGTCGAGATTGTCGCACGCCGTCTGTGGCGCGACCATGACGGCCATCGCGGTGGCGTACGGCGCGACGACGAGGTTTTCGCCGAGACCGCGCTGCAGCCCCAGCCCCGGCACGCCGAACGCCCGGTACTGATAGTTCAATTGCCCGTCGGTGACGTTGTAACAGCTTTCGGAAATCCCCCACGGCACGCCGCGACGACGCCCGTACCGAACCTGTCTCTGCACCGCCGCGCGGCACGCCTGTTCGAGCAGCGTCCCCTCGTACGTCGGCATGACGAGCATCGGCATCAGATACTCGAACATCGACCCCGACCAGCTCAGCAGCGTCGGGTCGCCGCCTTCGGCCGTCATCACGCGACCGAGAGCGAACCAGTGATCGGGCGGAAGCTGGCCGCGACTGACGGCCATGAAGCTCGTCAGCCGCGCTTCCGAAGCGAGCAGGTCGTAATAACTCGTGTCGCGTCGGCGCTCGGTCTCGTTGTAGCCGATCGTCAGCAGCTTCCGGCCGTGGTCGAACAGGAAGCGAAAATCCATCGCACCGAAGGCTTCGCACTCGTCGGCAAGCGTGCGTGCTTCGCGCAGCAGTTCCAAAGCGTGGGCCGCGGCACGGTCTGCCGCACCGACCCGCGACACAAGCGACATCGACGTGTCCGATGTTCCGTCGACCTGCCCGACGTCGGCCTTCGCTCCCGCCGACGACAACGTCGATTGAAGCGCCTCGATCGCATCGATGAAATCGTTCGACGCTTGCGGGACGTCCTTCAACAGGCACTCGGCGTCGAGGCGGTCGCACACCGACTCGAATCGCTCGAGGGCCTCGCGGCAGTCGGGATTGGTCTCGGCGATCGCATGCACCGACTCGGGGATCGGAGGAACCCAGAACGCGAGTGCGGCGATCTCGCGGCGATAAGCGCGGCACTGTCGCACCAGCGCTTCGGCCCAATGCAGCAGTTCGGGTGAATCGGCCGGGGCGGCGGAGACCAGATCTTCGGCGAGCGGCTCGACGCGCAGCAGTAGTCCGAGCGTATGACGGGCGCTATGCCCGAGGTCGCCGCGGCATTCGTTGCCCAACCGTTCCAGCCGGCCCGCGACGTCTCGCCAGCGCACGTCGCCGGCGGCAGCCCCCCGCGAGTATTGCACGTTCAATGCTTGCAGAACCGCCAGCGTGTCTTCCAATCCTTCGCGAATGCGCGGCGAAACGACCGGGCGATCGACCTGTTCGAGCAGTGCCGAACTTAGAACCGTCAGGTGCCCCCACAGGTTGCCGCTGTCGACGGCCGAGACGTAGCGAGGAAGGATGACCGCCAGCGTGCGGGTGTCGTACCAGTTGTAAAAGTGCCCGCGGAACCGCGGCAGCTTCCGCAACGTGTCGAACGTCTTCGCGGTTCGATCGAGCAGATCGCTGCCGCAGAGATAGCCGAAGTCGTGAGCGGCGACGTTCGCCAGCAGTGCCAGGCCGATGTTGGTCGGGCTGGTCCGCGACGCGATCGCCTGTTCGGGATGCAGCCGCACGTTGTCGGGCGGAAGCCAGCGGTCGTCCTGCGTGACGAACGTGTCGAAGTAGTGCCAGGTCTGCCGCGACAGACGCCGCAACCGCTGCACTTCGTCTCGATCGAGACGGACGACCCCCGTCTTGCGCGGTTGAGAGATGCGACAGGCGACCAGCGGTCCGAACAGCCAGACGAGCAGCACCGGCAGCGCCGCGAACAGCGAGGGCGGATGCAGTGCCGTCAGCCCCGCCGTCAGCCCGAGACCTGCCAGAGAATTGGCGGCCATCACCTCGTAATAATCGCGAACGCCGCCTTTCGACCGGACTTCCGCCTCGCTCGCCGTCATCCATTCCATCAAGTGGCGACGGCTGACGGTCAGGCGGTACAGCGTGCGGGCAATCGCGTCGACGTTGCAATGCACGGTGTACGGCAACACGGCGAAGTCGATCGCCTCGCGCGAAAGTTGTCCGAGGAACGAACGCCGCCAGCTCTGCAAGTGCAGCCGCCAGGGCGTTTCGTCAGGCTTGCGGACCAGCCCCGGCAAGGCGGTGATCACGGGCGGCCCGAACAGCAGCGCCAGCGCCGCGATCGTCCAGAGCGCCGCCCACGAGGGCGCCGTCAGCCAGCCGACGACGAGAAACGCGAACAGCGCGACCGGCACGACGCTGCGGCGAAGGTTGTCGAAAATCTTCCAGCGCGCGACGGCCGAGAGTGCGTTCGGCTCGCGGCCGCGCGCGGTCGGCACGCGGCGTCCCAGCCAGGCCGCGATCTGCCAGTCGCCCCTGATCCACCGATGCCGGCGACTCATGTCGGCCAGCAGCGTCGACGGAAAGCCCTCGAACAACTCGACGTCGTTCACCAGTCCGCTGCGGACGTAGCAGCCTTCGATCAGGTCGTGGCTGAGCACCCGGTTCGTCGGAAAGCGGCCGGCGAGGGTCGTCTCGAACGCGTGGACGTCATAGATGCCCTTGCCGATGAAACTGCCCTGGCGGAACAGATCCTGATAGACGTCGCTCGTCTGTCGCGTATACGGGTCGATGCCCGCTTCGCCTGCGTAAAGACGGCTGAACGTCGATCGGTTCGCCTCGGGAACCGTCGTTCCGACCCGCGGCTGCAGAATCGCATAGCCGTCGACGACGACACCGGTCGCCGGGTCGATTCGCGGCCGATTCAGCGGGTGGGCGAGGCAGCCGACGAGTTCGGCGGCCGCGCCGTGCGGCAGATGCGTGTCGGTGTCGAGCGTGATGACGAACCGCGCCGTCGTCAGTTGCTTGACGTCGCCGGCCGACGCTGAAAACGCATCGACCGCCCCGGTGCGGATCAGCCGGTTCAGGTCGGCGATCTTGCCGCGCTTTCGTTCTTCGCCCATCCAGACGCCCTCGCGGGCGTTCCACTTTCGCGGACGATGCAGCAGGTGGAAGATCGACGAGCGATCCTGGGCATACTCGGCGTTCAGCCGATCGATCTCCCCTCCGGCGAGTTCGAGCAGCGGTTCGTCGGCGCCGCGCCGCTCGCTGTCGGAATCGGAAAAATCGGTGAGCAGCGCAAACAGCAGATTCGGATCGCGGTTCGCCAGATAACGCACTTCCAGGTGGTCGATCAGCGAGCGCACCGACTTCAAGCCGGTGAGCATCGTCGGCACGACGACCAGCGTGCGGAACTCGCGGTCGATGCCCTCGCTGAAGTCGAGCCGCATGATCGGCCGCGGCTCGACCAGCAGTGTCACCAGCCAATTCACGAGCGTGACGGCGGCCTGCATCGCCGGAATGGCCAGCACGACGGCGAGCGCCGCGAAGGCCAGGCTGCCCAGCGCCTGCGGCGCGCCTGTCAACCGGGCGCACATCACGAAAATCGTGAGTAGAACCGCCTCGAACACGCCGATCGTGCCGAGATAAAACGACAACGGGAATCGTTCGGCCAGACGCGCCAGACGATCGCCCCACGACGGCCGAAACCCGGTGCTCTGTTCCAGCTTCGACCGCCCGCGGTCGACGAGGTAGTAGCCGACGTGCGAGCGTCGCGAATCGCTGCCGTAACCGCCGCGCTCGGTGGGAACGACGGTCTCGGCGGCGGCCGCCTCGGCGTGCTCGATCGCCAGCCGAGCGATTTGTTCTTCGGTCAGCGCCGAGCGCCGCGCGATGCGCTCGACGACGTGCCGGTATCGATCGCGGCTGCTGAAGCTCATCTCGGCGTAAATGCCGGTCGGGTCGTGGCGCAAGGCGCGGTCGATGACGCTCTGGCGTTCGACGAACTCCTTCCAGTCGAGCGCTTCGAGGGCGCGCAGGCTCGAGATGCTGTTGCCCATCGACACCTGGTCGGCCGCCATCGATTGGCTGTCGGCGTTGATCAGTTGCTCGACGGTCTGTCCCTGCCGCGACAGGTGGTTTTCGAGCCACGCCGTCACGACGTTGCCGGTCGGCAGCCGGCCCTGCAGCGACTGGGTGAACCGCGAGACGAACGCGCTGGTGATCGGCGGCTCGTGATCGACCAGTTCGGCGACCGAATGGACGAGCCGGCCGAACGACTCGTCGGCGGCTTCGGTGACGCGGGCCGCCCAATGCTCGCCGAGACGCCGGTCGTTGTATTGCCAGGCGACGCGCAGCGCGACCCGCCGCAGGTTCTCGATCAGCGCCAGCCGCAGCATGATCGGAATCGCCCAGAGTTCGCCGATCCGCAGATGCTGCGCGCTCTGGTACGCCGAAACGAACCGATCGATGTTCTTCGCGTCGATCAGGCCGTCGGCGTGGCTGATCAGTTCCAGGGCGATGTCGTAGACCCGCGGCAGCCCGTCGCTCGGACCGCCGGCGAGTTGCGGCAGCTCCATGCTGTAGCGCCGCGGCAGATGCTGCCGCGCGAGGCGAATCTGGTTCTGGATCAGATAGTAATTGTCGAGCAGCCATTCACCGGCGGGAGGGATCGCATGTCCTTCCGCGGCCGAGCGGCCGAGCATGATGCGGGTCTCTTCGAGAACCCGTTCATTCTCGTTGAGGCGGGCCAGCAGTTGATCGCGTCGCTGCTTCGAGGCGACATGGTGCCAGATCGCCAGCGATTGACCGTGGCGAGAAAGCTGCTCGATGCTGAGGAACTCGGCGCGCATCGGCTCTTCTTCGAGCCGAAGCCGCGACAACAGTTCGTGGCGGGATGACGAGAGCACGCCGCGAAAGCCGTTGCGCCGCGGAGAGGAGCCGAGCGTCTTCGAGGAGCCAACCGACATGAATCACGGGTCCGAATCGGGAATGCAGACGGCGTTGCGCGACGAGCCTCGGCGACGCCGGTCGTTGTCGTCTCAAGTTCCCAGATAGAGCGAAAGGAGCTGCCGCTGTCGACGCGGCAGCGCTCCGAGATCGGGAATCACGTAAAAGTTCTGCTGGACGTCGACGAGGAGCCGCCCGTTGCGGCCGTAGGGCTGCAGGCCGTCGCCGCGCGGGTCGATGCGGAACGTCGTCGGTCCGGAATCGGTTTCGACGTGGAACTCCAGCCGGTCCCCCGCCGTGCGCAGCCCTTGGATGCTCTCGATCCGGCGAAGCAGATATCGACGATCGAGCGACCGTCTCAACGCCGCGCGGGCCGCTTCGGGCCAGTCGGCGAGCACGCGAATCAGGCCGACCTCCTCGTCGCCGCCCAACGGATCACGACGTCTCAGACTGATGAACTCCTCGGGATGGCTGGCGGGAAACGCATACAGCGCGTGGAGATGGTCGTCGACGTTGCCGTCCTCCTCCAGGCACAGGCCCACCGCGTCGTCCCAGCGGATCTCGGCGACGGTCGGCTCGAGCCAGCGCGGTTGAAACTTCGATCGCGCTTCATTGGGCGGTTCGTCCGCCGCGTCGCCTTCGAACAGGACGGCGTCGCCGCCGACGTCTTCCGAGGCGATGCCGATCGCTTCGTCGCCGGCCGGGCCGACGAAGCTGCCGGCTTCCTGAAGTTGCCGGACGCCTCGTCGGAGGTTCGTCTGAATGTTGACGAGCGACGAGTAGACGCCGCCGCTGGCGAGCAGTTCGTCGTGCGTGCCCTGTTCGACGAGGCGACCGCGATCGAACACGAGCAGGCGGTCGGCGTCGCGCAGCGTCGAGAGTCGGTGGGCGATCGCGATCGTCGTTCTGCCGCGCGCGAAGTCGCGGAGCGCCTCCTGGATCGCCTGTTCCGACTCGGTGTCGACGCTGCTGGTGGCCTCGTCGAGAATCAGGATCCGCGGGTCGTACAGCAGTGCCCGCGCGATCGAGATCCGCTGTCGCTCGCCGCCGGACAGGCCTTTGCCGCCCTCGCCGACCTGCGAGTCGTACGCGAAGGGCGACCGCATGATGAACTCGTGAGCCGCCGCCGACTTTGCGGCTCGAATCAACTGTTCCGACGGCGCTTCGGGATGACCGTAGGCGATGTTCGCGGCGAGCGAGCCGCGAAACAGGAACGGATCCTGCAGCACAATTCCGACGCGACGGCGCAGGTCGGCCCTTTGCATCCCCCGCAAATCGACGTCGTCGACGACGATGCGGCCGGACTTCGGGTCGTACATCCGGCCGATCAGGCTCACGAGCGTCGACTTGCCCGAGCCGCTGCGGCCGACCAGGCCGATCATCTCGCCCGGCCGGACCTCGAAATCGACGTCCTTCAGAACCGGTTCGCCGTCGCCGTAGCCGAACGTCACGTGCTCGAAGCGAATCCCTCCGCGAAACGGCTCCGGCCGGCTCGCCGGGTCGGGATCGTCGACGTCGTTCGGCGTGTCGATCAGCTCGAAGATCCGCTGGCTCGCCGTGAGGAAGTTGCTGATCCAGGTCGTCGATTCGGCGAGCGACGTCAGCGGCGTGTAGAACATCGCGAGAAAGGCGAGAAACGCCATGAGCGACCCCAAGGTCATGCGATCGCCGAGCACGTCGCGACCGCCCACGTACCAGACGATCAACCCGCCGAGACCGAACAGAAACGCCATGAGCGCCGAGAAGGTCGACGTCGAAATGTCGACGCCTTGCCGCGCGGCGCGCAGCCGCTCGCTCGACTCGCGGAACCGCTCGAACTCGCGCTCTTCCTGCGTGAACGACTTCACCACGCGAATGCCCGACAGCATTCCCGCGAGTGCCGCCGCCTGCTTGCCGACGGCTTCCCAGTAATGGTGGTGCCGCGGGTGCAGATACCGGCTGAAGTACCAACTGGCGACGATCACCAGCGGCATGGGCAGCATCGTGAACAGGGCGAGCTTGGGGTTCAGCCAGAACAGCATCACGCCGATGCCGAAGAGTTGCAGCACCTGCAGGATGAAACCGCTGCTCGTCTGATGGACGAGCGTGTGCATGACTTCGGTGTCGTAGGCGACCCGGCTCATCAGCATGCCGACCTGATTCCGGTCGTGATACGCGACCGGCAATTCGTGGAGCTTGCGGACCAGACGCGTGCGCAGATCGGCGGTCAACGACGCTCCGACTTGTCCGGCGACGCGGCCCTTCCAGATCGCCAGCACCGCCGCCATCACCCGAAAGAACAGCAGTCCCGCCACGACGGCCAGCAGCAGCGTCAGCAGGTCGCCGCGCTCAGCCGGGTCACCCTGACCGTCGATCCTGAGCACGTCGTCGACGAGAATTTTTTGCAGGATCGGCGGGGCCAGTTCGATCGCCACCGCGGCGATCGACAGGCCCGCCAGCAGCAGTGCCGACCAGCGGTGCTCGCGAATCAGACCCCAGATTCGGACGAGCGTTCGTCGATGCTCCGGGTTCGACTGACTCCAGCCGCCCAGTCGCCGGCGCAACGGAATGGCGACCGCATGCTTCGTCTCGTGCGTCGCGGCTTCCGGTCCGTCGTCGATCGGCGGCTGATTGTCGTTCAGCCACTGGTCGAGCCGTTCGGCGAACTGGGCCAGCTCTTCGCGATGAGCATTCGAGCAGCGCACGGCGTCGCGCCATTGGCCATCCGTATCGACCTGCAGAAAAATCGATCCGACGCCGGGGTCGATGCGAAAGCCCCGCGCCTGGAATCGTGAAGTCCGATGCGTCTCGCCTGCGGGAGCGTCCTGCGAAACGACGATCAACTCTCGCCGCGTCACGATCGCCCATTGCGGCGAGGCGCGCCCGTCCAGGTCGAGATCGGCGGCAAAGCAGCAACAAACGTCTTTCGACGCCACTCCCCAGCGGGAGAGCCGCTCGCCAATGCCGGGGGCGAGGCCCTCTGTAAGCATTTTGTTCAATTCGGGGCCGAACGCATCGAAGAGTACGAGTTCTCGTCTCGCCGGCAGACGGCTCCCGAGACGAATGACTTAATAGACCGTCTTTTCACAGGGTCGCCTATCGGGATTCGCCCGACTGCGCCCCCGGAATCCGCTGACTCCGCGGTGGTGGGACCGCGCCTTGCACAACCTATCGCGCGGTGGGTTAATACGCACTCACCAAGGCAACCTCCCGCACCGCAATCAAGGATTGCAAAGATGTCGATTTGGCTGCTGTTGCTTTACGCCGTCGCGATGGTGTCGCTCGTCGTCGACGGTCCCGAACCGCGACTGGCGTATCATATCATCGCCACCGTTTCGCTAGCGGGATTTATCGCGGCCGTTCTTAAGGGCGGCATTCGCAAGCCTGTCGTTTGATGAAACGTTCGTTGATGCGATGGGCGTTTCCAATGATTTCTGTCGAATGGCGAGACCGGAAATGACGCAGCCGTCGCCTGTCCGAGGGACGCCGGGCGTGACTCGAATTGTCCGATCTACATCCGGACGATGACGGATCGTTCGGTAGTCGCCACGTCACGCCTGTTGATTCTCGCGTGACCGCCTGTCCTCGCATCGGCAAGTTTGTTGGCGGCGTTCCGCAGGACGCGACGAACGCCGCTGACCTGCTCGCGAGTACTCTGACGGCGCTGTCCCTGGCTCGCATCAGCGATCGCCGATCGGCATGATGGCGGTTCTCGTCGCTGCTCCTTTCGCTTCGGAGAACTGCCATGGATCGCCGTCAGTTTCTGATGACCGGCACTGCCGGCCTGGCATTGTCGAGCTTCGCACCGAGGCTCTTTGCCGCACCGGTCGACAAGGTGCGACGAGTCGGACTCATCGGCACCGGCTGGTACGGCAAGTGCGATCTGTTTCGGCTGATTCAGGTCGAGCCGGTCGAGGTCGTCAGCCTGTGCGACGTCGACTCGAAGATGCTCGCCGACGCCGCCGAGACGACCGCCTCGCGGCAGAAGTCCGGCAAGACGCCGCGAACGTACGGCGACTACCGCGAGCTGCTCGCCGAGAAGGATCTCGACGTCGTCCTCGTCAACACGCCCGACCACTGGCACGCGCTGCCGATGATCGCCGCCGTCAAGTCGGGGGCCGACGTCTGGGTTCAGAAGCCGATCAGCGTCGACGTCACCGAAGGGCAGGCGATGCTCGCCGCCGCCCACAAGCACGGCCGCGTCGTTCAGGTCGGCACGCAGCGCCGCAGCACGCCGCATCTCATCGAAGCGAAGAAACGATTTCTCGACGAAGGCAAGCTCGGCAAGATCGCCTTCGTCGAGGTCTACTGCTACTACCACATGCGGGCGAAAGGCAACCCGCCCGACACCGACCCGCCCGCGAACCTCGACTACGAAATGTGGACCGGCCCCGCGCCGCTGCGGCCCTACAACAAGCTCGTCCACCCGCGGTCGTGGCGGGCCTTCACGGAATACGGCAACGGCATCGTCGGCGACATGTGCATTCACATGCTCGACATGGTCCGCTGGATGCTCGACCTCGGCTGGCCGACCAGCGTCTCTTCGGAAGGCGGCATCTACGTCGACAAAGACAGCAAGGCGAACATCTCCGACACGCAGACCGCGACCTTCCAGTTCGACGACCTGCCGATCGTCTGGACGCACCGCACCTGGGGCACCGCTCCCGACCCGGCGTACCCGTGGGGAGCTACCATCTATGGCGAGAAAGGCACGCTCAAGCTCAGCGTGATGAGCTACGACTTCATCCCGCAGGGCGGCGGCGAGCCTGTCCACGGTGACGTCGTCTACGAACTCGACGAGTACCCCGAAGACAAGACCGAGAAGGATCTCGAAAAGCACGTCGCCCCGGCGATCCGCAGCCACATGAGGAACTTCCTCGAAGCGATCGACTCACGAGGAAAGCCCGTCGCCGACATCGAACAGGGCCACATCTCAACGGCCAGCTGCATCCTCGCCAACCTCGCTTGCGACCTCGGTCGCTCGCTGGAATGGGACGCCGAGAAAGGGCAGATCGTCGACGATGACGAAGCAAACGAGCGGCTGACGAGGCCGTATCGCTCGCCGTGGGAACATCCGATGGCGGAGGAGATGTGACGATCTGATCTGGGGTCGCGGTTGCCGGCGGTTGGCCTATTGCCGACGGGAGTGTCTAAACTCATGTGAGTTTGGCTACCGAAACGCAAAAGAAGGGTGGGTCGATTATGTTTCGCCTGGCGTATGGGTTGATGGGCTTGGCGTTCGTCGCCGGTCTCGTGCGAGGGGCTGATCAGCCGGAGCCCGGCAGCCGGCATGTGGCGTGGCGACTTCCGGGGTACGAACGCATTGCGGAAGGGATCCCCGAGGAGGCGTTCTTCCCCGAGGAGGAGTTCGACCATCAGGCGACAAAGGACGCCGACAACGATGCGAAAAAGGCGAGCAAGCAGGTCAGGGCGACGGCCATTTGGACGATGGACGTCGCCAGCGGCGAGGTTACCGAACTGACGTCGATCCCTGATTATCCGATCATCAATTCGCCGGAGATCTCGCCCGATGGGGAATGGGTGGCCGTTGACGGATGGAAGGCGGAAGAAAGACTGACGGATGCGCGTGTGTTTCTCGTCAATCTCAAGAACGGCGCGGTGGTCAATCTGGTCAAGGGCTGCATGCCTTCCTGGTCGGCTGACGGGAAGTGGATCGCGTTTTGCAAGTATGGCGAGGAGAGAGGCGTTTATATCCGTTCGGTGAACGGCGCCGCCGAGCGGCTGATCGATCGCGACGGCTGGGGCATTCAGTGGGCGCCGAATGGATTGAAAGCTGCATACAGCCGCGATGGCAAGTTCGTCATCTACGATTTCATCGCCGACTCGCGGGAGGAAATCTCGACCGTCCAGGAATGGCCTTACAGCAGCATCTATTGGAACTGCAAATGGTCGAGCGATTCGAAACAGATCTGTTTTCTGGGGCGCCGCGCTGATGGTGGGAAAGACATTGGCATTCTCGACCTGGTGGGAGAAAAACCCCGGCTGCGCGTGCGCGGCGATGCAGAGAAATTCAACCCGGACATTGCCTGGCATCCGGACGGTTCGCGGATCGTGCTTCCGGCAGAAAGCCGCCCGAAGGAACCGGGCCAGATCTACGTGTTCGATCCCAACGGCTATAAGCCGCCAAGGCGGCTGGAGGGCCAACCGGCCGATCGAGCCAACGGCGGGATGTGCTGGACGCAGGGTGGGAAGGTGCTGATTTTTCTGAGCCGTGGTTGACGCAGGGTGACACTATGAGGAGGGCGGGCCGGTGGTGATGTTCTTGAACGCGTGGTAAACGTCGCCGGGTGCCATGCTCTCACGCCGCCGCGGTAAGCCGTGGCGATGGAGCACGCCTCATCGGCGGTGGGTGAGCATGCTTCGGGCGGTTTCGCGACATTCGACATGCTCACCCGCCGCCGGGAAGACCGTAAGTGCGAGGGTGTGCCGAAAGCGGCGGCATGAGAGCATGCCACCCCAATCAATGCCACCCCATCGTGCGAAGGTTCCACCCGCACGATGGCTCATCTTGTTCCTATTGCAACCCGGCCAGTCCTGCACGGACCGGCTGGGCCACCTCGCGTCTGCAGCGTGTCGCCTGTTGATCGGATTGCTGCGGCAGACTACGCTGACGGCATGGTCACGCTCAGACATAGCCCCGTCCGTTCCAACCCTGCCGTGATGGGAGGCACGCTCGTCTTCCGCGGCAGTCGCGTGCCGGCACAGACCCTGCTCGACTACCTCCACGACGGATACACGCTCGACGCGTTCTTCGACATGTTCCCGTCGGTCGACCGCGACGACGCCGAGGAGTTTCTCCGTCTCGCGCGAGGTGAAGCCGATGCGGATCGTTCTCGATGAGAACCTGCCCCGGCCCCTCACGCAGGTTTTCAGACCGGACGACGAGGTCGTGACGATCCAGAAGCTGAACAGCCAACGGCGTCCTGATCGCCCGGTTAGAGGGAGAACACGACGTCTTTGTGACAGCCGATAAGAATCTGCGCTATCAGCAAAATCTCAGCGGGCGCACTCTGGTGATCGTCGAGCTTCCGACAAATCGCCTGCCGGTTCTCGCGACGATGACCGCCGAGATCACCTCGGCCGTCTCGTCGGCGACGCCCGGTTCCTATACGATCGTCGCAATCCCCACAGCACACCGACGCGAGGACCAGCATCCGTAAGCCGCTGGGATTCGGTGAGATAACATGCCTACGCCTCCAGCGAAGGCATGCCCCTCGCCAGTTCTGATCGGACTGCCTGAGCTACCCGAGATCGTCTCAGAAATCAAATGTCAGCATTGCGATTGGCCCGCGGTAGTTGACGTCGTAGGCGAAGCCGTCGCCGCGGGCGTAGTCGACGTCGAGCACCCGGTAACCGAGTTGCAGTCCGCAGCAATCGGAACAACGGTACTCGCCGACCGCCTCGATGTTCCAGGTGAAGTCGGAGGCGGCTCCGAAACCGCCCACGTCGGCGCGGAGCCGCATCAGAATAGCTTCCGACAGCGGTGCGGCGATGCGACCACCGACGATCGGGTCGACCCATTGGCGGTTGCCCGAAGTCGTCACGCTTCGTCCTCTCGGCCCGGTCACCGTCACGCCGTCGGAGCCGACCAACCAGTACCGAGCACCGGCGAGGATCTCGGCGGAGACGTCGCTCGCGTCGTCTGTTGGTGCGAGCAGGTCGTAGGTCATCGCCGCCTCGGCGATGGCTTGCTCGACACCTGTGGTCACGTTGATTCGATCGCCGACGAAATCGCTCGATTCCGACAGATTAAGGTAGATCCCTTCGGCGAGAATCCCCCAGCGTTCCACGTCGGCCTCGACGCGACCGGCGAAGACGAAATTGAGGTCTTCAACCGACTCAAACATCTTGCGTGTCGTGATATTCACCGGGGCTTCTCGCCCCCGAACGATCGCGGCGCCGTGAACCTCGGGTAACCAGGCGGGGATGCTGAATCGAAGGTGGCAAACCGGCGGCGCGTCGATGGCGGTGACGGCGCAGCCGACGTTGCCGGCATCCCATGGGTCGCACGCGAAGATCGGAGCCGGCGTTTCATAACCGACGGGCAGAAACCGGTCAGACAATAAGCCGCTTTCGACATCTTGCGCGGACGCAGCGGAACAAAGAGAGGCCACCGTCAACGCGGTGAACGAGCATGCGCGGAGCACCTGCGATCACCTCCTTGCCGTAGGCGGCCGTCGTCCGCGACGAGCAATCCCTGCTCGTGAACCGACAGCGGATATTGGCAGGCTATCGACTGTCTCCGGGCGTTGTCGGGAGGAAAGGCTCGCATTTCCCGTACAGCTTGCCTATTCGGCCCTTTCTCCGCGCAGGCCTCCGTCGCCGGATCGGCCGGCGGCACTCACTTCATGTACTTGATCGTACTCGTGCCGAGCGTGCCGTTGAACTCAAACGGTGCCTCGTCGTAGTAATCGAGCGACACGGGCGAACTGAGGTCACTCCCGAAGTCGAGGCAATCGTTGGCAGTGAAGGCGAATGGAGCAGTGATCGGCACGTTGCCGGTTGCGACCTCCGTGCCGTTGACCTTCAAGGTGACCCGCGCGGGCGCGCCGGGGCGCTCGAGCTTCGTTTCGATCTCGATCTTCGCCTTGCCGGCGGCGAGCTTTTCTTTCGCCTTGATTTGCGTACGGTCGATCTCGAAGAGGTTGTACTCGTAGCAGAGCACACCGTCTTTCACGTAGCAGGCAAGGCCGCCGGAGAAGGCACCGAGCGCGTAGAGGACGCCGTTCGCATCTTTCGGCACGTCGACTTCCATGCTCACGACGTTGCTGAACTTGCCGATCTTCGGGGCGGCGAACTCCGGCATCCGCGAGACGGGGCCAGTGAAGGTCCAGTCGGTATACGGTGTGGCGGGCGCGTCCTCGGGATGGAGTAGCGTCCACAACCCGCCGCCGATCGGCAGGTTCAGGTTCTTCGCCGACTCGACGAGGAACAGCGCCTTCATCGCGGCGAGCTTATCCGGCATCTTCGCGGCGAGGTCGTTCGCCTGCGTCCAGTCTTCTTCGAGGTTGTAAAGCTCCCACGGGTCCTTCTCGGGATCCCAATTCGTCAGGTCCGGTCGGCCGGGCGTCCACGGCGTTCGAGGCCCGAAGGTGCAAGCGAACCAACCCTCGTGGTAAATGCCCCGGCTGCCCATGATGTCGAAGAACTACGTCGGCTTGCGCCCTTTCGCCTTCGGATCGTCGAACGTGTAGGCGAGGCTGACGCCGTCGATCGGCTCTTGCGGCACACCGTTGACGACTTTCGGAGGCATGACGTCGAGCAACTCGTAGATGGTCGGCACCAGGTCGTTCACATGGTGAAACTGCGAACGCGGCGTGTCGTCGTGCTTGATGACCTTTGGCCACGCGACCGCCATCGGCTGCCGCGTCCCGCCGAAATGTGCGCCGACCAGCTTCGTCGATTTGTAGGGGGTGCTGCCGGCCCAGGCCCAGCCGGCATGATACATGTTGTCGGCCTTCGGTGAGCCGAGCACGTCCAGGCCGCCCAGGTCGTTCATCGCCTTGATGTGCTGTTCGATCTTCGTCGGAATGCCGTTCTGCGCGAGCAGTTCCGAGATCGTTCCGTTCTGACCTTCGGCGGAAGACCCGTTATCTCCCCAGATGTAGAAGACGAGCGTGTTGTCGAGCTTTCCCTGCCGCTCGATCTCGGCGATCACGCGGCCCGCGTTGTGGTCGGCATGTTCGGCAAAGCCGGCGAAGACCTCCATGAGCCGCCGCTGGAACGGCTTTTCGCTCTCCGGGATCGAGTCCCACGACGCAAGAGTTTCAGGCCGCGGTGTGAGCTTCGCGCTATCGGGGATCCACCCCATTTCCTTCTGCCGTGCGAAGACGCGTTCGCGATACTTGTCCCAGCCGTCGTCGAACTTGCCCTTATACTTGTCCGCCCACTCCTTCATGATGTGGTGCGGCCCGTGCATCGCGCCCGGCGCCCAGTACATGAAGAACGGCTTGTCCGGGGCGAAGGCCTGCTGCTCGCGCAGCCAGTTGATCGCGTCCTCGGCGATGTCCTCGGTGAGGTGGTAGCCCTGCTCCGGCGTCTTCGGCGGGCGGACGATCGTGGTGTTCCGCACGAGGTTCGGCTCGTACTGCGACGCCTCGCCCGCGAGAAACCCGTAGAAGTATTCGAACCCGTAGCCGGTCGGCCAGTGATCGAACGGCCCAGCGGCAGTCGTCTGCTCGGCGGGCGTGTTGTGCCACTTGCCCTAGGCGCCCGTCTTGTAGCCGTAGGCCCCGAGCACTTCTGCGACCGTCGCCGACGACTTCGGAATCGTCCCCGAGAAGCCGTCCCAGTCGTTGGCGAGTTCGCAGATCTGCCCGTTGCCGACCCGGGTGTGGTTGCGGCCCGTCAAAAGAGACGCGCGGGTCGGCGAGCACATCGCGGTGGAGTGGAAGCGGTTGTACGAGACGCCCGCCTTGTGAACGCGGTCGAGGGTCGCCGTGCGGATCTCGCCGCCGTAGGTCGAGGGGAGGCCCGGTCCGGCGTCGTCAATCAAGATGACCAGGATGTTGGGCGCGTCCTTCGGCAACCGCTGCGGATCGACTCGCTTTCGGTAAAAGGAGTCGTTCATCGAGAGTCCCGCGGTCGAGGCCGAAGGCGTCGGCGGGAACGGCAGGATCTCTTGTGCGCTCGCACTTGGCCCGATCGCCAGTATCAGCATCAGGCTGCAGGCCAGACCGGCGAGGATCGCCGTGGTTTTACTTCGTTGGAGATCCCAGTCTCGAACCATCGTTTTACTCTGTTCTAAGCGTTTCGTCGGATGGTGAAATGTCAGCGAGATGACATTATCGTGACGGACATCCTGATGCTATGAAATTCGCCTTTGACGCAAATTCGCCATCGTTTGCCGGAGAATTCTCCTGTGAACGGTGGAAGCGGAACGGAACCATCGACCATTCCGTCGCAAGTCTCCATCACAGGTGATTACAGGAACCCACGCATGAAATACCTCGTTCTGCTCTACGCCGAACCCGACGCCTGGCCGCCGGACGAGCATCGGGTGGCGCTCGAGGAGTCGGTCGAGCTTTGTCACGAGTTGCACGCGAAGGGGCAGTATTGCGGGGCGGCGCCGTTGCAGCCTCCTGCGACGGCGATGAGTGTTCGTGTTCGTGGCGGCAAACCGAAGATCTCCGACGGGCCGTTCGCCGAGACGAAAGAGGTGCTCGGGGGCTATTTTCTGATTGACGTCGAGAGTCTCGACGAGGCGGTCGCCGTCGCCGCGCGGATTCCCGGTGCCCGTCGCGGAACCGCCGAGATTCGACCACTGATGGAAGTCACCGGCCTGCCCGAACTCGGCCCGTCGAGGTGACGGCCGGGTGGCATGCCTTTGGCCGAAGGGCCATAGG
Organism: Planctomycetaceae bacterium; assembly: GCA_049790855.1. Classification (GTDB taxonomy): domain Bacteria; phylum Planctomycetota; class Planctomycetia; order Planctomycetales; family Planctomycetaceae; genus JACCRE01. The sequence goes on along the minus strand of JBAQZJ010000123.1, from coordinate 18 downwards.
CATGTCGATCGACGTTCG
>JBAQZJ010000122.1:0-16734 GCA_049790855.1 Planctomycetaceae bacterium | reverse complement strand
GGTTGGGGCGGCTGCGGCTGGTGTCGAACAGGCCCGACGTGTTCCCGGTCGACGACGTTCCCGTCTTCCGCGAGCCGGATTCCAGGTTCCAGCTCGGGTTCTCGCCAGGCGCCCAGCGACGTTGCTGCGGCACGTAGCCGATGTAGTCGAGAAACGTGTTGAGATTGACGATGCGGACACCGGCGATCTCGGCCTCGCGTTTCATCTCGCCGACGTGGGTCTTGAGCCGTTCGCGCCGTTCGCGCTCGTCGCCGGCGGGAACGTCCAGCGGATCCGGGGTCACGCCGACGACGAGGAAGCGGGTCTGCTCGTCGATCCGGACCGGCTCGCCTTCGCCGTTCTTGGGCGTCCGCTCGCCCTCGTCGTCGACTTCGCTCGAGATCTCGGCGCCGTTGGCCGAGATGATCTGGTCGAGCCGTTCGCGGTCGCCGGTGAAGTTGCCGTCGTTGTCGACGTCGATCATGCCCACGAAGGCGAACTGTTCGGTGCGGCCTTCGCTCCAGAGCGGCGTGTAGATCGGGTCGCCGGGGGAAATCGGCCGCGAGCTGTCGTCGTCGAGGATGCGTGCCTCGGCCATGTGATCGCCGAGAATCCTCGTGACTTCGATCGAGCCTTTGATGTCCTCCGGCCGGCCGCCCTGCGGGCCTTCGCGGCCGATGCCGACGTTGTTCTTCGCATAGACGCTGAAGGTCGTTCGCTCTCGCAGGTTGTCGGCCTTGCCCTTGTTGATCCAGACCGTGCGGCCGACCTGATCGACCCGGCGGATGACCCCGTCGGCGACCTCGAAGCTCTCGCCCTTGATGGTGTCGAGTTCCTTCGTCAACCGCTTATTGACGCTCGACAACTGCGTGATTTCGTCCTGGGCCTTCGCCAATTGGGCATTGAGTTGCTGGCGGGTCTGCTCGATCTCCGTCTGCAGCGCGGCGTTCTGCTCGCGAACCTCGCTGATCTCCTGGTCTTTCGAGGCGATCGACTCGGAATACTGCTGTTGAACTCCGGAAAGATCGGTCTCGGTCGTCTGGCGAGCGTCGTCGTGCTCTTTCGCCGTCGCCGCGTATTGGGCGTTCAACGCCTCGACTTTCGCCTGCAAATCGGCGATCGTCGCCTGTCGCTGGGCCAGAGCGACGTTCTTGTTGTCGAGCTCCGCCCTCAGGTTGTTGACGGCGTCGGAGAATGAGGCGTCGGGGGCGTTCGACCCCAGCGTCTGCATCGCCGCCTGAATCGTTTGCCGCGACAGGGCGAGCACCGACCCTTCGGGCGCGTCGGGGACGCCGACGTCCGGTCGATCGATGCCGATCCGCTGTTTGAGGGCGGCGATCTCCTCGCCGTATTTCCGGCTGACGCCCTGGGCGGCGTTCAGATCCGACTTGTTCTTCAGGAAGGTCACCTGCTGTTCGCGATAGTCGCTGTAGAACAGGTACGCCACGACCCCCAGGATGACGCTGAGCATCACGAAGAAGATCAGGCTGAAATGGACGGCGGTCGTCTTGCTTTGCGCGGCCATGAGGTTCTTCGGAATACGACTCGGAGGAGAGCGGGACGGGCACCTCGTCGACATCCGCGGGGACGGCCCGCGAAATGCGACTCACACAGATTGGTGATGCGACGAAAGACAATGTCGCAAGAGGTGATCTTCGGTTAAGTCTAAAGAGCGAATTGGCCCAGTCAAGCACCGCCTTCCCGCAGCGATGGCAGTCGGGCCGCTGCGTCCGTTACAACGCCTACAATTCTCGCATCCGCGCCGGCCCGCCCGACGCGCCGGATGGAGATCCCCCGCAGCACTCCCATCGGCCGGTCGACCGCCCGGCCCGCAGCCGGACTCTCGGATGTCGAAACTCCTCTACCTGATCGATACCTACTCGCTCGTCTTTCAGGTTTTTCACGGCATTCCCGCCATGACCAGCCCGAAAGGCGAGCCGACCAATGCGATCTTCGGGTTCGTTCGCGACCTTCAGAACATCCTGCGCAATCAGAAGCCCTCGCACATCATCCTCGCCTTGGAAGGTGAAGGCCCCGCCGAGCGCGAAGCCCTGTTCGCCGACTACAAGGCGAACCGGTCGGCGATGCCCGACGACCTGCGGACGCAAATTCCGCGAATCCTCGACGTCGTCGACGCTTTCGGAATTCCGACCTTTCAGCACGCCGGCTGGGAGGCCGACGACGTCATCGCCACTCTCGCTCGCCAGGCCGTCGAAGACGGATTCGACGTGCGAATCGTCACCAGCGACAAAGACGCCCGGCAACTGATCGGCCCCCGCGTCAAGCTCTTCAATTGCCGTAAGAACTGTTTCCTCGACGAAGAGTTTTTGCAGGAAGACTGGGGCATTCGGCCCGAACAGGTCACCGATTTCCAGGGACTCGTCGGCGACAGCACCGACAACATTCCCGGCGTCCCCAAGATCGGGCCGGCGGCCGCGAAAGCGCTCATCGAGCAGTTCGGCACGCTCGACGAAGTGCTCGCGCATGTCGACGACATCGCCCCCAGCCGGGTCATCAACAAGACGATTCGCGCGAATCTCGTCACCTTCGCCGACCAGGCGCAGCTCAGCAAACGACTCGCGACGCTGCAAACCAACCTGCCGCTCGATTTCGATTGGGACAAAGCGGCCGTCACCCCGCCCGACGCGGGGCGTCTGAAAGAGCTGTTCACGACGTTCGGCTTCCGCCGTTTCGCCGATGAGCAGCACGCCGAGGTCGTCGCGTCGGCCTCGCCGGCGGAACCGGAACCGACGGCGACGATCGAGCGACGCTGGCGAACAATCGACACCGCCGAGAAGCTCGCGGAGTTCGTCGCCGACCTGGCACGGCAGCCGCGGTTCTGCCTCGATCTCGAGACGACCGATCTCGACGCGAACCGCGCCGAGATCGTCGGCTGGGCGATTTGCCGGGAGGCGCACAACGCCGCCTATATTCCGGTCGCCGGCCCGCCGGGGGCCAGGGTGCTCGACCGTCGTGCCGTTCTCGAAACGCTGCGGCCGATTCTCGAAAGCGGCTCGGTCGAAATCGGCAACCAGAACATCAAGTACGACATGATCGTGCTGCGGCGTGCCGGCGTCGAAATTCGCAACCTGGGTTTCGACCCGATGGTCGGCGATTACCTGCTCGATGCCGGGGCGCGCAGCCACAGCCTTGACACGCTCGCCCGCCGCTATCTGAACCACGAGATGATTCCGATCAGCGACCTGATCGGCAAAGGCAAGACGCAGAAACGGATGTTCGAGGTCGAGGTCGAACAGGTCGCCGAGTACGCCGCCGAGGACGCCGACGTCGCCTGGCGGCTCTCCGACCTCATCGCCGACCGGTTGCGGCAGGAAGGCCTGTGGGATCTCTACTGGAACCTGGAACGACCGCTGATCGCCGTGCTCGCCGAGATGGAATACAACGGCGTCCGCGTCGACGTCGAAGAGTTGCGACGGCAGAGCGTCGATCTCACGGCCCGACTCGAACGGCTCGTCGGCGAGATTCACGCGATCGCCGGTCACGAGTTCAACATCGGCAGCCCGAAACAGCTCCAGCAGGTTCTGTTCGACGAACTGAAGCTGCCCGTCGTCAAGCGGACCAAGACGGGCCCGAGCACCGACGTCGAAGTGCTCGAGAAGCTCGCCGCACATCACGAACTGCCCGCGAAGATCATGGAGCATCGCACGCTCGCGAAGCTCAAAGGCACCTACGTCGACGCACTGCCCCAGCTCGTGAACCCGAATACTGGCAACATTCACTGCTCGTTCAACCAGGTCGTCGCCGCGACGGGGCGTCTGTCGAGCAGCGATCCGAACCTGCAGAACATTCCGATCCGCACCGAGGAAGGCCGTCGGATTCGCCAGGCGTTCGTTCCGTCGCAGCCGGGCTGGGTACTGCTGTCGGCCGATTACTCGCAGGTCGAACTGCGGATGCTCGCGCATTTCAGCGGCGACGCGGCGCTGATCGAGGCGTTCGCCGAAGGCCGCGACATTCACGCGACCGTCGCCGCAGACATTTTCGGCGTGCCGCAGGACGCCGTGACCGCCGAGATGCGACGGATCGCAAAGACCGTCAACTTCGGCGTGATTTACGGACAAAGCCCGTATGGCCTCTCGGCGCTCCTGGGCATTCCGCAGGAACAGGCGGCGACGTTCATCGACGAATACCTGGCCCGCTACAAAGGTGTGGCGAAGTTCATCGCGACGACGCTCGCCTCGGTGCGGAATCTGGGCTATGCCTCGACGATTCTCGGCAGGCGTCGTGACGTGACCGGCATCCGTCCGAATCCGACGCAGCAAATGACGCTGCCGGAACGCACCGCCTTCAATGCCGTCATTCAGGGGTCGGCGGCCGACCTCATCAAGACCGCGATGATCCACCTGCATGCCCGGATGCGCGAATCGGCGTCGCCGGCGCGGCTGCTGTTGCAGATTCACGACGAGTTGGTGCTCGAGACGCCTGCCGACTTTGCAGTCGAGCTTGAGAGCCTCGTTCGTCATGAAATGACGACGGCCCTGGAACTGAAGGTTCCACTCGTGGTCGACGTCGGCACCGGGCCGACCTGGCTCGATGCGAAGTGAAAGCGGCGCCTTCAGAGCCGCGAGCGTCAAGGAGCGTTCTTCGACGTTGATGCGACGATTTGCGCTCCCTGACGGTCGCGGCTCTGAAAGCATCCCTTCAACGGAAGGGGTGGACTCTGCGGCCGTCGCGTCGATACTTGCCCGGACGTTCGTCGGTCTCGTGCGACCGACACCGCTTTTTTGTTGACATTGCGGCCCGCGACGGGCAGGATGACAAGGAGTACATCGTCTTGCGTCCTGTCTTTGTCTTGCGTCCTGTCTTTCCCGTGCCGACGGATCGCACCCCTTCCGGCCCGGACCGTCGCGGAACTCTCCAGTCCCTGCCGGCTGGTTCTTCCCGACTGCACCGACCGACGGATCGACCGGCTGTCTCCCGCCTTCCGCCTTATTGAATCACCGTTTCCGTGTCGGACCGTATGACGTGCCCCGTCGTGGGCTTGGTCGGAGGGGTCGGCTCCGGAAAGAGCACCCTCACCCGCCGCGCCGCCGACTTGTTCGGCTTGGCCGCGATCGACGGCGATGCCGCCGGCCACCGCGCACTCGACGATCACGACGTGAAGGTCCAGATTCGACGACACTTCGGCGATTCGGTGTTCACAAGGGAAGGCACCATCCATCGCTCAGCCTTGGCGCGACGGGTCTTCGGCTCGTCGACAGGCCACGAGTCCGACAAGGCGGCGCTCGAACGCATCACCCATCCCTTCATTCGGAGCGAGTTCCGCGAGCGGATCGCCGCGGCGAACGCCGCTGGGGCGGCCGCGATTCTTCTGGACGCCGCCGTCCTGCTCGAAGCGGGCTGGCGCGAGTTCTGCGACGCGGTCCTTTTCATCGATGCGCCCGAACATCTCCGCTGGTCACGCATCGCCGATCGAGGCTGGTCCGAAGCTGCGTGGCGGCGTCGCGAAGCCTCTCAACTGCCACTGGACGACAAGCGACGGCTGGCGGATGCCTCCATCGACAACTCCGGCGCACTCGATGATGCCGCCGAGGCGCTTGCCGGCGCCATTGAGCGGATTTGCGACGTGCGACTGTCGCGGGCGGCCGCCGTTCACACGCAGCACGCACCCACGTAATCGCTTTTTGCGTCAATCTCCACTGCAACATCCTCTGCTGCAATTCGATTCACCAGTTCCCGCCGCTTCGAAGGAAGCGGCCGAATCTCCATCCCCGTTCGACCGGCGGCGTTCCTCCTGCCGCCGGCCCCATCCGACCTGAAGTCCCGACGTCCGCCGTTCCGGCATCCGTCGACCAGTCCGCCTGGAAAGTTCTGACATGGCCAAGTCGCTTCGACCTCGATCCGCGCTCGCTCCTTCCGGCCCTCTCGCCTCCGACGTCGCCGGCAACGGTCATTCCCGCGACGGCCATGCTCGGGGCGGACAAACGCACGAGGGACACAGCCCCGCGGCGACTCTCGAAGGTCTGCCGAAGGTCGACGAAGAAGAGTTCGCATTCCCCGGCGACGACCGCTACGAGGCGGTCAAGCAAGGCGAAATTCACATCGCCGACCTTCAGCGCATGACGATGAAGGAACTCCTCGAACTGGCGAAGGCCGACGGAGTCACCGAGTATTCGGGACTGAAGAAGCAGGATCTGATCTTCAAGATCCTGAAAGAGCGGACGAAGATGAACGGGCTGATGTTCGGCGAAGGCACGCTCGAAATCCTGCCCGACGGCTTCGGCTTCCTTCGCAGCCCCGACTACCACTACCTGCCCTGCCCCGACGACATCTACGTCTCGCCGAGCCAGATCCGCCGGTTCGGCCTGCGGACCGGGGCGACCGTCGCCGGACAGATCCGACCGCCGAAAGAGAACGAGCGGTACTTCGCCCTGTTGCGGGTCGAAGCGATCAACGGGCAAGATCCGAACATCCTGCCCGCGAAGGTCAGCTTCGACGACCTGACCCCGCTGCACCCCGAACGCCGGTTGCGACTGAGCCTCGACGCCGACGATCTCTCGACGCGGGTCGTCGATCTCGTCGCCCCGATCGGCCTCGGTCAGCGGGGTCTGATCGTCTCACCGCCGCGAGCCGGCAAGACGATCCTGCTTCAGAAACTCGCCAAGGCGACCCTCAAGAACCACCCCGACGCCTACGTGATCGTCCTGCTGATCGACGAGCGGCCCGAAGAAGTGACCGACATGGAACGGCAGGTCAAAGGGCCGAACTGCGAGGTCATCAGCAGCACGTTCGACGAGCCGCCCAGTCGGCACATCCAGGTGTCGGAGATGGTCATCGAGAAGGCCAAGCGAATGGTCGAGTACGGTCACGACGTGATCATTTTTCTCGACTCGATCACCCGCTTGGCCCGCGCCTGGAACACCGAGGTGCCACACAGCGGCAAGATCCTCACCGGCGGTGTCGATGCCGGTGCCTTGCAACACCCTAAGCGGTTCTTCGGGGCGGCCCGCAACGTCGAAGAAGGCGGCAGCCTGACGATCATCGCTACCGCGCTCGTCGACACCGGCAGCAAGATGGACGAGGTGATCTTCGAGGAGTTCAAGGGCACCGGCAATACCGAGCTGCACCTCGACCGCCGGATGGTCGAAAAACGCGTCTGGCCGGCGATCGACGTCAACAAATCGGGCACCCGTCGCGAAGAGCTGCTGATGCACGACGACGAATTGAAGCGAGTCTGGATCCTCCGCCGGGTGCTCAACGACATGAACCCGACGGAAGCGATGGAACTGCTGACGAGCCGCATGCGACGCACGAAGACGAACGAAGAGTTTCTGCTGAGCATGAGTCTGGGGTGACGCGATGTCCTCTCCGTTTCCAGGAATGAACCCGTATCTCGAGCAGCCGGACGCGTGGCATAGTTTCCACAAGTCGTTTTGCCCGGCGATCGTGGAGGCACTCGTCCCGCAAGTTCGGCCCAAGTACATCGCCAAAATCGACGAGCACGTCTATCTCCACGAGTTATCCGCGAAAGAGAGGCATTTTTTCGGACGAGGCGACGTGACAATCGCTCGCGAACCGGGATTCGCTGACACTCCCCCCGCGGGAAATCAGTCGGCGTCGGCCGCTCCGGCGATCGGTATCGTCGAGGTTGCGGTCGATGAGGAGCGGCTAAGCTTTATCGAAATCCGCGATCGGAACACCCGCGAAGTCATTACCGTGATCGAACTGCTCAGTCCGTCGAATAAGACCAACGGCGCCGATCGCGGCCAATACCTTGGCAAGCGAGAGCGGGTGCTCGAAAGCCCTTCCCACCTTGTCGAGATCGATTTGCTTCGGGGGTCGCGACTACCGATCAAGGGGCTTCCGGAGTGCGACTATTACGTGATGGTCAGCCGTGCCGAGATGCGACCGCAGGTCGAGCTCTGGCCGTTCCGGCTCCGCGATCCTCTTCCCAAGATTCCGATCCCGCTGCGCGCCCCCGATGCCGACGCCGTCCTCGACCTGAAGGCCGTCCTCGATCGCGTGTACGATGCGGCCGGTTACGAAGACTACATCTACGGCGGTTCGCCGGTTCCGCCGCTCGCACCGGACGATCAGCGATGGGCCGCGGAGTTGCTGACGGGGATCGGCCGAACGGAAACGCCGCATCCCGCATCCTGACTGAAACATTGCATGACGAAATCCGCTCCTTCACTCGCCGATCTTCAGGCGCCGACCGGCAGCCGCTTCGCGGTCGTCTGCGCCCGCTGGAATGCGATCGTCACCGACCGGCTGCTCGAAGGGGCGGTGTCGACGCTTCGCGAGGCAGACGTCTCCGGCGATCGCATCGTCGTCGCCCGCGTGCCCGGTGCGTTTGAATTACCCGTCGTCGCGGCACGGCTGGCGAAGACGGGTCGGTACGATGCGGTCATCTGTCTCGGTGCCGTCATCAAGGGCGACACCGAGCACGACCGCTACATCAATGAAAGCGTCGCGAACGCCCTGCAATCGATCGGAATGGAAACCGGCGTGCCGGCGTTATTCGGCGTGTTGACGTGCAACACCGCCGGTCAGGCGGCCGACCGCGCCGGCGGCAAGGACGGCAACAAGGGCGTTGAAGCGGCCCTCGCGGCCATTGAAATGACGGTTCTGCTTCGTAAACTTGCCTCAGAGGGCTTGTGATTTCGCGTCGTGACCGTCGGTTGGCGTTTCACGAAGACCGTCTACCGGCGAAATCTGAACCGGGGCGACGACAAGCTCTTTGAATACTCCCCCGGTTCGACACGCCGCCCTCGACGGCCTTCCGAACCGCATCCCGCGAACCGACGGCCCGCTCTCCGGGGCGGTCACCACTTTCCCACCCATGGCCCGCCGCAGCAAAGCCCGCGAAGTCGCGGTGCAGATGCTCTATCAGATCGACCTCAACACCGAGGCCGATCTTCGCCACATCCGCAGCATGGTCGAAGAGTCGCTGCCCGACGAGGAGCTTCGCGACTTCGCCTGGCGGCTGTTCGTCGGCGTGCGCGAGAACCGGCCGCTGCTGGACGCGAAAATCCAGGCAGTCGCCGAGAACTGGTCGCTCAAACGCATGGCCCCGACCGACCGGAACGTCATGCGGCTGGGTCTGTATGAGCTGCTGAACACTGACACGCCGCACCGGGTCGTGCTCGACGAGGCGATCGAGCTGGCCCGCGTGTTCGGCTCGGCTCAAAGCGCCCAGTTCGTCAACGGCATCCTCGACAAACTCGTTCCCGCCGAAAAACGCTCGAGTCGTCGCGGCGAAGCGGATTGAGCCGGTGACGGCCGAATTCAAAAGGACTCGCTCAAACGCCGGGCGACTCTGCGACGGCGTCGGTCAGCAGCCGGCCCCCGCTCAGGAACATGCCGTTCCGGCAAGGGACGCACCATTCGATCCGGATGCAGTGGCGAATCGCCCGCGAATCGCCGGCAAGCTGCAACACCGCCTCGCCGAGAGGAACCACGCCGCGATGAATCAGGCCGAATCCCCGATCGCTGACTTCCCGCGTCATCGCCGAGACGGCGTTACCGCGGCAAGTCGTCAGTTCAGCCGGTATGCGCAGTTCCCGTCGCTCCGTCGAACGTCGGTTCCCCGCCGACGATTTGCCCATGTCTTCGAGGGCTCGACGCAGGTCGGCGAGCGTCGGCCGACTCCACGGATCGGCGGGCATAAACGTCCTCCGGTGCAAACGGTTGAAGCGGATCACGACAAGGCGTCGCGATCCGCCTCAAACATAGTTCGTACCCGCCGACGTGCCGCAAGTTTTTCGTCGCGGTCGGCCCGGCGCCTCAAATGAAACGTCGCCGGATGATGACGGCCCCCGTCGCGACAAAGGCCAGCACCAGTCCGATGGCGAGGGGCTTGTTCAGCCAAAACGTCGATCGTTCCGCCGCCTGTCTCGCGGCCGCCCGGTCCCCCTCGACGATTTCGACGGGTTTCACGTCGCTTTGCCCGCTGTAGATCGCCAGGGGAGTCGGAGTCGCCTCGACAACCGCCGACGTCGCGGGCGGCGGCGGAGCCATCTTCGCGACGGCACCAGGCGAGACGAGCGCCAGCGTCGGACCGGAGGACAACTCGCCCGGCTCGGTTTCGTCGCCGGCGGCGACCGGCGCCTCGTCGGCAAAGACAGGCGCGTCTTCCGCAAAAGCCGGGTCGGCGACCGGGACGAGCGGCTCATCGACCGGCGGCGCCGGCGCCTCCGGTTCTGTGAGGGCGGGAGCGCCCAATTCCACAGAGGAGGACGACTGCGTGAACGCGGTCTGATAATTCTCGATCGACCCATCGGCCATGATCTCGACGGGCAGGTTGGCCGTCGAAACCGGCGTCGCATCCGCCAGCGTCTCCGCCGACAGAAACGGGCGACGCGGAACGATCGCGTAATCCACCGACCGGGTCGCACTGGAACGCGGTTGCACGTCGTTTCGCCAGATCGCCCGCTGCGGAATCGCCGCCGAATCGACGATCATGTCGTCGTGCGGCACCTGGGTGTCGCCGGCGTTCCGCCGCGTGCGACTCGCATAGTGAAACGTCGGCATCGCCGACGAACCCGCTCGCCCGCTCTCACCTGCCGATGGCGACGAGACCATCGACTCGCGTGTCCGGCTGAAGGGGTTCGTCGCTCCGAGCGGAGCCGCCGGCGGCAAACGGCCGTCATTCACCCGAGCAACGCCGATCTGGCCCTGCGGGGTGGTCGTCGCTGGGGGCGTTCGGGGGGTGACGGTGAACGGATCGTCGGCGGCGATTGCAGCGGCGGCGGCGTCCGCGGCCGAACGGGCCGGCCGTTCCGCAGAGCAGACATACGCCCGCCCGGCAGGCTCGTCGACGTCTTTCGACAGGCGATCGTGAAATCGCGCAAAAACCGACGGAGATTCGGCCGACCCGGAAAAGACGCCCGGCCCCGAACAACCACTGATTCCACCGACGGCAAGGCCGGCGGCCAGGAGCATCGACTGCGCCGGTCGTCGCCGGCGCGGACTACAGCAAACAAGCATGACGGTCCCCCCCTGAAGGTCGCCGGAGACACCTGCGACCGCGCTGGATCGATCGATCGCGTCGAGCGAATCGAACGTTCGTCCGGCGTGTGTCGAATCGACGGGGACGGTCGGTCTCGATCAGCCGGTTTGCTCTGCATTGACGGTTCGTCGGGCCATGACGTTCCGGACCTGCACGGCGTAACTTCTGTGCGGGACGAACCGGTCGCGGCGACTTTATCGCTTGCGTGGGCTTCGCGGTCGGGCGGCATCGCCGCGCCGGCGGATCAACCCCCGCAGACGCTCCAGATTGACGACGTCGAGATCGCGGCCGTCGAGCGTGCCTTTCGCCGTTTCGAGATACATCGGCAACTTCGCAAACCGCTTGTCGTTCAACAGATGTCGAAACGGCTCCAGCCCGAGACAGCCGTCGCCGATGTGCTCGTGTCGGTCGACGCGACTGCCCAACGGCTTCTTGCTGTCGTTCAGATGCAGCGCCCGTAACCGCGAGAGACCGACGACTTCGTCGAATGCGGCGACGGTCGCCGCGAACTCCTTCGGGGCGATCAGCGGATAGCCGGCAGCGAACACGTGGCAGGTATCGAGACACACGCCGAGCCGTTCCGGCCGCTCCGCCCGGTCGATCAGCGCGGCGAGGTGCTCGAACCGATGACCGAGGCTGGCGCCCTGCCCTGCCGTCGTTTCGAGCCAGATCTCGATCCGCTCGGTCGCCGATCGATCGAGCGCGGCGTTCAGTGCGCGAACGACGTTGTCGAGCGCCGCGTCTTCGTCGATGCCGGTCGCCGTGCCGGGGTGGACGACAAGACCCGCCAGCCCCAGTTGTTCCGATCGAGCCAGCTCGACGGCGAAGGCCTCAATCGACTTTGCCCAGAGCGTCTCGTTCGGGCTGGCAAGGTTGATCAGATAGCTGGCGTGAGCGCACGGCGCCGTCAGCCCCGCGGCCTCGACGGCGGTGCGAAAACGTTCCGCCGCAGCCGGCGCGACGGTGCCGGGCTGACCTTCGGCTTCCGCAGCCCTGGCCCATTGCCGTGGCGGCTGCACAAAGAGCTGCACGGTGTCGCAACCGGCGGCGACGGCGCGATCGACCGCGGTATGAAACCCGCCTGCCGCCGACATGTGAGCACCGAGAAAAGGCATGCTTTTCCTATCGACTTCGTCGACTGCGTGGATGCGTTCTCCGCGCGACGCTCGGCACAACGGGTGCGACCACGACCGTCGATCGGTCGCGCCAACGCCGGGTTCCACAATTTCCAGCCCGGCCTTTCAATCGTTCGCGTGCCAAGGGCGTCGCAGATCCGCGAATCCGGAAATCGCGGCGACGACACTTCGACCCGTTCGGCGAGAAATGTGACAACGGCGGCGTTTCGGCACGGCCTCTGCTTTTCACTCCCGGCGTTGCCAGTCATACCTTCAGCCAACGGACGGGAGTTCGAGTCATGAAGACCTTCGCGAAAGCACTGCTCGTCGCCGGAGCCGGCGTGTTCGGAACCTTCATCAACATCGTCGAGGCCGCGACTCCTTGGCAGGAATCGGCCTATTCCCGCGGAATCGCCGCCGGCGGTTGCTACGACACCGATCGCTGGCACGGCACTCGCGGGTATAACGACGGATATCGATCCTACGACAACTACGCCGACTCACGCTGGAACGACTCACACTACAACGACGCCTACCAGACCCCCTCGCGGTTCGACCGGCGGCACGACGACTCGTATGTCTCGTGGAGCCACGGCGACGGGTACGCCTCCCGCCAGCAGCGCCCGGCGTACGACGATTGGAGGCACGACTCGTCGCGGCGGGATCCGCACCTGTCGTGGTCGAATCACGATCGATACGATGACCATTCCCGGCTGTTCGAGCCGTGGAGACCGGCGAACACCTGGGAGGACGGTCGTTCGTATTATTCCGCAGACCGCGATTCTTTCGGCCGCTCCGGGCTGCGGTTCTGAAAGACCTCCAGTCCGCTCAGCACGAAGGCATCGACGAACTCTCCCGACGAGCGCAGCTCGTCGGGAGTCTTTCCCCAGTAGAATCCGATCCAGCCCGAGGCGATGCCCTGCGATCGGTCGAGGAACTCCTCGAACTCCGGCTTCGAGCACTTCAGCGAGAACGTCTCTTCGACGATCACAGGCTTGCCGACTGCGAACCCTTTCAGCGTCTCGATCGCCTCGTCGATCTTGCCCGACTCCGGATAGATGTGAACGCAAATGAAGTCGAGCTTGTCGACGACTTTCGACGGCACGAACCCGGACCGCAGCCCCGGACGGTCGAGGCTCCATTCCACAAGTCCGACGGTGATGAGATGCCGCTTGTCGTGCTTGCGAATCGCGGCCGTCAATTGCTCGATCCATGCTCGGGCGATCTCGGCGCGATCTCGGCCGGCCTGATCGAGCGAAATGCGCTGCACGAAATACTTGTCGCCGAGCGGCTTCCCGGGCAGCCATTCTTTCTGCTGACCCACCGACGCGACCGGTTCATTCATCAGGTCGTAGAAGAACACCGCCGGGCTATCGCGGCAGGTTTCGGCGACGGCCTCCCAGAACGTCGCCTGGGCCTTCCAGTGACCCTGTTCGTCGAGTTCGTCATACCAGGCGGGAACATCCTGCTTGTGGTAACAGCCGAGGCCGGTGAGATCGAGATACAGGCCCGTTTCGTCGGCCAGCGTGACGAGACGCCTCAGCCGGTCGAGCGAGTCGCGATTCGGCTCGTCGGCGGTCTGCATGAACTTGCCGAATTGAAGATGGATTCGCACGACGTTGGCGCCGAGCGCCTTCATCTCGCGAAAATCCTCTTCCACCTTCGTCCACTCGTCCTCCCAGTAATCCTCGATCAGCCGTCCGTCGCGGTCGTGATCGTAGTTGAACCCCCACGCCACGAACGGCTTGCCCGACTCGGTGACGAACCCCTTCCCGTCGTCGGAGACCCGCAGCCATTCCAGTTCGGCGGCGTTTGCTCCCCGCGCCAGACACGGCAGTACGCACATGCCGCAGGCGAGATGAAACAAGATGCGGCCGATGATTCGGTTCGAGTGAGAGACTGTCATTGAGGCATCCTGGCAGTGAACAAGATTCGTGTCGCCGACGCCGTTCACCCTACCCGGCGTGGCACGACAGATCACATTTGGCCGCTGCCCGATGGGCGAGCCTGTCGTTTCAGAGACGGACGATGCCGATTTCCAAACGGCGTCCGGAGACGCTGTCGTGTTACGATGCGTCCGTCGATCGGCCACCGTCCACGGCCGTCGAATCCCGAAGTGTGAACTCCGATGCTCCGAACGCTGTTCGCTCCCCTGTTGCGACCGATGCGACGCCGTGCCGCCGAAGCGGCGATCGCCGCCTGGCCGTCGCAGCGGCACGACGTGGAGTCGCAGTTCGCCGTCCTCGCGGCCGCGGCCGGTACGCCGCGCGGACTGTTATGGAACGACTGCGAGTGGAACGGTCAAACCCGATTCGCCCGAGAACGAGCCTCGGGGCTGCTCACGGCGTTCGAGGCCGTCGTCGTCCGTTTCGAGGCCGTCGAAGGCGGCGAGATGGAAGGGGTTGCTGCGGTTTCGCTTCCGCGCGACGCCACCGCCGTCTTTCATTTCCGCCAAGGTCGCTGGGGCACCGGCGGGCGAACGCTCTTCAATATGACACCCGACGAAACCCTCGAACGCTTCGTCGATCAGTTCGAACCGATCGACGGGGACTCGACGCGAAGCAGCGGCGTTTGAGCAGGTTCGCCCGAAGCGAACGATCGGCGCCGACCGGCGTGCGAATCAACGCCTCGGCAGACAGGCTTTCAGCCGGCCCAGCAGGGTCCGATACTCCGATCGCAGCCGGTCGAGCGACGGTTCCTCGCCGGCGGCGTCGAGAACGGCGATGTAATACCACGCCTGCTGTTCCGGATCGGAATTGAAGCGGCTCCAGACGGCCGAGTCGATCGCCACGTCGTCAAGCAGTGTACCGAGATTGTGCAGCTTGTCGGCGAGCAAGATCGCCCGTGCTTCGGCCGGTTCCGATCGCAGCCGCTCCAGGTGCTCGCTCTTACGCGTGTGCCACGACAGCTTTTCGCCGGCGTCGTCGCGCTTCACTTCCGACGCCGCGACGACCAGTGCGGCGACGCGCGGGGTGAATCTCGCGGCAACCGTCTCGGCCGTCACGCCGGCATCTTCGATGGCGTCATGCAGAAACGCGGCGGCCAGCACTTCGTCGTCGTCGAAGCCGGCTCGCGCCAGGATGAGCGCGACTCCGGCGAGATGCGTCAGGTAGGGAATCGCGGTTCCCTTGCGGAACTGCGAACCGTGCGCCTCGGCGGCGAACCGCAGCGCCTGTTCGACGAAAGACGAATAGAGCATGGTCGCCAAGGCCGTCTCCCGCGCCCTCCGAGGCGTCACACGTCGTCGCCGCGGAACTCGTTGAAGTGCATGTATTCCCAATGACGGTAAATCGGACAACTGCGCACGAGGTCGGCATGCTTTCCGACAGCCTCGACCTTGCCGCGATGCAGCACGATGACGCGATCGGCCTTCTTCACGGTCGACAACCGCGTCGGCACGCAGATGACCGTGCGACCGGGCAAGATTCGCTGGTAGGCGTCGTCGAGCAGGTTCTTGGTGTCTTCATCGAGCCGTGCCTGAGGTTCTTCGATGATCAGCACCGCCGGATTGACGAGCGCCGCCCGCGCGAGGCCGAGCCGGAACGCCTGCCCGAGATCGAGCGTTTCGCCGTGCTCGCCGAGCACCGTCTCGTAGCCCTGCGACAATCGCTGGATGAAGTGGTGGGCGTGTGCCGCCTTGGCGGCGTCCGTCACCTGTTGCAGCGTGATGTTCGGCCGACCGCAGGCGATGTTCTCGCGGACGGTGCCGGTCAGGCCGGGGTCGGCGGCGGCGATGACGGTTTCGGCCCGCAGCGAATCGAGCGTCGCCCAGGCGGTGTCTTCTCCGTCGTAGAGCACGCGGCCGCGCTGCGGCTCGATGAACCGCGGCAGCAGATTGACGAGCGCTTTGGCTTCCATCGGGTCGATCGCGGTGATCGCGACCGTTTCGCCGGCGAGAACCTGCAGGTCAAGCCCGTCGAGCAGCGCACGTCCGCCGGGAATCGCAAAGGTCACGTCGTCGAATCGCAGCGCTTTCGATAACGGTTGCAGGAACTTGGCCCCGACCGCCTGCCCCACCTGCGGCACCCGGTCGAGATAGCGGTAGATCGCATCGGCCGCCCGAGCCGCATCCGCCTGGTCTTCCCGCAGCTCCCAGAGCATTTCGACCGGCCGGTACATGCAGGCGAAGACGCTGGCGAGAAACAGCGCAGCAGCGATCGACAAATCTTCCGGCGCGTTGAGCACCCGCGCACCGAGCAGGAAGGCGACCGCCGTGACGCAGATGATCAGCAGTGCGCGTCCGACCGCCCGCATGACGCGCTGGTCGCTGCTGATCAGCCCGGCGTTCTTCTGATATCGCTCGAGATGCGCCTCGAACTGTTTCTGCTCGAACTCGTCCATTCCATAGCCGCGCACGAGACGAGTCTTGCGAAGCGCCTCGGCGAGCAGTCGCAGCTCGTGTCGTGCCCGGTCGGCCGACAGGCGGTACGCGCTGGCGCGTCGCATCCGTTCGCGGTGGGCGAAGACCCAGCAGGCCGCCAGCGGCACGAGGCACAACAGCGTGTCCCGCCAGCTCAGGATGAACGCCATCGTCAGCAGCAGCGCCAGCTTGAGCGGGTGCCGCCCGAGCCGATAGACGTAAAGGGCGATGCCCTCGCGAACGCGTTCCGCCTCGTTCGTGAACAACCCCAGCACGCGATCGCCGGCCTGGTCGAGCAGGTCGCTCGGACC
>JBAQZJ010000121.1:0-1963 GCA_049790855.1 Planctomycetaceae bacterium | reverse complement strand
GCGTTACTCTGATCCCGCCTCCTGCTCTGCTTGGTAGACCATCTTGCCGCCGAGGTACGTTCGCGCGACCTGCGTGTCTTTCACGTCGTCGACCGGGCAGGTCAGGATGTCGCGGTCGACGATGAGGAAGTCGGCGAGCTTGCCGGGTTCGAGTGAGCCTTTGCGGTGCTCCTCGAAGGTGAGATACGCGTTGTTGATCGTGTAGAGCCGCAAGGCCTGTTCGCGTGACAGGGACTGCTCGGGGTGCAGCGGCTCGTCGGTCCGGCGGGGCTGGCGCGTCAGCGTGATCCACATCCCGAGAAACGGGTCGTAGGGGTTGATGCTGCGGCGTGCCCCGAGCTTCTGCATGTGATCCGAGCCGCCGCCGACGATGATTCCTTCGTCGAACAGCGTCTTGTACGGCTGAAACCAGGTCAGCCGCTCGTCGCCGAACTGCTTCCGCAGCGTCGCCCCGTCGAGATACAGCCACGCCGGCTGGAGGTCGGCGACGATTCCCAACTGCTTCATTTTCGCGATCGCCTCGGCCGTCATGAAGTTCGAGTGGGTGACGCAGGGCCGCAGCTTGCGAATCGGCAGTTCCTTCGCGATCTTCTCGTAGACGCCGACCAGCGTCGTGACGGCTCCGTCGCCGACCGAGTGGGCCGTCGGCTGCAATCCGTGCTCGATCGCCAGCCGCGCGATCAGTTCCATGCGGTCGGGCGGAATCAGCAACATGCCCCGGTAGGCGGGGTCGGTGATCGAATAGATGTCGCTGACGCCCCACGGCTCGTTCATGTAGGCGCTGCCGGTCAGCATGCCGCCGTCGAGCCAGACCTTGATGCCGATAAGCCTCAGCATCGAGTCGTCGCCGCGCAGCGGATGGCTCGCCAGTTTCTCGACCTCGGCGACGAGTTGCTCTTGGGGCGCCAGCGGAGAAATCGTGTGCTGTGCCGAAACCCGGCAGGTCAGTTCCCCCTGCTCGCGAAGGCGGCGATACAGGTCGAGCGACTCTTCCGTCGCACCGCGGTCCGAAATGCTGGTGATGCCCGCACGGTTATAGGCCGCGAACAGTTCCTTGATCCGCCGATCGCGGTCGTCGCGGGTCGCTTCGCGATCGCTGGGCTTATCCTGAATGAGTCGCGTGCAGCCTCTCAGAATGCCCGTCGGTTCGCCCGTCTCGGGGTCGCGTTCGACCTGTCCCGGACCGCCGTCGGTGATCTGAAACGCTTTGTCGATGCCGCTGCCTTCGAGTGCGAGCGAGTTGAGCGAGGCGTCGGGGCCGGTGCGGAACACGACCGGGTTCTTCGGTGCGGCGCGATCGAGTTCCGCCCGCGTCGGATACCGCTGGTCGCGCAGCCGCGTGATGAACACCTGCTGGAGTTTGATCCAGGCGCCGTCGGGCAACAGTTCGGCCCGTCTGGCGATGTAGGTCAGCACGTCGGCGACGGTTTCCATTTCGGGAATCGGATGATCGAACTCGTACATCGCCGCACCAAGCGGATGAACGTGCGAGTCGATCAGCCCCGGCAGGACGGTCTTGCCCGCGAGATCGAGCCGTTCCGTCTTCGGACCGGCGAGCTTCAGCACGTCGTCGTTCGATCCGACGGCGACGATCTTGTCGCCGTCGACGGCCATCGCCTCGGCGATCGAGAAGGCCTCGTCCACCGTGACGATCTTGCCGTTGTGGACGATCAGGGTCGGCTCGGCGGCGAGAACCTGCCCGGCGAGCGAACAGTGGATCACAACGGCGATCAGCAAACGCACGGCAATCTCCGTTTCAGTCGCTCGTATGTGAAAGATGTCGCATGCCATGAGGCCAGGGCACGCAGCATATCGCAACAGGAACCGCAGAGAACACGGAGGTATTATGAATTGTCATTCTGCGCTCTTGTATGTTGCAATCACAACGTTCCCGAAGTCGGATGAAGTCCGTTCGGGCCGAGGCTGCGAAGCGGAGAGACTCCCGAACATCTCGCAGCGCAGC
>JBAQZJ010000120.1:0-22915 GCA_049790855.1 Planctomycetaceae bacterium | reverse complement strand
GCCCAATCCGATCGCCTCCGCCTGGCCGAGCCACTGGATCAGCAATCCTGACGACGCGACAAAATCGCCGCGCGTCAGCAGCGCCTCGACGACGTCGGCGAACGCCTTGGGCGTTTCGAGCCGGCCGACTCGCTTCTGCCAGAACGAAAGATCGCCCGCGGCACGGCCGGCGGCCCGCCATTCGGCGATCGTTCCGGCGACGGCCGAGGCCGAGTCGGCCAGATCGCCGCCGCGGACGGACGGCAAATCGCCGACGGTCGTGGTCGCGAATCGGTCCCACCAGGACGCCGTCCGCTCCATCCATTCATAGACGCGGGCCGCCGTCGCCGCATCGCCGCCGGCCGCCGCCTCCGTCAAGACGCGGCCTCCCGCGGCGAACAGGCGGTCCATGAAGTCGATCAGCCATTCGGCCCGCGGGTCGGGCACGGCATCCTCGCGAGCGACGAACAGCGGGAACTGGCCCTGAAATCCGAGGATGTTCCACGGATCGATCACGGCACCGCATTCGATTCCGCGGACGAGCAAGTCGGTTGCTTCGGACAGACGCTCGGCGGCCGCCGCGCCGTCGCGTCGGGCCGTCCGGACGGCCGCCTCCGCACGCAAGTCCAGCTCGCACTCGAACCGCAGCGACGCCGCCGGGATGTGGGAAGCTTCCTCGCGGGCCGCCTCGAAGTAGCCCATCTTCGCGAACTGCTCGGCGACCGCACGCCGCTGCATCTGGGCGGCGGCGTAATTCGCCAGATAAATGTTGAGGTGCTGCCGGACGTGCCCGAACGGCTGCCGGGTCGTCTCCGCCACGCCGATCAATCGTGCCGCGCGGCCGCCGCTCATACGACTCATCAGTCGGGCGTAAAACGCATCACGCTGGTGCGCGACGACCGGCAGCAGGTTCGTGAGTGAAATCGTCGAGTCGTGCGCTGCCGGCCCCCAGCCACTGATCGCCGACGCCATCAGAATCGTTCCGCAGAGCACTGCCGACGCGTCGTGCAACCGTTCGTCGGCCGAAAGTTCCGTCGCCGAGGACATCCAGGCGAGCAATGCCTCGAGGATGATTCGACGGACGACGAACCGTCGAAAATGGCCCTGATTGTCGATCAGGTGGGGATCCCACTCGCCGAACAGGTAGTTCGTCCGTTTGAACACCGGGTGCAGCGCATCGTGCGCCCGCAGGTCCACCGCGATCTCATCGAGCCGAGCGGGGTCGAGCGACGCTTGCTCCAGCAAGTCGGCCGGCGTCGCTGCAAGGTGTTCCAGTGCAGCGACGATGATGTCGTGATACGGCCCGACGGCGACGCCCGCGCCGCGAATGTAGAGCGGGACAGGGCGGTACCGTTCGTGTGCGTAGACCTCCGCTTTGCGATTGTTTTCGAGAACGGCCAACGGCCGGTGTCCGACGAAGTCGTTCAACCGCGACAAGGCCTCGACGACGATGCGACCGCGCTCCGCGTGATCGGTTCCCGAGACCAGCACCGTTTCACACAACCGGGCCAGAAAGAACGGATTCAGCAGATCGTTCGGGTCGAGGTGGAACAGCAGGTCCGCGTGATGCCTGAGATAGGCCGGAAGCAGTCCGTCGAAAACGCACGCAAGAACCTCTTGCGCCTGACCCGCGTCCTGGAATGCCGGTGTGCCGGCGCTCAGGCGGTCGAGTTCCCGCTCGAGCACCGTCCGCACCGACGGCCACGAATCGGGCTTCGTTTCCAGAAAAAGGCCATTAAAGGCCGTCTGCACGGACGGCTCGGGCCGGCCGGTCGAAAAATTCAGGTAACCGAGAATCACCTCGGCCGGCGGCCGATCGGTGGAACGGTTCTTATCAGCGGGTGACGAACTCATGCAAGCCATGCGTCCCGCGGCGGTCAGACTGCGGGCGATCCTGATCCTTCGAATGTCCGCCCAAGTAAAACACTGCCGGCACCATTTGGAAAGGGCTGCCTGGGCCGTGCTGGAATCAACCGGCGACGCGGCTTAGAATACTGCCGCGATGGGCGATTCGATCGGCACCAGCGATACGAAGGGCACTTTGGGCAACGGCACGCTGGGTATTGCAGGCGTCGGCCTCATCGGCAGCTCGATCGCCGCGGCCGTCAAAAGTCGCCGATTGTTTCGGCGGATCATCGGTTTCGGCCGATCCGTCGAGCGCCTTGAAGCGGCCCGTCAGGCGGGGTTGATCGACGACTTGTTCGTCGACGACGACTCGGCATGCCGCGACGTCGATCTGTTCGTCTCTTGTTTGCCGGTCGATCGAATCGTCGATTCGGTTCGCGGTGCGGCCTCCTGCATGAAGCCCGGCTCGGTGATCACCGACGCTGGCAGCGTCAAAGGGACGATTTGCGAGGCTCTCGGACCGGAGCCGGCGCCCGGTGTCACATTCGTCGGGTCACATCCGCTCGCCGGATCGGAAAAACAGGGCTTCGAGAATGCCGATGCAAACCTGTTTCTCGATCGTGTCTGCGTCATGACTCCGACCGGAGCGGAACCGGCCTCCGCCGTCGACCGTGTCCATGCGTTTTGGCGCGGATTGGGAAGCGAAGTCGTGACGTTGTCTCCCGCCGAACACGATGCCGTCCTCGCCCGAACCAGCCACGTGCCTCATCTCGTCGCCGCCGCCCTCTGCAGCGTGCCGACCGACGAGGAATTGCGATTCGCTGCCGGCGGTTTTCGCGACACGACTCGCATTGCTGCCGGCGATCCCGATCTGTGGACCGCCGTCGTTTCGGCGAACCGTGGCGCGATCGAAGACGCGCTGGCCCTTTTCATCGCGCAGTGCGAACAGTGTCGCGAAGCGATTGCCGCCGGCGACGAATCGGCAGTTCGACGATTTCTCATCACGGCGAAAGCCCGTCGCAACCAGTTTACGGCAGTGTTTAACAACGCGATGCCGTAGCACCGGATTTCAATGACGGACGAAGGGAAGCACGACAGCGACGTGCTGCTGAACATTCTCCCGATCGTGCGGATTCCTCGATCCCCGCTTCGCACAAGTCACCTACTCACGTTGAAGTACCCTTGATGGACCCTGTGATGCTCTGGGAAGTCGCAATCGAACCTGCGGGCGGTCATCAAGATCGCGAAGCGGACCGCGTGCAGACGGCCGCACGAGGCCTCGGTCTGTCGTCCGTTCAGATGGTGCGGTCGGGACGGTCGTTTCTCGTGCAGGGCGATGCCGACGCCGAACACATCGAGCGGCTCGCCCGGACGGCTCTCGCCGATCCCGTCGTCGAAACATTCGCGGTGCATGCGTTGCCGGCGACGAACGGCGTGCCGGCAGGGTCGCGGCTGCTGAACGTCTTGTTCAAGCCCGGCGTGACCGACAACGTCGGCTTGAGCACCCGCGACGCACTTGCGGCCGCCGGCTGGAATGTGTCGGCGGTCGCGACCGTCCGCACCTATCGCATCAATGACGACGCGACCGATGTCGATCTCGATCGACTGCGCACGAAAGTGCTGGCGAACGACGCGATCGAAGAGATCGTCGACGGCCCGCTGCGGCTGGATACGATTTCACTCGGCAAGCCTTATCGGTTCGATCTTAAGACGGTTGCGATCCGCAGCATGAAAGACGACGCACTCATCGCGCTTTCGCGAGACGGGCAGATTTATCTGAGCCTGACGGAGATGCGGACGATTCGCGATCACTTCGTCGCACTTGCCCGCGACCCGACCGATTGCGAACTGGAAACGATCGCGCAAACCTGGAGCGAGCATTGCTCGCATAAGACGCTCGGCGGACGGATCCGCTACCAGGACGAACGTGGCACGACCGTGTTTGACAACATGCTTAAGGAGACGATCTTCGCCGCGACACAGTCGATTCGCGAGCGCCTCGGGCCGGATGACTGGTGCGTCAGCGTCTTCAAGGACAACGCCGGAATCATCCGGTTCGAAGACGAAACGAACGTCTGCTTCAAGGTCGAAACGCACAACCATCCGAGCGCGATCGAACCTTACGGCGGAGCGAATACGGGGCTGGGCGGCGTCATTCGAGACACGCTCGGAACCGGACTCGGCGGGAAACCGGTCTGCAGCACCGACGTCTTCTGTTTTGCACCGCCTGACACGCCGGAATCGTCACTCCCTCCCGGAGTGCTTAGCCCCCTGGCGGTGATGCGCGGCGTCGTCGCCGGCGTCCGTGACTACGGGAATCGAATGGGCATTCCTACGGTCAACGGTGCTGTGTGCTTCGACGAGCGCTATCTCGGCAACCCGCTCGTCTACTGCGGCAATGTGGCGATGATTCCGGTCAACGCCAGTGACAAGACCGTCAAGCCGGGCGACCTGATCGTCGCCTTGGGCGGACGAACCGGCCGCGACGGCATTCACGGGGCGACCTTTTCGTCCGCCGAGTTGACCGAAGACAGCGAGACGGTTTCCGGCGGCGCCGTGCAGATCGGTAACGCCATCACCGAAAAAATGGTCGCCGACGCCCTGCTTGCCGCCCGCGATCGCGGGCTGTTTCGAGCCGTGACCGATTGCGGTGCCGGCGGCTTCAGCAGCGCCGTCGGAGAAATGGGCGAAGAAACAGGCGCGGAAGTCGATCTCGACCTCGCTCCACTGAAGTATTCGGGGCTGAGCTACACCGAAATCTGGATCAGTGAGGCCCAGGAGCGGATGGTGCTTGCCGTCCCGCCCGAGAAGGCCGACGAACTGATCGATCTTTGCACCGCGGAAGGCGTCGAGGCGAGCATCCTCGGACGTTTCACCGGCACCGGACGGCTTGTTCTGAAGTACGAGGGGCATGTCGTCGGCGACCTGTCGATGGAGTTTCTCCACGGTGGACGCCCGCCCGTCGTGCGCGAAGCGACCTACGCACCCGTGCCGGCCGTACCGCTCGTCGCACCGCCGAAAGCACGTTATGACGACGACCTCGCGGCGATCCTGGGGAGTTGGAACGTCTGCAGTAAGGAACGGATCATCCGGCAGTACGACCACGAAGTTCAGGCGGGAAGCGTCGTCAAGCCGCTCGTCGGGGTGAACGAGGACGGGCCGTCGGATGCGGCCGTCATTCGCCCGGACCTGCGGTCGCGTCGTGGTCTGGTGATTTCCTGCGGCATGAATCCCCGCTATGGAGATCTCGATCCTTACTGGATGGCCGCTGCAGCGATCGACGAAGCGGTGCGGAACTGCGTCGCCGTCGGCGCCGACCCGGATCGCATCGCGATTCTCGACAACTTCTGCTGGGGAAACACCGATCGACCGGAGACCCTCGGCTCACTCGTCCGCGCCGCCCTCGCCTGTCGCGACGTCGCCCTCGCCTACGGAACACCGTTCATCAGCGGCAAGGACAGCCTGAACAACGAGTTTTCGTACACCGCTGCCGACGGAACCCGCCGCACCGTGGCGATTCCGCCTTCGCTGCTCATCAGCGCCCTCGGCCAGATCGACGACGTCGCAGCGGCGGTCACGATGGACCTGAAACAATCGGGCAACGATCTCTATCTGGTCGGCGAAACGCGCGACGAACTCGGCGGAAGCCACTACGCGCTCGTGAACGGCCTCAATGGCGGACAGGTGCCGACGCTTGATCCGTCGAAATCGCGTACGATGTTCGCGGCACTGCATACGGCGATGCGGCAGCGAATCGTGCGAAGCTGTCACGATCTGAGCGAAGGCGGCCTCGCCGTCGCCGCCGCCGAGATGGCATTTGCCGGCGGCTTGGGGCTGGATCTCGATCTCTCCGTTCTTACGGCGGGCGGACTGTCGGATCTCGCCTTGCTCTTCGCCGAAAGCAACACACGATTCCTGGCCGAAGTGTGTCCGGAAAACAGTGCCGCGTTCGAAGCGATCATTGGTTCGGAGCCGTGCCGGCGGCTGGGAACAGTCACTGCCGAAAACCGGCTCCGCATTCACGGCACGGGCGGCGAGTTCGTGATCGATTCGTCGATCGGCGAGTTGAAGACGGCATGGCAGCGACCCCTTTCGGCTCTGTCAGGTTGACGAACGTCAGGGGAGGCGCCCTTGCCGCAACTCATTCAATGCTGCTTTTGTTCCCGGCATTGGTGAGAAACGCGACGGACAGTGACACGATCGTCCAGCCCGCTGCGCACAGGGCGATCCCGGCGGCCCACGCAGCACCGGTTTCGTCGCCGAGTCGTCGCAGCAGCGCGTACGAAACGGAAGCCGTCAGAAAGAGCGTGACGGCCCCGGCGACGATGCCGGTCAGAACGGTCAGCAGGCGGCGATGTGTCACAATGGAACGTCCGAGAAGTCGAGATCGGGCAAGAAACCTCCGTGAGCCGCAATTCGCAGCCGAGAGCCGTTATAATGTATTGAGACGTACGCGAGAACACGTGTCGTGTGCGGTGCGGTTTCAATTGCGATGCGAACACAAGCCGCGGTGGCTCTATGACCGTCACGCCGTCCGGTGTCAGCCGGCGTCAATTCCTCGGCGGCAGCGCCTGCAACGCGGTCGGGCTGGCTGCCGGTCTGGTCGGCTTCGCCGCCGGAGCGGCGGGGGGAATCTCTTCGAACAGGGTGCGCATCGGCGTCATCGGCGTTCGACGCCAGGGGCGGAAGATTGCCCTCGAACTGGCGCGCCAGCCCGACGCAGAGGTCACTTTTCTGTGCGATGTCGACGAATCGGTCCTCGATCGCGCCGTCAAAGAGGTTCTGGAAGCCGGTGCGGCGCCGCGTCGGAGTCGCGATTTCCGTGAACTGCTTGACGATTCGCGAGTCGACGCGGTCGCCATCGCCACCCCCGATCACTCTCACGCGGCCTTGGCGATCGAGGCGCTGCGGGCCGGCAAGGACATCTACCTCGAAACGCCCGTCTGCCATACTTTGGACGAACTGACAGTTTTACAGAAGGTTGCCATCCAGTCGGGCCGCGTTGTGCAGACTGGCCATTTTGAACGATCACTGGCGCATGTTCGCAACGCCGTCGAATTCGTCCGCAGCGGCCGATTGGGAGCGGTGCCTCTTGCGAAGGCATGGGCCGTTCACCGACGCCCGGCCGCGCCGATCGCTACCGCCCCAGTCAAGGCTCCTGCCGGAGTCGATTATGACCAGTGGCTCTATCCGTTGGCCGAGCGGCCGTTTGATCCACAACGGTTTCATCGCGGCTGGCCGACGTACTGGGACTACGGTTCGGGTGAGTTGGGAACGCGGGGCGTCGCCCTGCTCGATCTCGCCTGCTGGGGACTCGACGTTTCGGCCCCCGAGCGAGTCACGGCGTCAGGCAGTCGGCTCGCCGGGAATTTGACGGAAACGCCCGATACTCTCATTGCCGCTTACTCGTTCCCCGATGTGACAATCCAGTGGGAGCACCGGCAATGGAGCAACCATCCTCCCGAAGGTCGCAGTGCCGCCCTGGCGTTCTACGGCGAACGCGGAACGCTCGTGCTCGATCGCGGCGGATGGAAGGTCTATGACACGAACGAGCCGGTCGGCGAAGATGGACGGGCCGATCTCGCGTCACATCTCCGAGGTTTTATCGACGCGGTTCGATCACGGAGCGCACCCGCAGCATCACTCGATTCCGGCATCGTCGCGGCACGAATGTGCCACCTCGGCAACATCGCCTTCCGACAAGGCCGAGAAATCCGCATCAACGCGGAATCGGGATTGATTACTGGCGACGAAACGGCATCGGCACTTGCCGCGGGGCATTACCGGCCCGGCATCCGCCTTGCGTGATCGCCGATCGCCGATCGCCAGCGTGGCGGCCTCGACGGCCGGACCTGCTCAACACTTGGAAGTGATTGGCAATATGGCTGAACGACCGAGGGTGTTCGTCGCTCGTGAGATTCCGGCAACGGCGCTGGATCGACTTCGATCGGAATGCGACGTCGAAGTCTGGCCGCATCGAATGCCGCCGACGCGCGCGGAACTGCTGACGCATGCGCAGGGCTGCGAGGGGTTGCTGACGCTGCTCTCCGATCGCATCGACGCCGAGGTGATGGGCGCGGTTGGCCCGCAGTTGAAGGTCGTCAGCAATTACGCGGTCGGTTACAACAACATCGACGTCGCGGAAGCGGACCGTCGCGGCATCAAGGTGGGAAACACGCCCGGCGTCCTCACCGAGGCGACGGCCGACCTTGCCGTCGCTCTGCTGCTTGCCGCGGCGCGATGTGTCATTCCTTCGGAGCGATCGATTCACGAGGGCGAGTGGAAGACTTGGGAACCGCTTGGGTTTTTGGGCGTCGAGTTAGCAGGAAAAACGCTGGGAATTGTCGGCCTTGGCCGGATCGGAACCGCGACGGCCCGGCGGTTGCGCGGAGGCTGGGGAATGAAGGTTCTCTATACTTCCCGCAGCCCGAATCCTGATGCAGAGCAGGAACTGGACGCCGAGCGAGTCTCGTTCGACGACTTGCTGGCGCGATCCGACTTCGTTTCCGCCCACTGCGCACTCGACGACGAAACACGGCACCTCTTCGATGCGAGAGCCTTCCGCAAGATGAAACGCACGGCGGTCTTCGTGAATACCGCCCGTGGCGAGGTTCATGATCAAGCGGCTCTCGCACACGCATTACGCACGGGAGAGATTTTCGCAGCGGGGCTGGATGTGACCGCCCCCGAACCGATGGCTGCCGACGACGCCTTGCTGTCGATGCCGAACTGCGTCGTCACGCCGCACATCGCCAGTGCCACACTGGACGCACGCGAGGCGATGGCGACGATCGCCGTCGATAATCTTCTCGCCGGACTGGCCGGTCGCCCGTTGCGGCACGAAGTTCGACCGCCGACAGAGACTTGAACTGTGCATCGTCCGTCGAGCGGTTGCAATCGGACACCGCAACCGCCACGATCGACGTCTTCGATACAACCGGCAATCAGGGAGGTGAGCGTTGGACGACGTCGAACGGATTCTTGCCGTGGCGGTTCGGGCCGCTCGCGAAGCGGGCGAAATCCTCCAAGCGTGGTCGACGCGCTTCACGGTCAGTGAGAAGGGTCCGTCGGATCTGGTCACAGAAGCCGATCTTGCCTCGCAATCGGCGATCGTCACCACGGTGACCGCCGCTTTCCCCGACCATGATCTGTTGGGTGAGGAGAATCTTTCGGCGAAACGCGGCCGCAGCGACGTTCGCTGGATTATCGATCCACTCGACGGCACCTCGAACTATGTCCACCGGTTTCCGTACTATTGCGTCTCGATCGGTGTGGAGTCCGGAGGCCGCCCGGTCGCCGGCGTCGTCTACGATCCGAACAGGGACGAATTGTTCACCGCCGTTGTTGGTGGCGGTACGAGACTGAATGGAACGCCCATTCATCCGACCCGAACGACGCGACTGGACGATGCGTTTCTCGTCGCCAGCCTGCCGCGACGGGCGAATGCCGAAGACCTTGCGATGCAGCGATTCGTACGGGCCGTGCCGCGTGCTGAATCAGTCCAGCGGACCGGTTCGGCAGCGTTGAATCTGGCTTACGTCGCTTGCGGACGTATCGATGCCTTCTGGTCGAGCAGCCTGAAGCCGTGGGATATGGCGGCGGGAACGATTCTCGTCACCGAAGCGGGCGGGCGGGTTTCTTCGATTTCGGGCGCGGCGTTTTCGGTCGATCGACCGGAAATCCTTGCGTCCAACGGAACAGAACTCCACGAGTCGGTCGTCGAGCTGTTGTGTGCGACGAACTGACGGTTGGTTCTTTCTCCGGCGTGTTTTCGGACCTATCATGATGATGGCGGTCGCCGTCACGGCGGTTCTGCTATTGTTCTTCCTCACGTCAGCCAGGGTCATCCCGTGACGCCGCCGACGCACGACGCCACGGCCACCAGAAACGAGCGGGCCTGTCGGCCGCCACGAACGCTCGCGACGACCGTAGCGGTCATGCTGCTGACAACAGCCGCTGCGGCACAATCGGAACGTTCGGCTGGAAAGACGGAGCCTGCGACACCGGCAGTTTCCACACCGACGGCTGCGGAGAGCGCGGCCGAAGAACGATCTCCGTACGGCCTGGTGAAGCCCGAGGACGGCACGTTCCTTCCCTTGCCGCCCGGTGCGTCGTACGCCGAATTCCTGGAATGGCTCGCTGCACGCCGCGGCCCCGGTTACGGAATCAATTCGGTTGAAATCACCGGCCGCGTTGACGAAGACGAAACCCGGATCGAACTGGATGCGGAAGTCGTCGTCATGGTGCGACGTGCCGAGGCCGTTCGCGTCGCATTGGGATTCACCGAAGCCGTACTGATCGGCGTCGAACATTCCGGCACCGGCGACGCAAGCTACGAGCCCTTTTCGGAAGCGGAAGGTCATGCGTGGTCGTTGCAGGGGCGTGGCGAACATCGCCTCAAACTGAAGTTGCTGGTGCCGTTGTCGACACAGATCGATGCATCACAGCTCACTCTTACGACGCCGTCGGATTCAGCGACGACGACCCTCGATCTGCAGGTTCCGCACGGCTCGGAAGTCACCGCTGTCGACGGCATCATCCGGTCGACGACAGAGACTGACGCGGAAACTTCCATCCAGTGGGTCGGCACCGGGGGGCGAATCGATCTTACGTGGCGTCCCAAACCCATCACGGCGGACCCTTCCGCGCTTTCCGCGTCGTCGATGATTTTTCCTAGTGTTTTGGGAAAAGTCGTGCAACTTCGCACGGTCGTGCGCGTCACGGCTGCGACAGGGCGGGTTTCCGCCGTTCGCCTGCTGCTGCCTGACGGATTTTCGATCATCGACGTGACGGGCAAGCTGGTCCGTTCTCACACCGAAGAGACCGTCGGCGGCAATCGAATCGCCGTCGTCACCTTGGTGGAACCGACCGAGGGCACGATCGAAGTGAACCTGCGGGTTGGCGCACCGCTGACAACCGAAGGACGCATCGCCTTCAGCGGTTTCTCACTGCCCGACGTTCCCGCCGACGCCCAGACGGGCATGATCGTCATCGAACCGTCGACGGCATTCCGCATTGACGTCGTCGACAGCACGGACGGCGTCGAGAAAAGGGAGATGGTCGAACCGGAGCTTGCCGATTCGAAGACGTTCGAGTTCTCATCACAGCCGTTTCGCGTCGAACTGCAGATCGATCCGATTCCGCCGTCGCTGACGGTCGCTCCGGAACTCGTGTTTCAGGTCTCGTCCGACCGACTCGATCTCGATGCCCGCTTTGCAGTCTCGATCGAAGAAGGAGACCTGCGAGAGCTGCGACTCGACTGGACCGCGCCGGGTTGGACAATCCCGCCGATCCGTTCGGGCCTGATCCAGGAGTTTCGGCGCGGTAACGGCTCAGGCCCGCCTATCGATATTTCGGTGCCTGGAGCGACCGCGTCGTTTGTCGTCCCGGCACGGGCGAATCGGCCGTACGACGGTGAGGAACTCGAAATCCCGCTTCCTCGAATCGAATCGCCCATTCCAACCGCGACCGTCGAACAGGCCGAATCCGTCATCTGCCTGAGACATCCCGACAACGTCGTCGTCGAGATCGACACGGCGGACGGACTCGAACCACTAATGAATTCGGCACGCGCCGCGTCGCTGCCGAAGCCCGGCGCGAACGAGCGGTTGATCGCGTTCGTCGCCCCGCCCGGTCTGAAGTCGATCAAATTTCAGGTTCGCCGACTCAGTCGAGAGGTCGACGTCTCGGCGTTTGTGTCGATCCGTCCGCGCGGCGATCATCTCGTCGTCGACGAACGGCTCGACTATGATGTGCGATTCGACACGCTCTCTGAACTGGTGCTGACGGTTCCGAAGTCACTCCTGACGCAGAAGATCGAGTTCTTCGATGGCAGCGGGCGCGCTCTTCCGAGCGAAGTGCTCGAGACGAACGCCGGCGACGACGCCGACGTCAGGCTCGCGCTCGATCGCGCCGTGATCGGTCCGTTTTCGATCTCCGCACGGTACGAGGTGCGTCCGGCAGCGCCGGAAGGAACGACGTCAAACGTGTCGGTGCCGCTCGTCTTTCCGTCCGAGTCGGCGCTTGACGACGTCGAGGTGCGTATCAGCCAGTTGCCGCACCACACGGCGGCCGTCGCCGGCGCGAACTGGGTCCGTCTGCAATCCACCGAGAACGTCGGTCGCGACCGTTGGACTGCGACCGACGTGGCCGAAGCGCTGTCTTTGCGGCTGCGTCCGCGGCCTGCGGGAGAGGCGAAAACACCGTCCGTTTCGCGAATGCTGTTCCGAACGGTGGTCGAACGCGACGGCACGGTGCGAACCGTCGCCGATTGCCGACTCGACGAGCCGCCGGAGATGCTGGCGATCCACTTTCCAGCGGGCCTCGAGCCGGAGTCGTTTCGATGGCGTGGGCGGACGATCACGCCGGAGCTGGTTCGGGAGCCGTCGGGATTGATGGCCGAGGCGGAGCTTGTTCCCGGAAGCGAGCCGCCGGTGCTGACTTTCGCCTTCCGAGAGTCCGGCGACGCACCGATCGGGGGCGTTGCCGGACGCCGGATCGATGTGCCCCGTTTCGATGATTCCGCGTCCGTCGAGCAGACGCTCTGGAGAATCACGCTTCCGGAATCGCAGCACCTGTTCTCGATGCCCGACGGCTACGAGGCCGGTTTCCGATGGGGACTGCATCGTGGACTCTGGACGCGACAGACCGACGAATCGTTTCAACACATCGGCGACTGGTTCGGTGGCGACCTCTCGGCGCTCGGACCGGAATTCGAGACCGGTCATCAATACACGTTCTCGCGAAACGGTGTCGCCACACCGCTCGAGATCACCTCTCTCTCTCGATCGCTCGTGGTTCTGTTCGGGGCGGGAGCGGCGATCGTCCTCGGCTATTGTTTCGCCAGCGGCCTGATTCCGCGGCGTCGTCCGGCACTGATCGCTCTCGGCTCGGTCTTGCTCATCGTGTGGGCGTTCTTCCCGAGCCAGGTTCAGATTTTCCTTCAACCGGCGCTGTTCGGCCTCGCACTGGTCGGCGCGGCGACGTTCGCGGAATGGGCCTTGCGGAAGCGCCAGGAGCAATTGGCGTCCCAGTCGCCATCCGCAGTCGAATTCGTGACGATCCTGCCGGGTGACGGATCGACGTCGGTTCCGCCGGCATCGATCGGATCGGAGGATCCGACGGTCCTGCGTACCGCTCGACCGTCGGAGATCGCCGGAGCGCAAGACTCGGCGTACGATCCCCCCGCAGTCCGGCCGGAACCGCAGCCTTCAGCGCGGGACTGACAGTCGGACTGTCTCCAGACGGCCGCCGCGACGGACGACGATCGTCAGTTCGTCGCCCGGTTCGGCCTGCGAGAATGCATCGGTCAGCTCTCCGATCGATCGGACAGGAGACCGCTCGGCGAAGAGGACCAAGTCGTCCTGTTGCATTCCGGCCGCAGCGGCCGCCGAGTCGTCGAGAACATCGGCCACGAATGCCGGTGTGCGTGCAGTGACGTTCGGCACCATGACGAGGCCGAAGTCGATCGGCCGTCGCAACGTCTTCGGCTCCGCGGGCGATGCGGCCTCCTCCGGTGCGGCATCCGTTCCGTCGAGAATCGCCTCGATTCGTGAGGCCACGACGTCGGCAGGCAGCGCGTAGTTCACCCACGTCTCGCTGCCTTCGCCGCGCAGCTCCCGCCCGATCATCCCGGCGATCCGCCCGTCGAGCGTGACGACCACGCCCCCGGCGGCGCCGGGATTATTGGTGACGGCGTCGATCACGTACACCGGCTCGTCGAAGTCCATGTCGAACCGCCCCCGCCTTGCGTCGAGGGGAACTTTCGCCAGAATCGTTCCGTGCATCACCGAAACGGGTTCGTCGCCTGCTGCCACCCGGAACATGTTGCTGAATGCCAGCACTCGGTCGCCGGGAACCGCCTCGGAGGCGTCGGCGAGATCGAAATGCGGCAACGGCTCGTCCGCGACCTGAATCTTGAGCACCGCCAGGCCGGCATCGGGATCGGCACCGACGAGTTTCGCATCGAAGCGGCGACCGTCGTCGAGAATCGCAATCACCGGATCTGCATCGAGCAGCGGTCCCCACGAAGTCACGACATGGCCGTCGCCGGTTGCGAGAAACCCCGTGCCGTAAGCGTCCAGCCCGCGATATCCGCCGGCACCGTACAGCTTCACGATCTTGGGAAGCGTCTCGGCGATCACCTGCCCGGAATGATCGACGACGTCTTGTGCCATTGCGACGTTCGAGAGCACGGCACAGACGACGACGAACCCGCGAAGAACGAAGCGGCGCATGGGGAGATCACGACTCGGTAGAAGATTCGACACTCATTGGGGTATCGCCCGTAGAACGCGGCGCGATCCGTTCGACTTTCAGCTCGACGACGTCCGTGGTTCCGTGACGCACCTGCCATTCGCCCGGCAGCGGTGCCGTGCCGGCGATGCTCGAATCACCGAAGCGGACGCGGCATTCCTCGGCGGCGTCCGACCGACGAAAATCGAAACCGGACAGGCGGCCGTCACCGCGTTCGACATACAGCCGGAGGGTCGCTCCCCGGTCTTCAGCAATCAGCACATCGACGATCGGTCCGACTCCGTCCAGCGGTTCCGAACCGTAGTAATAGAACCCGGCAAGCCGGTCGGGCTGGTTCAGGAGGGCCTGTCGGAACAAGTGAGCCGCGGCCAACAGCCCGCCCGTCCCCGCTGGCTCGTCCAGGAACTCGGCCCCGTCCTCCAGCGGCTGGACGGAGGCGATCCCGCCGATCTCCAGCGCGACTGCAGCGTCGGCGAGCACCATCCGAAACGGCTTCGCGTCACCCGTTCGCCCGCTGAGCACGATGCCGTCCGTCAACGCCTCGAACGTTCCGTGACGCTGCAGCGCTTCGAACACCCGCTGCCGCTCAACGTCATTGAACCGATGGTTCGCGAAACCGGGCTTCTTGACGACGAGCGATTTCAGTTCCGGAGGCACATCGTCGACAGCCGGCGTCACCGCATGAGGCGCCGGCAAGCCCTCCGGCGATTCTTTTTCTGGCGTTTCGCCGTCAGGAGGCGTTTTGCCGTCAGGCTGCGGTTCGTTCTCGCGGCCAGGCTGAGGATTTTCCTGGTCGGGCGTCGATTTCGAGAATTCGAGCAACTCCGAGTCCCGATGCGCACCCGACAGGCGTGCGACAATGTCGAAAGTCTCAGCCCCTCGGCGATAGGTCAGCGGCAGCATCCAGCCTCGCGGATAGATGCCCAGCACGTTCTGGAACTGGTTGGAGCTGCGAATCGGCCGTCCCGCGAAGGTGACGATTTCGTCGCCCGATCGTAATCCGCGCCGCCAGGCGTCGGACTCTTCGAGGATCGAGGAGACGCGGACAGCCCCGTTGCCGTCCGTCGAGACCGCCGCACCCAGTGAACCGTGATCGACGACCCGGCCCGATCGAAGATGATCGAGGAAGTGCGAGATCTGATTGATCGAAATCGCGTAACCGGCGCCGACGTTCACACGACCGCGCTTCTCAAAGGAACCGCGACCGTTGATGCCGACGACCTCGCCGCGATCGTTGAACAACGGTCCGCCCGAATTGCCAGGGTTGAGCGACGTGTCGAACTGAATGCAGTCGGTGTACTCGAGAAACGTGCCCGCAGGATATTGATAGCGATGCACGCCGCTCACGATGCCGTAGGTGACGGTCGGCGTGAAATCGGCGGCCAGCAGAAAGGGGTTGCCCATCACGTAGACCCATTCGCCGATGCGCAGTTCGTCGCTGTCGCCAAACGCAGCGAACGGGAAGTCGTCGCGGCCAAGCAGCTTGATGAGCGCCACGTCACCGGTCGGGTCGATGCCGACGATGACGGCATCGTAAAGCCGTCCGTCGTTCAACCCGCACTTCATGAAGTCGCCGGCGCCGCTGGTGACGTGGAAGTTCGTCAGTGCGAAGCCGTCCGGGGAAATCAGGACGCCCGATCCGCCGCCTCCGCCGTCGCGGCCGAAGATACAGACGACCGTCGGCGCGATCTTCTCGACAAGAGCGACGCGCGACCGTTCCGCCTCGAGCACATCCGGCGGGACCGCGGCGCAAATCGGCCCGACGGCGCTCGCTGCCACGGCGAACAAGATCATCCGGTTGAGCATCATGAATCGAACTCACAGGGCATCAAGGCGTCGTCAAATCGAGCATCGAACTCGGCGTCCTTCTCCTTGGAGGAGACGAGGATAAGTTGGCTCGCCAAGAGACTCGTGCTCCCAAACCTCGGTTCCGACGCGACCTTTCGTCATTTGATGAGCCGCGCATCGCCGAGGGCCAGGTGGTCCGAGATGTCCGAGTCGCCGGCGAAATCGACGAAGATCGTCAGCTCGCGCGCCCCCGTCACATCGAGGTCCAACGGGACGGCCGAATCGGTTCCCTTCAGGTTGCGGCGGAACAGCTCCTTGTCGTCGGCTGTAATGATCAAGTCAAGGTCGCCGAGCGGCCGAACCAGTTGTTCGATGCCCGCCACGGCGACGAACCGCTGATACTCCCCGTTCAGGCGATAGCTGAGCCGGGTCCGCGAATGGATGACAAGCCCTCGTTGGAAGCCCTGTCGATCGATGCGGATCGGCACGTCGGGACCAGCGTCGCTGTGATCCTTGAGGACGTCGAAGACCGAGTCGATCGCCGACATTCCGAAATAAGGCGTGTGTTCAAGCGTTCGAGGCTGCAGGTCGGACAGAAACTTGACCTTGCCGCGACCGAAGTCGATCGCCTCGATCGCCGCCATCCGGGTCGTTGCGGATACGCCGTTCGCGGCGATCTGCAACACATCGCCCTCGAACGAGAGTTTCGACACCGGCAAGCGGTCGCCGTTTCGGAACTGCAGTTCGCCGACAGGCGCTTTCCGGTCGGCCGCAGAGCGTCCGACGACGACGCCGAAAAGTTTGGGTTTCGATCGGTCGATCGGCACACGTTGGTCGCCGACGAGAAACGTGAGCGTCTGCGGGTCGAGACCGCTGATCGTGCCGTCGAGCCGGTCGAGGACGTCGCCGTTCCTGACGATGAGCAAATCGCGGTCGGGAGAGCTTTGAATGAGTTCCGCCCAGTGTTCGTCGACGCTCTGTTCGGCCGGCCGGAAGCGAATCGCGACGACGGCCGACAGCGGAACGCGCAACCGTCCCGCGACGACCGAGTCGGCGACGACGGTTCGATCTTCCATGACGATCTGGCGGCAACTGAGATGGCCCCCGTGATGAAGGTCCAGCCGGATGGCCCCGTCGTTCCCTTCGGACGGTTCATCGGACTCGGGCAGCCGGACCTGCAGCACCGATTCGAGCGGCACCGACTTCGACACGCCGCCGACTTCGATCGTCAACGTTTCGGCGTCGAGTGCGACGACGTTTCCGGTCACGGTTTTGCCGTCGACGGTCGACACGTCGGCCGCCTGCGCCGCAAGTGCGATCATCGAGATCATCGCCGCAACAGCCATTCCGAAACCTTTGCGTCGCTGGGTGAGGGTCGTCATTCGCCGGCCGGTGGGTCGGTGCGGGTCCGCTTCAGGAAATACTCGTTGATGAGCCGGCTGTAGTTCGCGGGAAACGCCTTCTCGATCTCGTTCTTGGCCTGCTCTCTCTCGCGAGGCGGAAGGTCGCCCCAGTCGCCGCGTCGGCGCACGTCCTTCTCGTCTACGTTTCCGGGAGCGGTCGAGCCTTTGACGACCGATTCGCCGGCAGGATTGCTCGATCGATTGGAATTGCCGCCGGCGCTTCCCGCGCCGCCGTTCGACTTGCTCATCTGCTGTTCGACCTTCTTGATCATCTCGTCGAGCTTCGCGACGATTTCATCCTCGCGCTTCTGCACCCGTTGACCACCCCGCGCCAGATCGAGTCGCCGTTCGACGTCGCGCATCAAGCCGGCCACCTCGTCGAGCGAGTCGGCTTCCAGCGCCTCGAGATCGGCCTGCATAAGGCGGGCGACGGCGGCGTAGCTTTCGGGGACCGCATCGGTTCGATCGAGCAGGGCCGCGATCGACTTCAGGCCTTCATTCTTCATGAGCAACTGATGCTCGCACACGGCGCGGTAAAACAACGCCGTCGCGGGATCGACGACCGTTGCGAGGTCGATCTCGTCGAACAGCGACAGCGCTTCGTCGTACATGCGGGCGTCGACGAGAAACCGGGCGACGTGGGCACGAACGTTCGCGGCGTAGAACGGATGCTTCATTGGCTCGGTCAGCGGCGCGAAGTCCGGCAATTCCCGCGGCGGATTGCGCAGGTCGAGCGTCGCCAGAAACTCCGCCGTCGCCGGATCGGACGCCGCGAACGTCTGCAACACGAGGTCATGAACTCCGCGGGTGGGAATTCCCGCTTCGACGTTCTGCCAGATCTGCCGGACGATTTCCGACGGCTCCGCAGTTTCCGGATCGCCTTCGACCGCTGCGGCGAACGCGAACGCCTGCTCTCGGGCGATCTCGAAGGGTATTGGGACATACCGCCCGCCGGCGGTCTCCGGGTCGGCGGCATGGGCGACGTCGAACACGATCAGCGACGTCAAAACGAGGCCGGGCAGGTGTTTCATCACCGTCATCTCCACTGTCAGTTCGCCGTCTTTCCGACGGCGAGATCGTAGGTCGCCTGTTGCAGACGCCCCTGTCGCTCCGCCAGCTCTTGAAGTTGCGAAATGATCTCAGGCTCTGAGGCCTGTTCGCCGTTGAACAGACGCCCCAGCACTTTCGTTCGACGATTGATCCGCAACTGGAGCGTCTTGAGCATTTTCAGTTCGGCGAGCTGGTCGACGAGCGCGGGGTCGGAAGGGCTGCCCTGCTGGCCCTTTTGGCCTTTCTGCTCGCGAATCTTCTCCATCTCTTTCTGCAACGCGAGGATCATCTCTTCGAGAGCGTCGATGACGTCGCGTTCGATCGCGACGGTCAGCTCGCCGGCGTCTTCGCGTCCGAGACGGTTCGCCACTTCCGCAACGTCGTCGCGGACCTGTTCCACGGCTTCGGGGAAAGCGACGCTCGAACCGTCGGCGCGCAACACCTCTAACGCCTTCTCGGCTTCGACGCCGATTTCGCGTTCGGTCGTCGCCGCATCGCGGCAGCGGGCAAACTCTCGGTCCTGCCACTTGTCCGTCGGCAAGCCCGACAGCTCCTCGGTCTTCGCGAGAACCTGCTGTTGAAGTTGGAGCATCTTCTGGAACCGCGCCTCCAGCGCCCGCAGCAACAATTCGCGTTCTTCCTCGCGAAGCTGCCGCAGCAGTTCCTCGATTCGCTCTTTCGCTTCGATCAGCTTCTGAATGGCCTCTTCTTGCGCCTTTGAGGCGTTCTGGCGATTCTTCTCCTTCAATTCCTCGATGGCACGTTCCATTTTCTCGCGCGCCGCTTCCAACTCTTCTCGACCAGGCGTCGCCTTCGGCGGACCGCTTGCCTGATCCTGCGGCGAGCCGTCCTGTTCACCGCGTTGCTGCTCGTCGCCCTGCTGTCCCTGCTCGTCGCCCTGCTGTCCCTGCTGTCCCTGCTGTCCCTGCTGTCCCTGCTGTCCCTGCTGTCCCTGCTGTCCCTGCTGTCCCTGCTGTCCCTGCTGTCCCTGCTGGCCCTGCTGGCCTTGCTGGCCTTGCTGGCCTTGTTGGCCCGACGGGTCTTTTTCGCCATCGTGGGACTGTTGGTCGTCCGACGGTTTCTTGCCGTCCTGTTCGGACGGCATCGGGTCGTTTTCGCCATCCGGTGATTCGCCGCCCTGCCTGCCCTTGGAGTCGGAACTCCTCGAGCCGCGTTCGTCGGACTTCGAGGCGGCCCGGTCGTGTTCATCGACCTTCTTGATGACGTCGCCAGTGCGTTTGGCGGTTCGTCCCTGAGCCTCGAAAATGCGGTCCGTTGGTTCGCCACGTTGTGTGTCGGCGTGATGGACCTTTTCGGCGTCGATCAGGGCCGACACCTGCCGGGCAAGTTCCTTCAGCCGTTCTTGCTCTTTGCGGTTCTCATCGAGAATGTCTTCGCTGCGGAGGATCGTGAGCAGTTCGCGGAGGTTCGCGAGGATCGCTTCTTGCTCGTCGATCGCATCGGCGTAGCGGGCCGACCCGTCCTCTTTCGAGAGCATCTTGACCAGCTCTTCCATGCGGTCGGAGACCTGTTCCTCCTGACTGCGGCCCAGGGCGCGAAGCACCAGTTCGGCCCGCGCAGGCTCCGTCTTTTGCAGATACCGCGCCATTTTGAGCAGCGTGTCCTCGAACCGCTCGAACCGGACACGGATCGCCTGCTGCTGTTCGTCGAGAGCAGGTCCGTCCTGCTCGGGCGCCGTCGCATTGCGATCGGCCGGTGCGGCAGCCGGCGGCACGTCTTCCTGGGCGACGAGCGGCGCCGTCAGCACGAAGATGAGACAGCCGATCGCGGCAGCGAGTCGCAGCGAGGCAGGCATGGGATGACTCCGGTCGGTCGAACTGTCGATTGTATCCAAACGGCGGCGTGTCGAAGAGGGCGGTTTTGCGGTGATCGCGACGGTCAAACCCGATATTTGAAACACCTCGAAAGCACGACGGACCGAAACGTGCCTGATCAATCCGTTTCCTGCATTTGGATTTCCGCGTGTTTCCAGTGACGCGCTTCGGATTTCGCGATCCTCTCGGCCATCGCGCGGCGTTTCTGTTTCTTCAATCCAGCAGAGTGTCGATCACCGAGCGTTTCTGTTCGTTCTTCGTGCGATCGAGCAGTTTCTCCTCGTCCTCGAAAATACGCGTCAGCTCCTGAATCGCCTCGTGGAACTCCGCGAGATCTTGCATTTCCTTGAGGGCCGCCTCCATCTCGGCGATCAGTTCGTCGGCGGCGTCGATGCCGGCCGCAAAAGACGGTTCGGTATCGTTGCCGTCGTGGATGTGCAGTCGCAGTTCGCCGATCGACCGATCGAGTTTCGGGAAACGGCTTTCGCCGAGCCGTCGCAGCGGGTCGAGGATGCCGGCGCGAATCCGATCGAGTTGCTTCTCGGTATGGACGCGGTTGTTGACGAGTTGTTCCAGAATTTCGCGAAACGACTGCTCGATCGCCCGCACTTCGCCCGAGTTCTGCTGAGTCTCGGAAAACGCCCGATCGGCGGCGCTGCGAATTGCCTGCACGTCATTCTCGCCGCCGCGACCGGCACGCAACTCGCCCGCTCGCTTGCGGTTGTCGACCAGTTCCGTCCGCACGGCCTTCATTTCGCCGAGCGACTGTTCGAACCGCTTTCGCAGGTTGATCTCCTGATTGTACAGGGCCGAAAGCAACTCCTCGGCGGTGACGATCGTGAAGACGTACTGGTCGCCGCGGGCGATGTGCGGTCCGGTCAGTCGATCGCCGTCCACGGCGGCGATCGCGACCGTCAGTTTCTGCCCGAGATTCAGATTGAGGGTCGCCGTATCCAGCCACTCGGCGCTCGTCTCGCGTTCACGCCGCAGTGTGAACTCTTTCGGCAGTCCCGCCGGCGGCGTCGTCAACGGCCGGGGCGACCAATCCGCGGCCTCGTCGATCTTGAAGTCGAACCGCGCCTCGGCGATGCCATGATCGTCGCGAATGACTCCCTGAATCGGAACGACCGCAGTCCGGGTGATAATAGTTGACACTCCGCGCAACTGGGTCTCGACTTTCGGAGGCTCATCCGGACGGCCGCGAAGATCGAAGCGGGACGGATCGAGACTGGCGACCCGGTCGACGTCTTCAAACGTCACACGAACGCTCGTTTGAGACGGCAATTCGATCGTGAAGCGATCGGGCAGGTCGGGACGATCTGGCGCGCCGTCCGGGTAATAACCTCCGCCGGCCGCGTCGTGCGTGACCAGCAGCGGGATCGTGATTCCACGACGGTCTTCATCGATCAACGTCGCGGCGATTGACCGCGGCAATGCGATCAGTCGAGCCGGCAAGTCGTCTCCCGCCCCCGGGCCGAGGAACGTCGCGCGGGTCTCGAATGCCGCCGGACCGCCGGCCGTTTCAAATTCTCCGAACACCAGTTCCATTTCGCCGAGCCGAACGCGGGCGTTCCGCAGCGGTTTGTTGGACCGCGCCTTGAAGACGACGAGCGTGCCTGCGGGCACTTCGGCGACCGGTCCGGTCAACACGACGCGATCGGCGACGGAATGGCCTTTTGCGTCGCGATCGTTGAGGCCGGTGTAGGCCGGGTAGAAATTGTGAAGTTCGACGCGCTCGACGCGGGGCGCATCGACGACGTCGATCCGATAAGGAGCGGCGTTCGTATAGTCGCCGCCGGTGACCCAGAGATTCATACCGTCGCGAACTTCGTCGATCGCCACCCGGAATTGGCGTTCGCCCGCCTTCACGGCTGGCAAGGTTTGCCGTCCGCCCCCGTCGGAGCGGCGCGTGGCGTAGACCGACGTGGGCACCACCCACCCGTCGCCCTGCGGACGTTCGCCTTCCGGAACACGAACCAGCAGCGTCAGGTTCGCGCCGCGGGGATGCTTGTACGGTGCGTCCAGCGACAACTTGCGCGGCCGATCGTCCGGCGGAGCCAGAACGACGAGCGACAACAGCGTGTCGCGGTGGTGGTAGGTTTCGGCAAGTCGACCGTAGGCGTTCCACCAGGACTGCAGCATGTCGGGCCGCACGATCGCCAGGCCGATGATCGGCGCGAGCAGTGCCGCCGCGACGATGGAAGCCCGGCGCAGCGGACGGCGGTCGAACACGTCGGCGACGTCGAGCCGGTCGGCGGCATCGGCCGCATCGTCGATCGCTCGGGCGAGCATCGCCTCTTCGAGCGGCCCGTGCATCGGCTCGCCGGCAATGCGTTCGACCGTTTCGACGGCGAGAATCAGCCGTTCATCCAGCTCGGGAAACCGTCGTTCGAGCACCAGGGCCAACGCTCGCGGTCGCAGCCGTCGCAGCAACCGCATCGCGAGAAACGCCACGGCGGCGGCAGCGACGAGCGCGAGCGCCGCAACCACGATCGTCGCCCGCACGGGAATCGGCGACTCGAGGTTCGTCAACTGGAACCAGCCGAGATCGAACAGCAGCGTCAACCAGAACAGGCCGCCCAGCACGGCGAGCACGATCGCCGCGCCTTCGAGCGCGACGTAT
Organism: Planctomycetaceae bacterium; assembly: GCA_049790855.1. Taxonomy (GTDB): domain Bacteria; phylum Planctomycetota; class Planctomycetia; order Planctomycetales; family Planctomycetaceae; genus JACCRE01. The sequence goes on along the minus strand of JBAQZJ010000120.1, from coordinate 137 downwards.
GACCGGATCCGCGACCGCAACCGGCCAAGCAGCCGGTCCAGTTCCGGACGAAGTCGTGGACGACGTTGCGGTTCGTGTTGTGTGACCGTCGCCATCAGTCTCGCCGTTTCAGAACAGTCACTCGTTTTGTCGCCTTT
>JBAQZJ010000119.1:0-20244 GCA_049790855.1 Planctomycetaceae bacterium | reverse complement strand
CCCCCGGCCCCTCTCCCCAGGGAGTGGGGAGGCGAATTCGAGCCCCGTATCCGACCTCCTGAGCCCCGTTGCGTGTCGTTCGTACCAGGCGATCGTCTCGGCGAGGCCGTCTTCCAGAGACGTCTTTGCTTCAAAACCGAAGGTCGTTTTCGCGCGGGAGACGTCGAGACAGCGACGGGGCTGTCCGTCGGGTTTTGTCGCATCCCAGCGCAGTTCGCCTTTGTAATCGCACAGCGAGCAGATCAATTCGGCAAGGTCGCGGATCGTGATCTCGCGGCCCGAGCCGACGTTGACAGGTTCGGCACCGTCGTAGCGTGCCGCCGCGAGCGTGATCGCCTCGGCGGCGTCACGCACGAACAGGAATTCGCGGGAGACATTGCCCGTGCCCCAGACGTCGATTGCAAGGCGGCCGGCGTCGCGTGCTTCGACGACCTTGCGGATCAGGGCGGGAATGACGTGGCTGTTTTCGAGGTCGAAGTCGTCGTGCGGTCCGTACAGGTTCACCGGCAGCAGCGTGATCGCGTTGAAGCCGTATTGCTGCCGGTAGGCCTGGGCCTGCACGAGCAGCATCTTCTTGGCGAGGCCGTAGGGGGCGTTGGTCTCTTCGGGATAGCCGATCCAGAGGTCGTCTTCCTGGAACGGGACCGGCGTGAACTTCGGGTAGGCGCAGATCGTGCCTGCGGTGACGAACTTCTCGACGCCGGCGAGCCGGGCGGCTTCGATCAGCTCGATGCCCATGATCGCGTTGTCGTAGAAGTAGCGGCCGGGCTGCCGGCGATTCGCCCCGATGCCGCCGACGACCGCCGCGAGGTGAATGATCACGTCTGGCCGGGCGTCTCGAAGCAGGTCGTCGATCGCGTCGCGCCGGCGGAGATCGTACTCTCGGCTGCGAGGCACGAAGACCTCGGACGGCTCGAACCGTTTGAGCGAGTCGCAGACGTGCCGGCCGAGAAAGCCCGCGCCGCCGGTGACGACCAGCCGTTTTCCCGCCAATGAGTTGGGTTGATTCGTGGATTTCATGGATCAGGCTGCCGCCGGTTCTTTCTGACCCTGCGATCCGTCGAAAACTTCGTCGAGCAAATCGCCGAAGCGGCTCGTCACAAGCCGTCGATCGTAGGTCGATTCCGCCAGCCGCCGGGCGCGTTCACCGAACGCCGCAAGTTCTTCGCGTCGGTCTGCGGCATTTGCGATGGTCTGTGACAGAGCCGCTGCATCGCCGGGGGGAACGACGTAACCGACGCGGTTTTCGAGGATCTCGGTCGCCAGTTCGGAGGCGGCGTGTGCCGCGGCAACCACCGGTCGGCCGGCGGCCAGAATGCCGTAAAACTTGCTGGGCATCAGGAAGGCCAGGGCCGCGGGATGCACCGTGATGACGTGCAGATCGGCGGCGGACAAGCTGTCGCCGAGGTCTTCTTTCGGCTGATAGGGAAAGAACCGGAGGTTCGACAGGCCTCGTCTCTCGACGGCACTGCGAAGCTCAGATTCGGCCGCACCGCCGCCGACGAACGCGAACAAGACGTCGCGACGGTTCAGCAACTGCTCGGCGGCGTCGAGAACTCGTTCGAGCTGCTGAGTCACGCCGAGGTTGCCGGAGTACATCACCAGAAACGTTTCCGGAGTGATTCCCGCCCGAGTGCGAAAACGGCTGACACCCGCCGCCGGTCGAATCTGATCGATGTCGGTCCAGTTCGGAAGGCAGGCGATCGAACGGGCCGGTACGTCGGCGGTCACGAGCGTGTCACGCATATCGCGACTGAGGACGACGACGCGGTCGGCCCGCCGATAAACCGCCAACAGCGCCGTCCGCAGAAAACGGGTCAGACGTGTTTCCTTCAAACGTCCCACGGCGACGCCGACGTCGGGATGGATGTCCTGCAGGTAGACGACGAGCCGTCCGCGATGCCGCAGACGCAGCACGGCCCCGGCGAAGGCGAGCAGGAACGGGTCGGTTTCGACGACGAGCACGTCTTGTCGACGGCAGCACGTCGCTCTGGCCGTCGCCAGCAGCAAGAACGTGATGAAGTTCACGGCCCGCGCCGGCAACCAGCGCTTCGGAAGCCGGGTGTGCGGCACGCGATGAATCGCGACGCCGTTGCGTGTGACCGTTCGGAACAACGGGAATGATTCGTTGGAAGGATTCGTATTCGGCAGCCCGGCGACGACGGACACGTCGAAGCGGTCGGCGAGGTCTTCGGTGAGTTCCGTCAGAAGTTGTCCGGTCGCTTCGCCGTCGGGCCAGTAGGAGCGGTTCAGGAACAGCACGCGCGGCCGCGACGACGGACGACGGGGCGCGGGTCTTTCCGCGGCGATTCCGACGGCCGATTGAAGCCCAGGTCCGTTCGACATCAGATCGGTTCGACGTCGCATTCGTCGAGATCGACGGAGGCGCCGCGTTGAAGGAGTTCGACCGTCACGAGCAACCGTCGCTTTCCAAGCCGTTCGATGACGACGCCTTCCTGCCCGCGGAGAGGGCCGGTGACGACGCGAACCGGCCGTCCGGCTTCGAGTTTCTCTTCGGGTGCGATCGGCAGGTTCGAGGCGAGCAACTGCCGAATCTGCGAGAGCTCGCGTATCAGCCGATCCTGATCGTCGACGGCCAGGATCGATGCCGTGCAGTTCGTCGTCAGCGCGGCGAGCCGGGCTTCCTCCGAGCCGTGCAGGAAGACGTATCCCGAAAACAGGGGAACGAACGACTCGCGGATGCGTCCCGACGGCGCCCGCGTCCGCCGGCCGATGACCGGGCAGTAAAACGAGACGCCCGAGGCTCCCAACCGGCGCATCAAATCCTTCTCCCGCCGCGACTGCGTGCGGGCGACCCACCAACGGCCATCGCATCGCGCCTCGCCGCCAAGGTCATCCGCGGCGAGCGAGTCGAAGAGATCCGGTGGAAAGCAGTCAGGTTCGCGAGCCAGGATCGGCATGGTCGATGTGCTCAAACCGCGGTCGGCGCAGACTCCGTCCCTTTGGGTGACGCACCCGGGACGAAAACCAGTGTCGATTCGCGATCCATCGCGTGCCGCCTCCTGCGGCGTGGCCTCGTTCGTAAGACGCAATTCGTCTACTGTGGACTTACGTCATCGCCACATGATCAGCAACTTGTTCAGCGTCAGTTCGTCAACTTCTCGGCTATTGTCCGACGGCGGCGCGGGGAATGCCAGCCGAACAGGCGGTGACCTGCGTTAGCGCCACGGCCGGCCGGCGGAACTACGACACGGCTATTTCCGCGGATCCTGCCGGAGCCGCCAAGAGAGGCGCCCCTCCAGCGACGGGAACCGAGCCGCGCTTCGGCGTCGACCGTTCCGGCCTCGCGATGTCCGGCCGATTGACCCGGATCAGCGCCCTCGTCGGGGCTGCCTTCGCCCGCGGTCGATCGACCGCTTCCGATGCGAGCAGCTCCGCAATCTGTATTTCGAACGGCCGCAGACCCTCGATCAACTCCCCGATCCATGCACACGCCGATTCGTTCGGGCATCGCCCGTCGATTCGCAGCACCCCGATCGACCCGAACACCGGCGACGTCAAAGGAATCTCGGCGCGGTATCCCTGTCCAGCATCGAACGGCGAGCGACGATGCCAACCCGCGAAGAACTCTTCGTGGATCACGGGCAGGCTGACCGACAACTGCACGTTGTCGAGGCGGCACTGCTCTGCGAACGTCACGAGCGACTCCCAGAGATCGTCCCATTCCCGCGTGCCCTGCAAGCGAGATCGGTGCTCATGCGCATTTTCATGCGGGTGACGCCACGGAATCAGCGATCGCAAGAAGATGTGTGTCCGGCGGGCGAGCAAGGCGAACTCGGAATGACCGAACAGCCGGGTCGTGACCAGAAACGCAGTCACGCCTATCGCGACGGCCGGTGCGATCCACTCGGACTTGAGCACCATGCTCGCGATCGCCCCTGCCGTCGTCATCGCCGTCAGCGAAGCGATCAGCAACAGCGACTTTCGCGGACTGAAACCATGGTCGCTCAGGCGATGGTGGAGATGGCCGCGATCGGGAATACAGATTCCTCGACCGGTCAGCTTTCGCCGCAAAATCGCCATCGAGGCGTCGAGAATCGGCAGCGTCCAGATGGCCACCGGGGCAGCCAGGGCGACCGTCGCCGGCCCCTTGAGTGCCGCCCGAACGGCGACGACACCGAGGACCAGCCCGATCAGCATGCTGCCTGTATCGCCGAGAAACACCCGGGCAGGCGGAAAGTTGTAGATCAGGAAGCCCAGCACGGCCCCCACCAGTGCTGCCGCGACCGTCGATTCGGCAAGGTGACCGCTCATCGCCGCCATGACGGCCAATGCGATTCCGATCATTCCACCCACGGTGGCGGCGAGGCCGTCCATGCCGTCGATCAGGTTCATCGCGTTGATGGCTCCCAGGAGCCAGAACATCGTGAACGGAATCGACATCACACCCAGTTCGACGTGCCAGCCGAACAATTCGACGCTGCGAATCACCAGGTCGCTGCCCATGACGAGCAGCCCGACGGCCACGAGTTGACCGAGTAGCTTATGCCGGGCACGAATGTTCCAGACGTCGTCCGCCAGCCCGACGAGACACAAGAGGCCCGAGGCCGCAAAGAATGAGATCCAGAACCGGCCGTCGCCGCCGGGCAAGACAGGACCGCCCAAAAACCGGCTCGCTCCGACTGCGATCACGATCGCGAACCAGATCGCCAGCCCACCGGCCAAAGGAACCGTCTCGCCGTGCAGCTTTCGACGCCCATCGGGTCGATCGACGACGCCGAGCCTCATCATGATGATCATGACGAGGGGCGTCAGGATGGCAGCGGCAGCTAGTGCCGCTAGCCAAGTATGCACAGGTGACGGCAACACGGAGTCCATTCTGCGCGGCAAAGCCGCGTTTCTTCGCGTTTACTTCAGGATCGAATCCGCAACGTTTGGGAAACCGATCGATCGAAAAACCGCGACGATGCCAGTTGCTCCTCGGGCTGACCGAATCGCGAACCCCGAGGAACTTCTGGCTCAGCGTATAGGAAGGAGCCTAGGATGGAAACTGATGGCCGACTAGGTAATCCGCCGAGGGGAAAGCTCTTGTCGTATCGAGGCTACCACACACGAGAGATGAGTCAACCGGAGAAAACAGGGAAGATGGGGAACAGTCGCTCACGACGGTCGTCGGGCTTCGACCGGTTCCGAAACCGGCTGTGGAACGCTCGTTGTGGAGTCTTCGACGGCTTCGCCCGCCGGTCGGAGGCGTTCGGCCTCCCGTCGGTGTCGCATTGCAATCTCCGCATGACCGAGACGCTCGTAGGCGGTCGCCAGCGACTCGTGAATTCGCGAGTTGTCGCGCAGCCCGGGCAATGCCCGTTCGAAATCGGCGATTGCAGACTCCCAGTCTCCGAGACGCAGGTAGATTTCGCCCCGCGTGTCCCGAAAGTTCGTAACGTCCGGGAATCGCTCGATGACGGGACTGATCGTCGCTAACGCACGTTCGAGATCCGGTTCGTCCTGGTGTGTCAGCACCCAGGCCAGATTGTTCGCGACTCCCGAGAGTGACGAATCGAGATCGTAAGCCCTCTCGAAGTGAAAGCCCGCCGTCTCGAGGTCACCGGATCGCCAGGCCTTCAATCCAAGTGCCATATGCACCGCCGCCGGTTGTTCGCCGCTGGCCAGAAGCCCCTGCAACATCTCACGCGCTTCGCGATCGACTTCCGGGTCGACCGGCGCAGCGACCGTGCTTGGTCCAGGTGTCGCCGCCTCGCCGAACCCGGCCAGCCGCTCCGCGGCCTCGACCGACTGCGGGTCGTCACGCAGCGCTTCACGAAGTGCGGCGATCATGGCCCGGTAATCGCGAGGTTTCCGAGCCGCCAGTCGGTCGTAGGCCGAGAGATAGATCTTCGCGATCGCCTGTCGATACGGTCCCTTGGAATCGAACGTCATCCCATCCCGCAGCACAGCGACGGCGTCTTCCAGCCGGCCGAGGTTGGCCACGGTGCTTGCCAGGAGCAATCGGACTTGACGATCTTCAGGCCGGACCCCCAGAGCCTCGCGAAAGTGGCGTTCAGCGCGCTCCAGCGCCTTCTTCGCCGAGGTTCCCTGTCCGACCGCGCCGTACAGTTTGGCCAGATCGAGGTAAAGCGCCGGCTGGGCGACGGCCGCAGCGGCGAGTTTCGGAATCGCCGAATTCGGCTGCCCGGTCGCGAGGTAATATTTGGCAAGATCGAGCTTGATTCCGGGATCCTGCGGCAAACCTCGCTCGGCAAGCAGCAAATGCCGTCGAGCTGCATGCAGCCGATCCGCATTGCGAAAGTTGTCGGGGTCGGCGAGCAACCGCGAGGCAACCCAGCGATTCGCACGGGGATCGCCGCCCCCGTCGCCGGCGGCGACCCCTTCGATCAGACCTCGCGCCTCGTCGACGGCCCCCATCTGCTCATAGGTCAGGCCGAGAAACAGACGCGATTCCGCACTGCCGCCATCGAGCCGGAAGAGCCTCTCGTAGTAAAGCTTCGCGCCTTCCCAATCCTCAGCCGCAAACCGGGCCGCCGCTGCCTCGCGATAGTCACCAGACAGTTCCGTCCGCCGCGACGCCGCAACCGCCGCCGTCGCAGCGACGGCCACTGCGGCGGCCAGCGCAGGGAGACCCTGGACGAGGTGGCGAATTCGGCGATGTCGAAGTCCCTGAAAGCTGGCGGAAAAGAGTCGCCACGGCAGCAGAACGATCCAGACGAAGACCCTCCAGCACAAGCGAATCGGAAAGGTCGCGAGCGACCACGCCAGTCGAATCCAGCGACTGACGCCCCGGCCGTATCGGAACGCCAGCACCACATCGGACAGTCCGGGACGGGCCTCGACGAACTGCGGCTCGGACGAACGGCGGAGGAATCGCGGTAGAAGCCTCATGTGTCCGCTCCTGTCGCGACCGCGTGCCCGTTTTCAAGGCGGGCTTCGATCGCGGTCGGTTCAGCGGCCTGGCGATCGGAACCCTCGACGAGCAGGTCTCGCATGGCGCGAAACAGCGATTCGAGTTCGCGCTGTTCCGGCTGCGTGAAACCGAGGCCGCTTTCCGAGAACACCTGGACCTGATAGACGCGGTCGCTTCGAGGCGCCTGTTGCAGATCGAGTCGCTTCTGAATTGCCGCCATCAGGCGACGCGTCAAGGGATCGTGCCGGGCAGCGCGAGGCGGGACGACCATGCGATCATCATCGGTGTAGGCCGAATAGACGACGAGGCCGTGCCGGCCCAGATCGTTCATCATCCGCAGTTCGGTATGCACGGTCGAATCCGCCTCCGTGACGTCGTCGACCGATTCGATCTTGTAGCCCAGACCTTCGTAGCACCAGATCAAGTCATGCCAGCCGTCGTACGGGCCGTCGACCGAAACCGCGGCGACGAGGCGACCTTTTCGATACGTCCAGATTCGCGACAGTTCGCCGGCGAGATCACCGGCCTCGCGCTGTTGAACACGAAAGCCCATGCGTTCCCAGCCGTTCCATTCGGCCGGCAAATCGTCCACCGCCAACGGCTTGAAACCTTCGGAAGATGCAAGCTGAGACTGGTACGTCGTCGGAGCCGACGACGGTAGTACCCACCCACCCCACGCGAGGCCCGCAAAGGCGATCGCAACCAGGCCGGAGGCGAGCAGGCCGCGGCGACCGGTCACGACGGATCTCCGACTCGAATGCGACGCCCTCCCCTCGTGTTCGAACCAGCCGGCGCCGGGCGACTGCGCCAGCGGTCCGGTCTCACGCTCGGGAACGAGGAACAGCAGCAATCGATCGGTGCTCATGATCAGCGCCACGGCGACCGCGAACGTCGCGACCCCCAGCAGCTCGTGGCCCAGACCCTCCGTGACGGGCAGATCGTATTGCGTCGAAAGCATGACGACGGCGCAAATCCGCATTGCGTTCGCCACCAGCACCCAGAACACCGTCGCCACCAGCAGCAGGGCCGTGCGCACAAACCCGCGCCCGGTGACCACCGAAAAGACGCCGGCGAATGCCAGTGCCGCAAAAAGCGAATGAATCCCGCTGCATGCCTCGTCGACGAAAAAACTCTTGTCCGCCAGACGAATCGCGACGCCGTCGGCGACGTGTCGCACGCGGCCCAGATCGAGCACCTCGCTCGCCGCGCGAGTCGCGATCTTCTGCAGATTGACGACGAAGCTCAGATCCCAGCCGAACGGCGGTCGAATCGTCAGCCAGACCAGCGCCCAGACCGGAAGGAGTCGCCGGAGCAGCGGACGACCACCGCACTCATAGAGCGCCGCAAGTGAGATTATCATCACGGCGATGACGGCCGCGAAAGGCGATGCCGCGAAAACGGCGCCCGCGGCACCAAGAATCCCGCCGCTCCACAGCAACAGGCGGCCGCCCAGCTTCCCCGGCTGCCGGGTGACCTGCCGGAATCGACGGACGCCGAGAAAGGCCGCGGCGAGCAGCAGCAACGGAGCGAACCGGTAGTGCTCCGACCGCCACACCTGCTGGGCGTAGTCTGCCACCAATGGTCCCAAGGCCACAGCGCCCGCCCCGGCCGCTGCGACCCACAACACACCGCGGATCACTCTGGCCACGGAGTTCCGACTCTCATGGCGCAGAGCCGTGGGCGGCACCGGCGCCGACGACCGATCCTGAATCGCACCAACCGCCATCGCTTCCCTTTGGCCCAAGCAGAACGACGCGATCTAGATCGCCTCTGGAATGTGGTCAGACGTCGCTGGTCATCGTCTTTGCACGCCGGTTTCCAACGGCGTTGCCGCCGAGCGGAATGTCGGATCGCCGACCCTCTTCCTCAAGATACCGGCTGTTGCCCCCGTAGGTGCCGTAGCGGTAACCGTAGGTCGACGAATTGGTGTAGTGGTATCCCGCCTGATATCCGTAGTCGCCCTTGGCATTCACGCCGTTGATCACGATTCCAAGCACGTTCGCCCCGACGCGATCGAGGATGTCGCGCGCCTCGATCGCTTTCGCACGCGTGCGCTTGTCGAGCCGCAGCGTCAGCAGCACGGCGTCGACGCGGCAGGCGACGTTGCCTGGATCGGAAACCGCCAGCAGCGGCGGCGTATCGACGATGATGAAGTCGTAACGGTCTCGTGCCCAGTCGAGCAGCTGCTCGAAGCCCGGATCGGCGAGCAACTCCGCCGGGTTGTGAGGTCGCATCCCGCAAGGCAACAGCGACAGGTTCGGCACACCCGATTCGAGAATGGCGTCGTCGGGATCGGCGGCCCCGGCGATCGTTCCGGCAAGGCCCGGTCCGCCGTCGATTCCGAACAGCGAATGGACCGTCGGACGCCGCAGGTCGGCATCGATCAGCAACGTCGGCCGGCCGCTGTGGGCAATGGCGACCGCGAGGTTCGCCGCCACCGTGCTTTTGCCGTCGCCCTGGTCCGGGCTGGTGACCTGGATCACCTTGAGGTTGCCGCCCCGCGCCCCGAAAAACAGCGCCGTCCGCACCAGCCGAAACGCTTCCGCAGACGAGCCTTTCGGCAGATGGACCGTCGAGAGCACGGGTGCCAGTTGCGCGAAATCCGCGGCAGGTTTGCCCGAGATCACAGGCACGTGCCCGAGTACCGGAGCCCCGATCTCGTCGCGGATGTCTTCCGCCGTCCGGAAACTCTTGTCGCTCGCCTCCATCATATAAGCCAGCCCGGCCGCCAGCACGAAGCCCAACACGCCGCCGATGATCATGAACTCGTTGCGTTTGACCGGCGTGCGCGCCCCCGGTCCCGGTTCGGCCATCGCCTGAATCCGGATGCCCTGCGAGTTGAACAGCGACATTTCGTCGAGCTTTTTGGCGATCACGTCGAGCATCTTCGACTTCCGCTCGATCTCGTGCGTCATCTGCCGATCGCGCGACATGACGCTTTCAAGTTGCTTCGCGTTGCCGCTCACCTCGTCGTAGATCTTGTTCAGCTTCTCTTCCTGCACGCGAATCGTCTCCAGTTCGTACTGGAGCGAGGCGATGTAGACGCCGAGCAGATCCTTCGGCCCGTCACCGGCCCCCGAGGCGTCGAGCAGGTTGTTGAGATGCTCCCGCGTCAGCCGAATCTGCCGTTCGATCGACTGAACCTTCGGATGGTCCGGCCCCAGGTTCTCCGTCAGCAATTCCTTTTCGAGCAGCAGCGGGAACAGCTTCTCGGCCACCGAGATCGTCTCCGACTTCCCGTCGCCCGCCTCGCGAAGCTGATCGACCATCAGCGTCAGGGCCTCGCGACTGCCGCCTTTCTCGAGTGCCTCTTTGACGGCGGCGATCTTCGCGTCGAGCGCCGACCTCTGAACGATCAGCCCCGTCAACTGGGCGTGGACCTCCGCCAGTCGAACCGAATACGGATTGACGGTGTTTTCACCCTGCCCGAGCAGCGGCAGTTCGGCGCGGAACGCCGCGTATTCCGACTCGAGCGCGTCAAGTTCCGTCATCAACTGCCCACTCGCCTGCTTGACGAGATCCGCCGTATCTTCGCTGATCGCCCGCTCCGACTGGCCGAGAAAGTTCTTGTAGGCCTGCATGACCGCTGCCAGGGCCAGGCGACATTCGGCAGGCGACGCACCGCGGTACGAGACCTGAATCACGTCGGTGTTCGTGCGGTCCATCTGCACGGGTGACGCCGACAGGCCGATCGCCAGTTTCGCGAGCGCCATCTCGCGGCTCCCGAATTCCTCCTTCTCGGCCAGACCGAAGTTGTCGACGGCCGAGATCAGCACGACTTCGCTCGTGAGCGCGACGCATTGCGTCGCCAGATCCGTCGCCGCAGACGCGCCCGATTGCCCCGGCTCCGCACCCAACGGCGGCCGGTTCTGACTGACAAGAATGCGCACGCCCGATTGATAGACCGGTGGCTGTTGCGTGAAGTACAGGTATCCCAGCCCGGCACCAAGCGCAAGCCCAAAGAGCAACAGCCACTTGCGGCGTAGAATCATCTGCCCCAATGGAGGCCCTCCATCTACGCCGGGGGCTGTCTGGGCGCTGTCGACGGGGCGGCTCTTCACAATCTGGCTCCGAGATTCTGCTGATCGGGTCCGGCGGAGGGGCGATGCCGGAGAGTCGAGGTCGGGGTGGCCCGCTGGCAGGCTTGTCTATTTCAGGCCACAAACGAAGCGGATTCAAGGGACTGTCCGATTTCAGAAAGCCCTCTCAATCGCGCCGACCAGCCGTAACGTCTTGAGGTGACGGCACGTTGCGATTTTGCAACTCGAGTTGTCGCCTCAAAGCCTCATACCGGCGATCCAGCGCCGCCGCGACAATCGCTTCATCACGTGCTTCCGTCATTTGCCCCGTATCCCGATACAGTTTCGCCAGTTCACTATGTGCCGTCGCATCACCAGGATTCGCAGCGATCATCCGCTGAATCCGCTTTTCGGCCCCGTCGAAACGTCCGGCGAGGCGGTCGGCCACGGCCAAACTTCGGTCCTTCCGCCGTCCTTCCGGAAGGGCGGCGGCCGCCGCTTCGAGTCGCAATCCGACAAATTCTCTCAAGTCAACCCGAGAATCAGGCGGAGCATTCGTCGCGACCTGTAAAATTGTTTCCGAATCGTCCGGACAGCTCAACCGTACGGCCTCGCCCGGCCCTGCTTCCTCCGCGAGCGCCGACACGAAGTCCCAATAGCCGTCGGGATGGACGTAAAATGATCGCTGCCAGCAGCGGGCCGCCAGCGGCGCGTCTCCTGCCTGCCAGGCGACCCGGCCGGCGGTTCGCAGCAGGTCCGGGTTCGATGGAAACAGTCGGATCGCCGTTTCCAGAACCGCCGTGCCGCCAGGATCCTCCTCGTCGAGAAAAGCGAGGCACGCCCGTGGAATCCAGATGCCCGGCAGACGCGGGCACGCTTCCGCCGCATCCAGATAATGCCGCCGCGCCGGTGCAAGACTGCGTTGCACCATCGGATCCCGCCGCAGGTCGTCGATCCCGCTCGTCGCTCCCGAGCGTGCCAACGTGTTGACGGTTCGATGGAGCGACGACAATCGCGTCAATTGCCAGGCGTCGTTCGCCGAAAGCGTCGTGTCGACCTGAACGATCCTCGCCGTTGCCGTCGTGCGATAGCGGTAGACGAGCAACTCTGCGAGCGCGACGTGACCCAATGCGTCGTCAGGACGACGATGCAGCGCCGCGGTCAGCCTCTCGATCGCTTCGTTGAGTTTCTCCGGCTCGATTTGGCCCGGCCGGTCGAGATTTCGCGCCAGCTTGGCGTATTGATCGACCGCCGACGCCGACCGATGTTCGCCGCGCGACCAGACCAACCCCCCGGCGACAAGCACGGCAGCCCCGACGATCAACGCTCGCGCACCCCAGCCCTGGCCCGCCATCGGAATCTGGTCTGGATTCGACAGCAGTCGCGCCAGCCCGGCCGACCAGAGCGCGGCACCGGCCAGCGCCGTCGCCGGCACGATCACGCCGTAATCGAAGACCGCATGCACTGACTGACCGACAACGACCGCGGCCAGCAGTACCCGCTCGACCGGCCTCCCGGCTCCCCGGTAGATCCCGAACGCGGTGAGGGCCAGTACGCCGCCGAGAATCAAGGCTCCGGCGGTTCCCGCCTCGACGAACAGTTCGACGAACTGATTGTCGGCGTGCTCGAACCAGGTCTGGTAGTCGAGGCTCGAAAACTGCTGAAACGCGTAGCCGTAAGTCCCCAACCCCGCGCCGAACAGCGGTCGCGCCGCGATCGCAGGAGAGGCGTCCAACCAGTGCGGCACTCGTCCGGTCGTCAACACTTCGACAAGCGACGTCGACTCGAACCGCTCGAGGGCCGGCGACGACAGCCCCAGCCAGAGCAGCAACGTTCCGGCAATCACCAGCGGCGCCGCCAGCAACCCCAGTCGGCTGCCGAGTCCCTTCCATCGAAAGAACGGGACGGCAATCGAGATCGTGCAGGCTGCCGCGAGCATGCCTCCCCGAGACCGCGACGCCGCCACGCCGGCCAGGCACAAAGCGAGGAATGTCGCAGCAATCATCACGATCGTGGCGCGGTCGACCGACCCCCGGCCGCGCGCCAGTAGAGTTTCGTCCCGTTCGAGCGGATCGGGACGAGACGCCGATCGCAGCAAGGCGAGACCTGCGGCGATTCCCAATTGAAGAAATGCCGCCGCGTTGTTCCGATTGACGAACCGGGCGAACGGATCGCCCACGGCGGCGACGCCGCGAATGATGCGGTCTTCGCCCGTCAGCCGCATCGCGATTCCGCCGAAGGCCACGGCGGTCGCCGCCGTCAGGCAGAGAACCAGCAAGCCGTGGAAGGCCGGTTCGCGCGAGAAGACCGTCACGCCGACCAAGACCGCAGCCGCAACGGCGATAAGCCCGGCGAGCGCCAGTCTTGTGTCGGCCGGATAGATCGACCTCGGCGCCATGAAGACGCCGTCGGACTCCGCGGCGACAGGTTCGCCCGCCAGTTGCAGGGCCGCGAGTCCGATCAGACAGGCGACCGGCAGTATCGCGATCGCGGTGGCAACAGGCGATTCACGGCCCGGCGCTACGATCGATCGAACGGCGACGGCGGCGACGCCTGCCGCCAAGACCAGCGCCACACCGCCGCGGACCCATTGCTCGACGCCTCCATAGAACCAGGGCAGAGCAAGCAGCATAACCCCAAAGATGACGACCGCGACGACGGACGCCGCGATCGACAACGCCGTTTGCGCCGCACGGAACGTCACGAGGCCATTCCACTCGCAAATCAAATGCGTGTCACAGGTCGAGCCGCCGCAAGCGACGCTGGACCCGGAAAACCAAATAACGATCGGCGACGGCATGGCCGTCGCCGATCGTCACGCATCAAAAACCCGATCGAAATTCGATGACCGCGCAGGGCCCTGTCGCCCGCCCGGAATCACGGGCCATTCGGGCTGGACGGCGGGATGTCACCGCCGTCTTCGTCGTCGTCATCATCGCTGGCGACCGCCGCCCCGATCGCGGCCCCCACACCGGCTCCCACCAAGGCACCGATCAGACCGCCACCACCCAAACCGCCTCCGCCACCGGCGCCGAAGCCGCCGCCTCCGCCACCCATTCCGGCACCGTACGGGCCGGCAGGCACGATTTCTTCGGTCACGATGGTCTCTTCCGTGACGAAACCGGGAGCGTAACCCATCGCGTCGATCGGCGCACCGGCAGCACTGAAATCGGCTGGCGGCGGCTGGAGCAGGCTGACGTACTCATCCGACGGGGCGGCCACATCGGCGGTCGTGTCGCCAAGCACCGATTCCACCTGGATTCCCATCGCGATGAACCCGTTCGTGCCGACGCCGACCATCGAATAGAAACCGTCTTCCATGCCGGTGATCCGGCAGCGTCCGTCGGCATCAGTCTGTGCCGTTCCGACCTCGCGGCCGTTCTGCAGGAAGGAGATCCGGGCATTCGCCATGCCGACCGGATGTCCCGAAGCCGATTCGAGCACGAGCAACTGCCCGATTCCGCTCTCGCCGTCGCGAAGCATGATCGCCTGACCCTTCAGAGGTGCAGACGCCGCTCCGGTTCCGAAAACCCCATCACCACGGATCGGCGCTTGCAGTGCCACAGGCACAAGAGCAGGTGCCGCCGGCGGTGCAATCCCGGGCGCCGCAGCTGGCAGATGCTGCGGAAGGACCGCCTGAATCGATCGCTGAGCCGCGGCCACATCGACCGAGGGCACGACGAGCGTATCGAAGCGGTACGAGGGAATCGCCACGCCCGATGCGAGGCCCAGCACCTCGAACCCGAAGGCCCCGATGCCGTCCGGACCGATCGCAATCACCGAATAGGCCCCCACCGGCAGACGCTCGATCTGAGCGACTCCGCTGACGCCCGTTTCCGCACGGGCGACGACCTTGCCGCCCTGCACGATCAGCAGACCCGTCTTGCGGACGCCGCGAACCTCACCGGTCCGCGCATCGACGACCTGCAACCGACCCGCCATGTATTCGGTGTCGGTGTCGCGGACCTGATAGGCCTCGAGCACATCTGCACGCGCAGTCGGTGCAAGTTCCGGCGAGACGATCGCGTCGGCTTCGTCGCCCGAATCGACGGGATCCTCCTGAGCGAAGGCCGGTACGGCAGCCAGTCCCATCAGCATCGTGCCGAAGAGAAACCGCCTCAGGAAGAGAATCATGTTGCCGTCCCCTCGTTCTAAGTGACCTGTTTTTCCGGCCGCGGGCCCACGTCCCGGCAAAATAGGAAGTTTACGTTGGCGCATTATGCCGTCGGCAGTCGTGACCTTGCAAGCGGTTTCGGTGCGAACGCCCGCAGAATTCTTCCGAGCCGCAAAGTCGAACGGTTGCCGCGGAAAATGCCTGGATGACCGCCGATCTGTCGAATTTCGACTTCAGGATGTCAGCCGTCGTCTTTCGACGAGCCGATCCTACCCCTCGAATCGTAACTGACTGGCATGCTCAAACGCCAGCGCCTGGGTTCTCACGGCCAGAAAGGCGCGTTCTTCGGCGGCCGACATCGCCAAATTCCTGCGGGCCATCACCTTTCTGGCGATCGCCAGACCGCGGGCCGCGTCGTAGCGTTCCCATTCACCCGCTTCGATCCAGGCGAAACTGGGCACGAACTTCGGGCACTGCGGCCCGACGATGCTGCTGCAGAACCCCATGACCGCACCGGTCGGAAAGCTGACGTTGATGCCGGCCTTGCTGTGATCTCCCACCGTCAGCCCGACGAATGGCTCGCCGCTGTCGACCTCGCGACCGTTGATCGGAACACGCACCGTCCCATACGTGTTCTTGAGATCACTGTTGATGCAGTCGGCCGCGATATTCACGAAGCTGCCGACGTAGCTGTGACCCAGAAACCCGTCGTGCTGCTTGTTCGAGTAGCCGATGAGGATGCTGCCCTCGACCTCACCGCCGACCTTGCACACCGGCCCCAGCGATGCACCGCCTCGAATGACCGCCCCCGGTTGCAACAGCGTGCCGTCGCCGATGAACGCCGGGCCTTCGATGGAACAATGCGGCTGAATCTTCACATTTCTTCCGATCCAGACCGGTCCCGACTCGGCGTCGATCACGACGCACGGTTTGATGCGCGAGCCTTCCCCGACGTGGATGTTCGACTCGCCCAACAGGTAGACGCCGCTGTCCAACGTCCCGGCGATCGCCTTCGCCCCGCTTCGCGATTCCCAGTCCTCTGCAATCGCGTTCGCGTTCGCGTGAACGATCTGCCAGGGCCAGTCGAACAGCCGGGCACAGTCGGAGACATCGCGACGCGGCAACCCGGCGAGTGCGGCGCTGGTGCGGGCTTCATCGAGCATCACACCGGGCGAAAGCTTCGCCGCCAGTGATGCGGATGCGAAAACGCAGGCGATGCGGTCGCCGGCAACGACGCCAATCCAGCCGGATTCGTCAAGAGCCGCTTCATCGGCAGTCGGCATCGACCGCCACCTGGCGCGGCCGTTCAGCAATAACGTCGGCCCGTGAACGGGCTGATTGACGGGACCATTCCACCGCTCGCGCGTCAACTCGGCCAGATGTTCGCGGACCCAGACGCCCCCAACCGTCGCTTGACCTTCGCTCGCACCGGCGGCTCGCGACGCAGTTTCGTCAAGCGTCTCCATTCCGCACAGCAACTGAAATACCGGCCGCGTATAAACGAGTGGCAAGAGGCGCAGCCACCCGAAGTCTTCGTAAAGCAGAATCGTCATGGAGACCTCGCAGATCGACATGCCCCGCAGCCTACAGAGGCAGCGTCTCGGCAACGCCACCCTTCCCGCCCTTAATCCATGTGCGGCAATAAACCCGACATCCCTGCTCGCGTGTCCAATCAGAACGAGTCCAACGTACCACACGCTTCACGGCTGCCGGCACGCGGCAACACGCATCAATCAACTCCTTGACGTTCCCGGTTGCCCTGCTACAATTAGGATAAAAATATCCGTTTAATGTGCGGCCAAGAATCCACCGCACTGATACGTCCTGTTGTCTTTATATTTAACGCCGCTCCAAAGCGTTGGCGAGACGACGCGATGATCCGACTCAAGCGAGTCTACGAGGCTCCTTCTCAGGAAGACGGCGAGCGGATTCTGGTCGAGCGTCTCTGGCCGCGCGGTTGCACCAAAGAGCGGGCCGCCGTTGATTTGTGGCTGAAGGACATCGCGCCCAGCCCGGAACTGCGCCGCTGGTTTGGTCATGATCCCGCCCGCTGGGACCAGTTTCAGAAGCGATATCAGGCAGAATTGCAGGAGAAGCCGGACATCGTCCAACTGTTGAGACAAAAAGGCACCGACGGCACGCTGACGCTCATCTTCGCTGCCCGCGATTTGGAACACAACAGCGCCCTCGTCCTGAAACAATACCTTCAAAGCCGTTGAGAGCTTCTCCAACAAGCTACGCGAAATCATTCACCAGCGACGACTCCCTTCACCGGCGGTGCGCCGCACCATCAAGGGCAGGACGCCAGTCGCATTCATTGAAGGAGAACACCAATGGCGGCCACGAATCGCCGTGAACATCAGACGACGCCCGAGGGAACCCTGAAGCGACCGCCAGATGCGGGGCCGCAGTCGAGGCCCGCCGCCAAACGCGACGTCGTCGATATCACCAGCGAGGATTCGTTCCCGGCGAGCGATGCTCCTGGCTGGACGATCGTCGCGGGCACCGGTGCCTCGCATTCGGAGCTGACCAAAGCCGCTGGCACCTGACCGGCTGCGATTGGAATGCCTCCTTTAGAATGCACCCCATCACCACTTTTTTCCGACCGCAAGGAGCAACCGATGAACATCGATCTGGAACGAGTCCTCGTCGCGGAAGGGCCCTGCAACGCCTGCGGCACTCCTACCGTGCAGATTCGCCATCAGAGCTTTCCCGAATTTGTCGTCACCGATTCGACGACCCAAAGTGCGGCGGAACTCCTCGTCAATCGGCTGATTGCTGACCTTGATGCCGTCAGCATCCCGGCACGCCGCGAACGCACGCTGCTGGCCGTCGACGACATCCGCGCATTCCTCGAACGGGAATTCGGCGCGCACCCGGTCGGCCATCTCTGAGAGACTGACCGGAAAGCCTGGCCGTTTGGCACGATCGCGTAATGCGCTAACCGGCTCTCTACCCGACCGTCACAAGCTCGGAAGCAGGCCGCGATGCCACCGCTTCTTCTGCCTCGACCGTCACCGGCACGAGCTTAAAGGAGGGGGTTTTCGACTTCGGATCGACGCCCTTCGGGACGAGGATGTTCGCTTCCGGGCAATACATGGCGACGTTGCCGGGGCGGACGTCGAACGGGCGGGCGAGGATGTGACGCATCTCGCCCGCTGCGCTTTGAATTCTCACTCGGTCATCCGGTTTGAGGCCGAGCCGGTTCATGTCCTCGCGCGACATAAGAATCACGTCGCGCCGTTCCTGGCCGCGGTAGAGATCCTCTTCGTCGTAGACGACCGTGTTGAACTGCCCTTCCGAGCGGATCGTCATCAGTCGAAGCTCATTCTCTTCCGGCGGCTCGGGCAGTGCGACGGCATGGAAGCGGGCCTTGCCGGTCGGCGTGGGAAACTTGCGCTCGTAGATCGCGCGACCGCCGACGTGAAACTCTTTCTTCGTCGCGTCGATCGTACCGGCATCCTCGTAACCGGGAATCAGCTCGCCGATAAGTTGCCGAACGGCGGCGTGGCTTTCCAGCTTCCGCCAGTCAATCGGACCACCCTCGCCGAACACGCGCCGGCCAAGCTCCGTCAGAATCGAGACCTCACTCCTCGGTCCTGTATGGCGCGGCTTGCCGCCTTCGCTCAGGCGAACGAAGCTGAACATGGACTCTTGCGTCGTCGGCTGCGGTTCTTCGTCGCGCGGCAGGACGGGTAGGATCAACGTCTCCTGCCCTCCGCCCCACGCATGCCCGGTGTTGAGCGTCGTGGACAGGTAGCAGACTTGCCTGAGCTTGGAAATCGCGCGGGTCGCGAACTGCGAATCGGGATTGCTGCCGTACAGGTTCCCGCCGAGGCACAAGGCCGTCTCCATCTCACCGGCGTCCGCCGCTTCCATGCAGGCCATCGTGTCGAGACCCGGCGATTGCGGCACTTGTAACCCGAGCTTCTTTTCGAAGCGTTCGAGAATCTCCTTCTTGAGCGTCGGCGTGACGCCCACGCTGCCGATGCCCTGCACGTTGCTGTGTCCGCGGATCGGCATCAGGCCGGCATGCGGTCGGCCGATCATGCCCCGCAGCAGCGCGAGGCTGGCGATCATCTGCACGTTCTGCACGCCGAACTTGTGATGCGTGATGCCCATCGCCCACGCGAGCACGGCGTTCTTCGCCTCGCAGAACGCATCGGCGACCTGCTCGATCGTCTTCCGATCGACGCCGGAACTGGCGACGATCTCCTCCCACGTCGTCTGTTCGACCTGCTGCTTGAACTCGCCGAAACCTTCGGTCGCCTCGGCGATGAACCCGTCATCCTGTTTGCCGCGGTCGAGCACTGCCTTGGCGACACCCGTCAGCAGGGCCGTGTCGCCGCCGATGTGCGGTTGCACGTACAGGCTCGCGATCTCGCTGCCGAACAGCATGCTTCGCGTGTCGCTCGGCACGCGGAAGTTGACCAGCCCCAGCTCGCGGAGCGGATTGATGACGATCACCTTCCCGCCGCGACGGCGGATCTCCATCAGGTTCCGCATCAGCCGCGGATGGTTCGACGCCGGGTTCGCGCCGATGAGAACGTAGAGGTCGCAGTGATGGAGATCCTCCCAGCGGATCGTTGCGACGCCGCCACCGATGCTGCTCGCAAGGCCGACCCCGCTCGCCTGATGACAGTAGTACGAGCAGTTGTTGACGTAATTCGTTCCCTGGACGCGGGCGAGCAACTGGAGCAGGAAGCCGGCCTCGTTCGAGCTGCGTCCCGAGCAGTAGTAGAAGGTCTTCTCGGGTCCGCTCGCCCCCAGCCGGTCCGCGACTCGCCCGATCGCCTCCTCCCAGCCGATGACGCGGTAATGCGTCTCGCCGGGGCCGAGATAGAGCGGATCGACGAGGCGGCCGGAGGCCTCCAGCTCGCGGGGTGAGAGAGCTTTCAGTTCGCGGACGCCGTAGCGGGCGAAGAACGCCGGTTTGATCGCCCCCTGCATGTCGGAGGCCATCGCCTGGAAGCTCTTTTTGCAGACCTCCGGGAACAGGCCGCCTTCGTTGACCATCCCGCCGAGTTGCCCGCCCATGCCGACCGCGCAGGTCTTGCAGGCGTTCTTCGACCGCATCGCCTTCCAGAACCGCCAGGGTCCGACGCCGCGGGCCAGCCGCAGCGAATAGACAATGGCCTTCCAGCCGCCGCCGCTTCGAGGAGCTTTCATCGCAGTGTTCCTCACGTCGCCGTAGGGTGGGTCAAGCGCAGCGCGGCCCACCAGCGGGGTCT
>JBAQZJ010000118.1:0-2759 GCA_049790855.1 Planctomycetaceae bacterium | reverse complement strand
CCCGTCTATCACCTACCACCAATCCCTATCACCTACGCACATGGCAGGGCATTCACACTGGGCCAACATCTCGGCGAAGAAGGGCGTCGTCGACAAGAAGCGCGGCAAGCTGTTCGGCAAGCTGAGCCGGGCGATCATCGTCGCGGCACGGGTCGGCGGGGGCGACCCGGTCATGAACCTGCGGTTGCGCTATGCCATCGATAAGGCCAAAGCGGCCAGCATGCCGAAAGACACGATCGAACGGGCGATCAAGAAGGGCACCGGCGACCTCGAGAGCGAGACCTACGAAGACGTCATTTACGAAGGCTATGGTCCCGGCGGCGTCGCCGTGCTCTGCGATATCCTGACCGACAACCGCAACCGCACGGCCGGTGAGATCCGCAAGATCTTTGAAGTTCACGGCGGAAATCTCGGCAGTACGAACTGCGTCGCCTGGATGTTCGAACGCAAGGGCGTGTTTCGCATTCCCGCCTCGCAGACGACCGAAGACCGCCTGTTCGAGGTCGCCTTGGAAGCCGGAGCCGACGACGCCGGCCTCGACGGCGAAGAGTTCGTCGTGACCTGCTCGACCGACGCGTTCTCGGCGGTCGCTGATGCTTTGGCTGCTGCCGGTATTACACCGGAATCGGCCGACGTGGCCCGCGTTCCGCAAAACACCGTCGACCTCGACGTCGACGACGGCCGCCGGATGCTGGAATTGCTCGAAGCCCTCGAAGAGCAGGACGACGTCCAGAACGTGATCGCCAACTTCAACATTCCCGACGAACTCCTCGCCGAAGTCGGCGGAACGTAGGCAAGACCGTCAGAGCCGCGACCGTCAGGGAGCGTTTCCGCGGCAACCCTCGCCGCCAGACGCTCTCTGACGGTCGCGGCTTTGATTCTCGCCGATTTTCGTGCGCCGAACGCCCTGCGGCTGCGTTCTACTGGACGAGGCCGGTTCTCGCGCCGGTTTGTTTCCTGACTGTCGGAGAGCGACGGTATGACGGTCGCCATTGAATTCCGCTGCCGAACCTGCGGTAAGCTGCTTCGCACCGGTGAGGAGAACGCCGGCCGCCCGGCGGCGTGTCCGGCCTGCGGCGACTCGGTCCAGGTTCCGACGTCGGCGGTGAACGGCACCTTTGCCGATCTCACGTCGTCCGGCGAAACGCGACCTCGTCGACGTCCCCAGCCTCACCGCGGCGGGTTGATTCTTGCGTTCGGCATCCTCGCGTGGATGACCTGTTTCCTGTTCGGCGTCGCGGCGTGGGCGATGGGCGTCGAAGACCTGCGGGCGATGCGGGCCGGCGAAATGGACGCTACCGGTGAGGGACTCACCCGCGCGGGCATGATTCTCGGTGCGGTCAGCGTCGTTCTCATACTCGTCGTCTTGCTCGGCATGATCGGTTTCGCCGGCCTCGCCGTGGCACTCGGATAGCAGGGTTCGCTACGCGGACGAGACACGGAGGCAGAAGTCAGAGGTCAGACCTCTGCAGTGACGACCTCCGCGTCACGAACACGGTTGCAGCGATTCGTTCGCCCCTTCAGAATCCACGCATCGTCGATCTTGGAAGCCGCCGGCTCCGGCGGCTTCCGATTCGATCGCAGCCCGTCCGGAACCGTCGTCCCGTCCCAGCGGAAGAGCGCGGCCATGCCGATCGAGTTCCGTTGTCCGACCTGCGATCGGCTGCTCAAGACCGGAGACGACAGGGCAGGCGCGACGGCGAAATGCCCGCAGTGCGGGTCGGCCGTCCTCGTTCCCGCAGCGGTCGGAACGGCCACGATCGAGACGGCCGGCGACTTCGGCGATGAAACGGCGACGCCGCAGGCGACGACGGAAAGCAACGTCGACCACGAGGTCGTCTGCCCGATGTGCGGTCAGCCGAACGAGGCCTCGGCCCCGCGATGTCTCGCCTGCGGAGAGGAGCTGCTTTGGGCGGGGCAGGAGACCGGTTCCGCTGCGGCGGAGTCGCGGCGCTTCGGAGCCGTCTGGCGCGAAGCTTGGGCGAAGTGGACGGCGAACCTCGGCATCGGCGCCGCGGCCGCCGCGATCGCCGGGGCGATGTTCTTCGGAACCTACATGCTGTTCATCATCTTCGGGATGGTGATGGGCTTCGGCCTCGCTGCGGCAGGACCGGGCGGCGGCGAAACCGCGATCGTCCTGATGCTGGCGATGATCGGGTCGGCCTACCTGCTGATGTTTCTGGTCTACGCCTATCTGCTCGTCGGCCTGGCGAACTTCTCGCTCCGCCTCAGCCGGCAGCGCGACGTCGGATTGGGGGCGATGTTTCCCGGCGTGGCAATCGGCTTCTCGTCGCTGGTCAGCACGTTTTTCGTCATGCTGGCGCTCACCGTCGCGATGGCCCCCGGCATGGGGCTGTACGTCTACGGCCTGATCCTGTCGGAAGACAGCGAAGCGGTCGGAATCCTGCTGGCGATCACCGGCTATCTGGCGATGTTTGTCGGCTGGGGACTGGGCTGGGCGCTGTTCTGGCCGGTGCATTACACGCTCGCCGACGGCACGTCGGGCGCCTTCTCGTCGCTCGTTCGAGGCGTGCGGATCGCCGTCGCGAATCCGAAGTTGTCGTTCCTGCTGGCACTCGTGCATACCGGCCTGACGTTCGCCGGCTACGTGACCTGCTACGTCGGCCTGCTGTTTGCCGTCCCGCTGTCGTTCACGCTGTTCGCCGTCGCCTACAACCGCTGTGCGCGAGCGATGCCCAGCGAATCGTCGCTGCTCTCGGACTGATTCAAGACGGAAAGCGAGCGATTTGGTTCGATGG
>JBAQZJ010000117.1:0-4166 GCA_049790855.1 Planctomycetaceae bacterium | reverse complement strand
CCGTCAGGGAGCGATCATCGGCGCGGGATGCCGAAAAACGCTCCCTGACGGTCGCGGCTCTGATCGTGCGACTCCGATGCTCGCAACCGCAATCACGCCGCCGCGCAGGTCACTTCCAACTCGGCGTGGATCAGGCCGCCGCGGGCGACGAGGTAGTCGTCCGACGGATGCACGCGGACGGCGTCGACGTCGAACGGCAGATCGGTCGACGCCAACAGCGACGACACCAGCTCGGCGAAACCTGCTGCGCGGGCGCCCCCGCCGGCGCAGACGACCGTCAACGGGCCGGCGAAGGGGCCGAGTCGTTCGTGGGCGAGCCGGTCGGCGAACGACGTCAGCGTCGATTCGAGCAGCTCGCGATACCGGTCGGCGACCTGAACGCCGAACGTTCCGGCAGGCTGGTTGAGCGGGTCGCCCAGCGACTCGCGACGACGGCGGATCGACTCGGTATCGAGATAGCGCTCGCCGGCGACGTTGTACGTGAAACACTTCTCACCGGCGGCGAGCCGGGCGTCGATCCAGTCGGTTCCGCGCGAGTCGCTGCCGAAGGCAAGCTCGCGACTGCGGTGGATCAGCCCCAGGGAGCAGCCACCTGCACCCAGCGAGAGCGCAACCCCCGTAAACCCGTCGGTCGAAAGCGTCGCCAGCGCGATCGCGTGCGTCGCCGAAAGCAAAACCGGCTCGTAACCGCGCATCCACACGAGTCGCGAAATGAACTCGCGACTCGTCTTGTCGGTGATGGCGGCGTCGGACAGGATCAGCCCGCACAGCCCGCACAGCCCGCCCGGCGTGTCGGCCTCGGGCAGCAGCGACTCGACAAGCATGCCGAGGATTTGCCGGGCCGGCGGATCGTCGGCAGGAACCAGTCCGCCCGGCAGCAGGCGCAGCGGCGTCGATCGGAATGTCGCCGCATGCCGCAAAGCCGCTTCGCCGACGAGCGCCAACTCGCCCTCACCGACGGCAAAGCCGATGTCGGCCCGCGAGAGCAGCTCTCGGGCCGACGGATCATCGGCGACGAGTGCGAATGTCGCAGGCACGCTCCGGCCGACCAGTTCGTCGCCTTCACGCCGCACCGATCGCAGACGCGACGTGCCGATGTCCAGCGCAATGCTCATGGCGATGTTCCGAACGGTTCCGACGGGTTGACTGTCGCAAAGAACTGAAACGGGTCGTGGGTCAGTTTGGCGACGATCTTGGCCGCGTCGTTCAAACTGCCCCACCACTATAAAACGGCATCATTCATTGCCGCGTCGCTTCGACTGGTGTCGTGCCGCCAGGGCACGCTCGAATGGTGTTCCCGTCGCAAGAGCAGCCTCGGCGGCCGCGGTGGTGGGAGAGTCGATTCGTCGTCGCGTTCCGGTGGGAAGGCGGCCGGCATCAGATACGTCGCAGGCGATCGCGTCCTCACGGCCGTGCGAGGCGCTTTGCGCCGCGGCGAGAACCAGATGGGGTTCCGGAACCGCCTCGGCGGCCGCGACGTCGAGGCGACGTTTTTTCATCGCCGACGACCGACCGTGCAGTCGCTGCGTCATCGGCAGCACGACCGATTCTTCACGAAGAGTGAGCCGGTCGGCGACGAGTGCCGCCAGCAGGTCGCCGGCGGAAAGCGTCTCGCATTCCGTCGCAGCCTCGATGAACGACGCCGCGGTCGCCGGCTGCCTGGCGGCGCGGTCCGAGGTCGTCGGTTCCGCCGTTGCCGGTTGCGTCGCGGCGGTCAACGGCATCGGCGTCGACCGTCGCGCCTTCCGTGTGCGCAGTCGCCTGCTGAGGGCGCCGATCGCATCGCGACGGCGAAGCCAGCGTAACGTGACGAACGTCAGCCCGCCGAGGGCGGCGCCCAGCAGCACTGTCGGTAGCAGATCGTTGAACGGCAGTTCCTTGTCGCCCTCCGGCCGATCGGCTTCCGAAAGATCGATCGGCGCAACGGTCGCCGCCGGTTCGAGCGTCGTCGTCGAGTCGGCGACGGTCTCGGGTGAGACGTTGGTCTCGGGTGAGACGTTGGCTGGCGAAGCGGCGTTCGGTGACGTGCCGGGCATCGGTGACGTGCCGGGCATCGGTTCCGGTTCGTCGACCGGGTAGAACGCGTCGGCGGGAACCGGAATGATGTGCGAATCGGCTTCCGGTTGCCCGATCGGCATGGTGCCCGACCGGTCGGCCATCCGCGGAAACCGGAACTGCGGCTCGCCCGCCGGCGGTTCGAGCAATTCGACCGGCGGCAGCGGCGTCAAACCTTCGTCGAGCGCCGGCGGCGGCACATTTGCCGTCGGCTGCGGGGAAGTTTCCGCTCCCGGCGCTGTCAACCCGGCGACGCGCGTAATCGTCGCTTCCGGTTGTTTGGGGGCTGCGGAAACGTTGTGGAAGTAGTTCGTTCGCGGCGGATGGTTCGCGACGGCCTCGGCGTCGACTTGCAACGGATCGAAGACGATCACCGAACCGTCGCTCAGTTCGGCGACTTGGTCGCCGCGCGTTTCCCGGTGACCGCCCACGAGCACCGCGACGTCGCGAGGCGTGAGATGCGTCTGACCGGTCAGCTTGAGCATGCCGTCGACGGTCGCGTAATCGATGGGAATGCGAACGACGAGCGGGCGGCCGGTGAGGCCGATGATTCCGACTTCGCTGTCGATTCGCTCACGCTGCGAATCAAGCGTCGACCCGACCAGCGCCCGGTTCGACGAATCGCCGTTCTGTCGCTCGGCGATCAGCAGGTCGCCCGGGCGGAGAGGTTCGCTCGCGTTGTCGATCGTGCCGAACGGTTTTCCGTTCCGCACGAGTCGCAGCCGTCCCGAGGCGTCGGCCGTCAATCCGCCGCAGCGTTCGACCAGTTCGCCGAGCGTGATCGAATCGCCCGACAGCTCATAGCTGCCTTGGCGCTGGAAGGCGCCCGTGACGGCGATCCAGCCGGCGACGTCTGGTTGAACGAAGACCTGTGCCGGACGTGGTTCCGGCTCCCTCGTCGCGGAACGGACGTACGCCGCGGGCGAGCCGTTCGGCGTGATGACGGGCATGTCCGCATGCGGTCGCACGAGTTCAGCCGGCCCGGCAGTCGCTCCGACCGAAGCCGAGGCGGGCGGAACGCCCGGTTGAGTTTGCGCCGATTCGACCGGAAAGGGCGGGGCGGCGACCGACGGCGCGACGCCGCCCGCGGTGATCGCCGCAGCCAGACAGGCCGTCCAAGACCGTCCACGTCGCGTCATGGGCCGATTCCCCCCCCGAGGTGCGTCGAATGCCGTGTGCCAGTGACCGGTCGAGCGATACATGGTGCGCCCAGCATCGGTACTCATCGGTCGGCGCGCCGCGGCCTCTTGACCGAAAAGTTCGCCCGACCGGAAAAGTTTGACATGCACAACTGTCGGCCGCCGGGCATAACCGGCGAGATCGTCGGCCGAGGCCGACGGCTAACGACGGTCTACAACGCTCACTCGTGCGGCGGTACGATGCAGCGTCGCCTCACCCACTTCCGAAGGGCTGTGTCATGCTCGATGTCGATCGACGTCCGAACACGCTGCCGGCGTTTGCCGTGCCGATCATTTTGGCGATGCTCGCCCTGTTGGTGGCGCTGGTCTCCGGTGCCGGGGCACCGCCCAGCGAGGAGCGGCCCGCACCTCCTGCTGGCGAGATGAACGACGCCGAGCGGGCGTTCAGAGAACTGCTGACCGGTGCCCTGCTGACGGGCCGGTTCACCGTCGACGGCGACGCCGCCCCTCCGAAAGAGGAACGCTACGAGATCGTCGCGGCGACGAAGGCCGGCGAGCACGACTGGGTGATCGTCGCCCGCATCGTTTACGGGCAGAACGACGTTCGCGTGCCGATCCCCGTCAAGGTCCACTGGGCCGGTGACACGCCGGTCCTCTCGCTGACAGACCTGACGATCCCCGGCCTCGGTACGTTCACCAGCCGGGTCATGTTCTACGGCGACCGCTACGCCGGCACCTGGCAGCACGGCGAAAAAGGCGGCCACATTTTCGGCACCGTCGGCAAGGCGGAAGCCGATGCGGCGGCCCCGCGCGAGCCGCCGGCGAAGGTCAAGTAGTCGATCGCCCATGCCAATGTGATGGGTGGCGGGGCCTAAGCCCCTCAGGGTGTGGCCCCGGTCGTTTGACGGTCCCATTGCAGAAGCGCGCGATGGACGCCCAGCGTCCGGGGCCACGGGCATTCGCCCTCAGGCC
>JBAQZJ010000116.1:0-1603 GCA_049790855.1 Planctomycetaceae bacterium | reverse complement strand
CCTCACCCCTAACCCCTCTCCCCAGCGGAGAGGGGGACTCTACGTCGCTCGCGGTTTCACTGTCGAAAACAGCGGCCAGCGAAAGCGGCCGACGCTCGCGGCGGCAGGGCGTCGCGGTTCGGGGGTGACGAGGAACGCGGCGGCGGTCAGGACGACCATCAGTGCCGAGAATGAGACGAGGCCCATGGTTGCACCGATGCCGACGTGCATGCCGATCGTCGCGAGTGCCATTGCGGTGCGCGTTCGCTTCGGCCAGATCAGCACGGCGTAACCGGCTTCGACCGCCAGCGTCCCCCAGCCGGCCAGCACCGCGAACCAGGGCACGGCGGCCAGCCACGTCATGTCGAACGTCGCCAGCTCGGGTAACGTGACGGAGCGCCAAATCGCTTCGCCGTTCCACCATTGCGGCCCGGCCGCCTTTTCGATCGCGGAACTGAAGTAGACGACGCACAGGTGCAGTTGCAGCACTCGCAAGGCCAGCCGGTTCATCGCGCTCGGCGTCGCGCGGCGTCCTGCCGCGTCGATCGAGAACGTCGCTCCGACGGGAAACACCGTGCAATAGAACAACGAGATGTGAGCGAACATGTCGACCCCGTAAATCGTCGCCGTCGCGGCGTTGTTCAAGGCGAGATGCGCGAGCCACGCGACGGCGGCGACGCACCTCGTCTGCCAGCCGATGAGCAGGCACGACAACATCGCCAGGTAAAGCAGAAACGTCAGCCGGGCCGTCTCCGTCGCGGTGATGCCGACAGGCGACAACAGCCCTTCCAGGAAGCGCAACCGCGGTGAAAACGGATGGATCGAGGAGTCGCCGTTCTGCGGATCGAGGACTTCCGCAGGCACCAGGGCCTGCGGGCCGAACAGCTCGCCGACGTCGCCGGCCAGCGACAAGCCCTGCACCAACAGCACGCCGGCGACGCCGATCCGAAACATCGCCAGCGGAGTCGCTGCGGCCGGGGCCGTGAAGAATCGCCGCGTCGCGATTCGGCATCGGCGGAGGAACGGTGCGCTTGAAAGTGTGCGAGATCGCATGGGTCGGGTTCCTTGACGTCGGTTGTCGTGAAATGGCTTCGTGCGTCCTGACAAAACTCCCCTCTCCTCTGGGGAGAGGGGGACCGACGGCGCGGCCGGTTTCGACGCAATTCGAGGTTTTGTCCGGACGTTCTTCATCAAATACGAAGGACGTCGCTCTGTGTGACGGCGTCGCCGGTCGGTCTGGTAAACGTGATGCCGTCGATGGTGATCCACTCCGGTCGCATTCCGCCGCGGTACTCGCCCATCGTGGGGAAATCGACCTGGCCGTTCTCGCGAGACACGCCGTACATCTCGACGACGCACGAGACCTTTTCGGCGTCGGGGTGGCGGTTGAAGGCGGAGGCCGCGAGCGATTGCAGCAGTTGACGGTTCTGTTGAGGTTGGAGGTTCGGCAGCAGACGGCCGATACCGGCCATCCGAAGATCGGCCTCGGCGGTCTCGCCGTTGCGAAGCGACACGATCGTCTCGCGTCCTGCCGCATCGGCGATCCGCATCCGGATGCGGATCTGCGGTCCGACACCGGGGGCGAAAAACCCGTAATAGCCGTCGGCGCCGCTCAGCGTCATAT
>JBAQZJ010000115.1:0-8219 GCA_049790855.1 Planctomycetaceae bacterium | reverse complement strand
TTGACGCTGTCGGTCAGATCCTTCCACGTGCCCGAGACGCCTTCGACGCGCGCCTGTCCGCCGAGTTGTCCTTCGGTACCGACCTCACGGGCGACGCGCGTCACTTCCGAAGCGAAACTGCGGAGTTGATCGACCATCGTATTGATGGTTCGCGCGGTCTTGAAGAATTCGCCCTGAAGCGGTCGATCGTCGATTTCGAGAGCCATCGTCTGCGACAGATCGCCCTTGGCGACGGCGCCGATGACGCGAGCCGTTTCGCTCGTCGGGTGGACGAGATCGTCGATGAGGCTGTTGATCGACTCGACGGAATCGCGCCAGAGGCCGTCGACGTCGCCCAGCGAAAACCGCCGACCGAGCTTGCCTTCTTTGCCGACCACGCGGTTCAGCCGAACGAGCTCGCCCGTCATCCGTTCGTTCAACTCGACGACCTCGTTGAACGCTTCGGCGACCTTGCCGTTGATGCCCGTCCAGCCGACCGGCAACCGCACGCCCGCGCGGCCCTTCTTCAGGTCGGTCAAGGCGGCGAGCAGCGCCGCCATCTCGGCTCCCTGAGAGCCGCTGCCGTTCGCACCGGCAACGTTTGCGGTCGATTCTTGGAGAGATGGCATCAGGATCTCGCAAACGACGTCGGTCCGCCCTTGTTCCTCAGCGCGCCGGCTCGACGTAATCGCATCCGGATTTTGAATGCGGCAACTTCGGGCGCCGGCACGTCGCGCCACAAGCGGCATGCCTTCGGCAAACACGCGATGCCCAGCGTACCTTGCCCAGCCAATGGAAATCAGTCGAGAAGGGAGTCGCGGCCGACGATCCCGGGAACTCACCGGTCATGCGGCAGGGAATTGCCCGATAACATCCGGTTCTCGGCGAATGCCCCGGGGCGATCGATCCGCGCAAGCGGCTCGAGATCGCCTCACGCCTTCAATCGGCGGCGGTGTCGGGGATGCTTCTCGCTTCTGTCCGCCTCGATCTGCGTTACAGTATTCAGGTCGCTTTGATGCCGGATACGATGTCTATCGACAAGGCGCCGCTCAACCGGATCGCGGAACGCAACGGACTTCCCGCTCGCATGTCGTCGACCACCGGACTGCAACCCGCCGAGAGAGCCGCTGAGATCGCCCCCCCGCCGATCAGCCGGTGGACCGCCGTCGGCTTGGGGGGAACCCTGATCTTCTTCAGCGTGACGGCGGCTCTTTCGTATCTCAATCAGCAGCGGTTCGTCGAGACCGAGGCGCTGGCGAGTTCGTCGCGCCTGCTCCTCGCCAAGGTTGAGGAGTTGACGTCTCAGCTCCAGGCCGCCGAAACCATGCAGCGAGCCTATCTCTTTACGGAGCAACAGGAGTTTCGGCGGGCCTACGAAAAGGCATTCGACGCGATACCGCAACAATTGGAGGACTTGAACGAACTGGCCGATTCGGCGGAACAGCAAACGGCGATCGCGGGCATTCGGAATGGGGCGCTGGCCCGCTTGGCGAATCTGAAAGAGACTCTCGAGATCTACGAAAACCAAGGTCGAGAAGCGGCCCAGCGCGAGGTGGCGACGGGGCGCGGTCACGAACTGATGCGGATGTTCTACGCGGCCGCGGGCGCCTTCAATACGCATGAACGAAAGCTGTTCACCACTCGGCGACGCGAGGCGGCCGACGCCTTGGCGGTCACGCACATCTCCGACCTGATCGCCGCCGCCATCGGGCTGGGCTTGGCCGCGCTGGCGTTCGTGCGGCTTCGACGCGAGTTTGTCAGGCGTTACGAGATCGCACAGGTGCTCGACGAACAGCGCGACCTGCTGCAAGTGACGCTGCACAGCATCGGCGACGCGGTGGTGACGACCGACCCGCGAGGACAGGTGCGTTCGCTGAACGCCGTCGCCGAACGGCTTCTCGGCCACCCCGGCGACGCAGCGGTCGGAAGACCGTTGGCCGAGGTGTTCCGCGTCGTCAGCGAACAGACCCGCGTCGCCGTCGAGAACCCCGCCGTGCGGGCGATTCGCGAAGGCCAGGGCATCCGCCAGGCCCAGAACACGCTCCTGATCGCCCGCGACAACACTGAACGCCGGATCGACGGCAGCGCCTCGCCGATTCGCACCGTCGACGGCCGCGTGCTCGGCGCCGTGCTGACCTTCCGTGATGTGACCGACCGCAAACGGTCGGAAGACGCGCTCCGACGCAGCGAAGAGCGTCTGCGGCGCGCCCTGCGCGCCTCGCGAATGGTCGCGTGGGAGATCGATCTTCGCGCCGACGTCGTCATCAGGTCGGAGAACGTCACCGACCTGATCGGCTTGCCGCCCTTCGGCTCGGTCATCGAGTTCCTCGACATGATCCACCCCGACGATCGGACGGAGGTCGAGGCGGCGCTCGGCGGTGCCATGCGCGGCGAGGGAGAGTACGCGGTCGAATGCCGCGTCATGCTCGCCGACGGACGAACGCTCTGGATGGCCGACAAGGGAGAGCTGCAGCGCGACGATCGCGGCACGCCGACGCACGTCGCCGGCGTGTTGGTCGACATCACCGAGGTCAAGCAGGCCGAAACCGACTTGCGGGAAGCCGACCACCGCAAAGACCGCTTCCTCGCGACGCTCGCGCACGAACTGCGAAACCCGCTCGCTCCGATCAGCAACGTCATTCAGACCTGGCCGTTCGTCAAAGACGACCCCGCCGAGCTGGAGCGCATCCGCGAGATGCTCGAGAGGCAGGTCGCCCAGTTGACGCGCCTGATCGACGACCTGCTCGACGTGTCGCGCATCACGCGCGGCAAGATCAAGCTTCGCCGGGAGCGAGCCAACCTCAAGGCGGTGCTCGACGCGGCGATCGAGTGCGTCCGGCCGTTGATCGATCGCCGCAGACATGAGCTGCGCGTGTCGGTCCCCGATCCCGCACCCGACGTCGACGGCGACGAGGCCCGGCTCGTTCAAGCCTTCACGAACTTGTTGAACAACGCCGCGAAGTACACTGACGAGGGAGGCGAAATCGAGGTCATCGTCCGCCTCGAAGCAGAATCGCCGGACGGCCCGCGACAGGCCGTCATCGCCATTCGCGATAACGGTCCCGGCATTCCCCGTACGATGCTGATGCACATCTTCGACATGTTTTCACAAGTCGATCAGACGCTCGAACGATCGCACGGCGGCCTGGGGATCGGGTTGACGCTGGTCCGCACGCTCGTTGAACTGCACGGCGGTCATATCGAAGCGAAGAGTGACGGCCCCGGCAAAGGCAGCACGTTCGTGACGACGCTCCCCGTCGCGAACGGAACCGCCGATTCCGCCGTGGGTGTTTCCGCCGCCTCGCACGCCGCCACTGCTGAACCTGTGGCGGACCGCGGGAATCCGCCGTCGCTCCGAGTGCTTGTTGTCGACGATATGCGGCCGAGCGCCCGCACTCTGGCGATGATGCTCAAAGGGATCGGTCAGCAGACGCGAGTCGTGCATGACGGGGTCGCTGCACTCGAGGCCGTTGAAGAGTTTCGCCCCGATATCGTGATGCTCGATATCGCCATGCCAGGAATGGACGGCTACGAGGTCTGCCGACGGCTCCGACAGCGGCCGGGCCACCAGCCGATGCTCGTCGCATTGACGGGCTATGGTCAGGAGGAAGATCGCCGCCGCGCCTTCGACGCCGGGTTCGACAAACACCTCGTCAAGCCGACCAGTCTCGATGCGTTGCGCACGCTGCTGGCGGAAGTTCGCACCGTCCACCCTCAGCCGGCAAGTGTCGATTGACGGGAAACGAACCCAGACGGTCTCATCTCTTCCATTCTGAAACGTTCGGATTAAAGGCAAGACGTGAACGACGTCATCACAGGCCTGACGGCGGGATTGTTGTTCGTCGGCATAGCGGGCACCTCCTTCGGCGCCGATCGGCCGCCGAACATCGTTCTGTTTTTTTCCGACGATCACAGCTCTCTCGACACGTCGCTCGCCGGTGACGAACAGGCGCCGACGCCGAACCTCGCGAAGATCGCGCGCGACGGAATGACACTGACGCACGTCTTCGCCGCGTCGCCGTCGTGCGCGCCCAGCCGGGCCGCAATGCTGACCGGGCTGATGCCGACGCGCAACGGAGCGATGCTCAATCACCAGCCGCCGCACCCGGACGTCGGAACGCTGCCGGAGTTTCTGCATGAGGCCGGCTACGAGGTCGTCGCTTTCGGCAAGGTCGCGCATTACGGGCAGGCGAAGGATTACGGGTTCGACCGAGTCGAACACGACACCTTTCACGACGACGATTGCGTGACCGCCGCGATCGAGTACGTCGAGACGCGTTCGGACCGGCGACCGCTGTGCCTGTGCGTCGGTACGAACTGGCCTCACGTGCCGTGGCCGAAGAGCTTCGATGCCGACCCGGCGAGCCTCACTCTGCCGCCGACGCACGTCGACACTCCCGAAACGCGAATCTGGCGGGCGCGGTATTACGAGGCCGTTGCGAAATTCGATGCCGACCTGGGCCGCGTCTACGACACCGCTTTCGAGACGCTCGGACGGAACACCCTGTTCCTGCATGCGAGCGATCACGGCGCGCAATGGCCGTTCGGCAAGTGGAATCTGTACGACGCCGGCATCCGCGTGCCGTGCGTCGCCGTCTGGCCCGACGTCGTCACTCCCGACAGCCGTTCCGACGCCCTGATCGGCCTCGTCGACGTCGTGCCGACGCTGATTGAAGTCGCCGGGGGAAGTCCTCCCGGCGATCTCGACGGCCGCTCGTTCGCCGGCGTCCTTACCGGCAAAACGCAAAAGCATCGCGACGAAATCTTCACGACCCACAGCAGCGACGGGCGGATGAACGTCTACCCGATGCGCTCGGTCCGCACCCGCGACTGGAAGTACATCCGCAATCTGTCACCCGAAGCGACGTTCACGACGCATATCGACAAGGGCAAGGCCGTCGACGGCAGCCACTACTGGACGAGTTGGGTGGAACGCGCGAAGGATCATCCGGACGCCGCCGCGACCGTGGCCCGCTATCATCGCCGGCCGGCCGAAGAGCTGTACGACCTTCGCACCGATCCGCACGAACAAACCAATCTGATCGACGACTCCGCTCATGTCGATTCCGTCGACAGTCTCCGACGGAAGCTCGACGAATGGATGAGGTCGCAGAACGACCTCGGGCTGGAGACCGAACTCGAAGCGGCGCGACGCTTTCGCGAAATGAAGGCGAAGCAGAAGTGACCGCCAGACCTGTGATGCCATGAGTCTTCCCATGAAACGATTCGCAATATTCGTCGCGGCCATCGTCTGCGCGGCGAGTGCATCGCCGGTCGTCGCCGCCGAGAAGCCCAACATCGTGTTGATCGTCGCGGACGATCTCGGCCGATCGGACGTCGGCTTTCACGGCGGCGAATTCCGTACGCCGAATCTCGACCGCCTGGCTGCGACGGGCGTGCGGCTCGACCGGTTCTACGCCTGTCCGGTCTGTTCGCCGACTCGAGCCGGCCTGATGACGGGTCGCTGGCCGCTTCGCGACGGGGTGATGCGGACCGTCATCCCGCCCTGGTCCGACCACGGGATTCCGCCCACGACGCCGATGCTTCCCGAACTGCTCGCCAAGGCCGGATATGCTCGACGGGGCTGCATCGGCAAATGGCATCTCGGTCATGCGCAGCGCGCGTTCCTGCCGACCTCCCGCGGATTCACCTCATTTTACGGACACTACAACGGCGCCATCGACTATTTCACCCATCTGCGTGAAGACGAGGTCGACTGGCATCGCGACGACGAGACGATTCGCGAACAAGGTTATGCGACGGACCTGCTGTCCGCCGAGGCGGCCCGCTTCGTCGAAGCGTCACCGGCCGACGAACCGTACTTCCTGTACGTCGCCTTCAATGCACCGCACAGCCCGTACCAGGCAAAGAAGAAAGACCTCGACCGCTATCCGAACTTGAAGGGACGGCGACGGAACTATGCCGCAATGGTCGATTGTCTTGACCAGGGCGTCGGTCGACTGTTGGAGGCGATCGAGTCGCGACCCGACGCCGGGAACACGCTCGTCCTGTTTCTCAGCGACAACGGCGGCCCTCTTCCTCATGCCCACAACAAGCCGTTCCGGGACGGCAAGGGGACCGTCTATGAAGGCGGCATCCGCGTCGTCGCAGCCGTCCGCTGGCCGGAAGGCGGCCTGGCGGGAGGGCGCGTTTGCAACGAACCGATCGGCTACATCGACATCCTGCCGACACTCGCCGGTATCGCGGGTGCGGCACGTGATCCCGAAGCCCCGTCGATCGACGGCATCGACGTGCTCGACATCCTGAGAGGTATCGAACCCGTCGCGACGCGGCCATGGTTCAGCTACATCGCTCACGGGAACGAGGCGCAGGCGGCCGTGGCCCTCGGCGACTGGAAGCTCGTCGCGAAAGGCCGCGACGTGATGCCGCCGGGTCCGGAAACGGTCTACGAACTCTACGATCTTGCCGACGATCCAACAGAGGAATCAGACATCGTTGGAAAGCACCCCGACCGTGTCGAGGCACTTCAAGAACGGCTGGTCGAGTTCGGCCGCCTGCGGTCCACGGAGCACGTCAAGCCCTACGGCGAGGGTCGCCAGGGCTTCGTAGCGCCGAAGGATTGGATCGTTCGCTGAAATCCGTCGCCTTTCGCTCCAACGAGGGACGATCCGCTTTGAGCAGGGTCCGCGGCGCGGACCCTGCACTTCCGAATCAACCGCCGACGTCAGGGACATCATGCACCGATTCGCAACGCTCGCCGCCGTCCTGCTCGTCGTCGCAACAGCGGTCGCCGCCTCGGCGAGCGACGCCCCGCGTCCGAACTTCATCGTCGTGCTGATCGACGACATGGGGTACGGCGATCTGAGTTGTTACGGCAACGAGCAGGTGACGACGCAGCACATCGACCGGCTCGCCGCCGAGGGCATCCGCTTCACACAGTACTACTCGGCTGCGCCGATCTGCTCGCCGTCGCGGGTCGGCATCACGACGGGGCAGTACCCGGCCCGCTGGGACATCACGTCGTTCCTGAATCATCGAAAGGCGAACCGCCAGCGCGGCATGCAGCAGTGGCTCGACCCGGCGGCGCCGACGCTCGCCCGGCGTCTGCAATCGGCCGGCTACGCGACCGGCCACTTCGGAAAATGGCACATGGGCGGCCAGCGCGACGTCGGCGAGGCGCCGCTGATTTCCGAGTACGGCTTCGACGAGTCGTTGACGCAGTTCGAAGGACTCGGCGAGCGCGTGCTGGGCGTCTTCGACACGATCCATCAGGACGCCGGCGGCAAACGCGGCCTGGAGCTGGGCAGCGAGCAGCTCGGACGCGGCGAGATCCATTGGATCAAGCGGTACGACGTCACCAAGGCGTTCTCCGATCGCGCGATCGACTTCATCGAACAGGCGAAAGACGCCGACAAGCCGTTCTACGTCAACGTCTGGCCCGACGATGTCCACTCGCCGCACGAGCCTCCGCCGGAGTTTCGCTGCGACAGCGGCCGGGCGGCGATGTACGCCGGCGTGATCGAGAACATGGACGACCAGCTCGGCCCGTTGTTCGATTTCATCCGCGAGGATCCGGAACTGCGCAAGAGCACGCTGATCCTGCTGACGAGCGACAACGGTCCCGAGCCCGGCGCAGGTTCCGCCGGTCCGTTCCGCGGACACAAGGGACAACTTTACGAGGGCGGCATCCGCGAGCCGCTCATCGCCTGGGCGCCGGGGCTGATGCCCGACGACCGCCAGGGGAGCGTCGATGACGAGGCGGTGATCGGCGCGGTCGACGTTTCTCCCTCGCTGCTGAGCCTCGCCGGCGTGGAGCCGCCGGAAGGCGTCGCCCTCGATGGCATCGACGTTTCGGCGGCGCTCGTCGGCCGCGCGAAGCAGCCCGAGCGAGACCGACCGCTCCTATGGAACCGCCCGCCCGACCGTCCCGGCCCCAACGGCGCCTGGCCCGACCTGGCGATTCGCGACGGTGATTGGAAGCTGCTGGTCGAAACGGACGGCTCCCGTCCGCAACTTTATGACCTGTCGAACGACCCCGGCGAGGAACGCAATCTGGCCGCGGACCACCCCGACGTCGTGAAGCGGCTTTCCGGGCGCGTCGTCGGCTGGCACCGTGAAGTCGCTCCGGAACCGCGACCGTAATACGGTCGGGCCATCTATGAAGAGCGTGTTGTCAAGTGGTGATCGTCTTGGGCGCGTCGTGTCCTTTCCGGGATGCGATCGAGCGGTCGGCTCACCCATCTATTCGGGATCGGCCGTTCGCGACCGTCGCCAGTACA
>JBAQZJ010000114.1:0-5267 GCA_049790855.1 Planctomycetaceae bacterium | reverse complement strand
AGTTCACGCTGAAGAACGGTCATCGGCCGGGGTGTCTCGGTTACAAGGGCTACCCGAAGACGCTCTGCACCAGCGTGAACGACGTCGTCTGTCACGGCATTCCCGACGGCACGACGCTTCGCGACGGCGACATCGTGAACATCGACGCGACGACGGTCGTCGACGGCTTCTACGGCGACAGCAGCGAGATGTTTCTGGTCGGCAACTGCTCGGACGAAGCCCGCCGGCTTGTCCGCGCGACGTTCGAGGCGATGCACGTCGGCATTCGTGCCGCACAACCCTACACGACCATCTACGAGGTCGGCCGCGCGATCACCGAGTTCGCCCGGCTGTGCGGGTACGGGGTCGTCCGCGAATATCAGGGGCACGGCGTCGGCCGCGAGTTCCACACCGAACCGGGCATCCCGCACTTCCCGTATCGCAGCGGCATGAAGCAGGTGCTGCTGCCCGGCATGTGTTTCACGATCGAGCCGATGCTCAACGCCGGCACCTGGCGAACCGTCAAAGACGACAAGAAGGGCTGGCCCGTCCGCACCGCCGACCGCAAACTTT
This sequence comes from Planctomycetaceae bacterium, assembly GCA_049790855.1. GTDB lineage: Bacteria > Planctomycetota > Planctomycetia > Planctomycetales > Planctomycetaceae > JACCRE01. The sequence continues at coordinate 4,715 of JBAQZJ010000114.1, read as the reverse complement.
CGGCCCAGTTCGAACACACCGTGCTGTTGACCGAAGACGGCCCGGAGATCTTGACGGGGACGCGGTTCGGTCCGCAGGAGGGGTGTCGGTTTGAGAGGGGGGAATAGGGTATGGGATATGGGAGGTCGGAGGTCGGAGGTCGGATATTGGAGGTCGCGAGTTTTGTTTAGCCGCGACCATTCGGGAGCGCGTTCGGGGTGCAGGTGACTTCACGAAGAAACCGTGAAGGTCGCCCGGAATCAGTGGACGTTCGGGGTGAGTTGTGGCAGGTTAGGAGCCTTCCCGCCCGTTGATTCCGCGATTCCCGAACGGAATTCCCCATGACCGCCTTTTCCCGCCGCTCGTTCCTTCAATCGGCTGCCGCTCTCGCCGCCTGGTCGACGTTGCCCGGCCCGAGCTACGGATTGCTGAAGCGGTTCCCGAAGCTGCAGGATTATCCGTTCGCCTGCGGCGTGGCGTCGGGCGATCCGACGCCGACGGGCGTCGTGCTCTGGACGCGGCTCGCCCCCGATCCGCTGAACGGCGGCGGGATGCCCCACGAGGCCGTCGAAGTCTCGTGGACGATCGCCGACGACGAGCGGATGACGAAGGTCGTGCAGAAGGGTGTCGCCGTCGCCGAACCCGATCTCGCTCACAGCGTGCATGTCGAAGCGGAAGGGCTGAAGCCGGGTCGCGGCTATTATTATCAGTTCAAGGTCGGTCACGAGATCAGCCCCGTCGGCCGGACTCGGACGGCTCCGACGGTCGGCGCGAAGACCGACCGGCTGCGGTTCGCGTTCGCAAGCTGTCAGCATTACGAATCGGGGCTGTTCACCGCCTACGAGCACATGGCGAAACAGCCGCTCGACCTCGTCATTCACCTGGGCGACTACATCTACGAAGGGGCCGGCCGCGACCGTCAGATCCGCAAGCACGTCGGGCCGGAAATCGTCACGCTCGACCACTACCGCAACCGGCACGCCCAGTACAAGACCGACGAGCACCTGCAGGCGACGCACCTTGCGTTTCCGTGGATCGTCACCTGGGACGACCACGAGTTCGACAACAACTGCGCCGGCGCGATTTCCGAACAGTCGCACGTCTCCGAGCAGGAGTTCCTCGAGCGGCGGGCAGCGGCGTATCAGGCCTACTACGAGCACATGCCGCTGCGGAAAGCGACGTTCCCGAAAGGCCCGGCTATGCAGCTCTACCGCAAGTTGCCGTTCGGAGGTCTCGTCGACTTCCATGTGCTCGATACGCGGCAGTACCGCAGCGATCAACCGTGCGGCGACGGGAAGAAACTGCCCTGCGACGAGGCGCTCGATCCCAGCCGGTCGCTGCTCGGAGAAGCGCAGGAGAAGTGGCTGACCGACGGACTTGCCGCGTCGAAGGCGACGTGGAACGTGCTTGCCCAGCAGGTGATGTTCGCCCCGGTCGACCGCGACCCGGAAGAGGCGGTGAAGCGCAGCATGGATCAGTGGCCGGGCTACGAAGCGAATCGCCGACGGCTGCTGAATTTCTTCGACGAGGCCGCGGTCAGCAATCCGGTCGTCATCACTGGCGACATCCACAGCAACTGGGCGAACGATTTGCACCTTGGCGATGCCGAATCGCCCGTGGTCGCGACCGAGTACGTCGGCACGTCGATCAGCTCGAGCGGCAACGGCAGCCGCGGCGAGGAATATGCCGCCGGCATGCAGGCCGACAACCCGTTCGTCAAGTTCTTCAACGGCGAGCGCGGCTACGTGCAGTGCGAACTGAGCCACGATCTCTGGCAGAGCGCCTATCAGGTCGTCGAAGACGTCACCCAACCCGGCGCCCCGCTTGTGACCCGCGCCCGGTTCGCGACCGAAGCCGGGAAACCCGGCGTGCAATCGGCGTGACGCGATTCAAGACGCTCCTCCGCGATCAGAGCCGCGGCCGTCAGAGAGCGCGTGTCGGCACGGGCTGCCGCAGAAGCGCCGCCGAGGGGAGACGGGGGATCGGGGGGAACGGGGGCTTTCCCCCGATGCCCGCCTCTTTCGATCCCCCGTCTCCCCAAGGCGATTCGGCTGAAGAATCTCTCTGCCGGGCGCGCCTCTTCGACGTCGTCTTTCGCGATCACTTGTGCGGTGGTCGTGTGTTCCCAAGAAGGAGCCGACGATGTCTCGACGTGTTTGCGCACTCGCGTTGTTCGCCGTCATGCTGCCGGGCGGAAGACTGACGGCAGCTCCGCCTGAGCAGCGACGGCCTGCTCAGCCGGCAGAAGCCGTCGTCGAGGAGTTCATCCCGCAGGCGGGGTACCTTCGCGAAGTCCAACGGCTGCGATTGTTGCGTGCGGCGATGGAGGCGGGGCGGTTCGGACTTGCGCCGGGAGTGAACCTGTCGATTCGTGGAACTCGGTCGATTCCCGTGTTGTGCGTCGAGTTCTCGAACCGCCCGCACAAGTTCGACGTCGCCGAGCACCAGCGCGTGCTGTTCGATCCGCCCGGCGCGCCGCCTTCGCCGCCGCGACCGACGCTCACGCAGTACTATCGCGACATTTCGAACGGCGTGTTCGTTCCGAACGGCGAAGTGCTCGGCTGGTTCCGGATGCCGCGAGACGACGCCTTCTATGAAGGCGGAAACAACGGGCTGGGCGAACGCATGGGAGACCTGCTGCAATCGACGTTCGATCAGGCCGACGCCGTCGCCGACTTCGGCCAGTTCGACAACGACGGACCCGACGGCCTTCCGAACTCGGGTGACGACGACGGCGTCGTCGACACGGTGTTCGTCGTGCATCCCGAGACGGGCGGCGAATGCGACACCTCGAACATCTGGTCGCATTCGTTTCAGTACAGCGAGTTCGGTGCCAGCGGCGGCAGCCCGTATGCCACGAACGACGTTCGCAAGGATGAGCTCGGCCAGCCCGTGCTCGGCCCGAACGGAACGGCTCAACACATCCTCATCGACGATTACACGGTCCAGCCGGGGCTGGCTTGCGGATCGTCGTCGGCGTTGCCGCAAATCATTCCCATCGGCGTCTTCTGCCACGAGTACGGCCACGCACTCGGTCTGCCGGACCTTTACGACCGCACGCCGAGCGGCGGCGCCGACTCGGCCGGCGTCGGCAACTATTGCCTGATGGCCGGCGGCAGCTACGGGGCCGACGGCGTGCATGCGGCGACGCCGGTGCATATGTCGGCCTGGTGCAAAGCGCTGATGGGCTGGGCGCAGATCGAGCCGATCGACGCGACGACGCCGGTCGCGCTGGAGCCGGTTCAGCAGCGAAATCTGGTTTACAACGTCGACGTGCCCGGCACCGACGGGAAGGAGTTCTTCCTGATCGAGTATCGCGACTCGACCTGGTCGATGCCCGGTCGCATCAACTGGGATGCCGACTTCAATCCCGGCGGCCTGGCGATCTGGCACGTCGACGAACACGTCGGCGCCGCGTCGCCGAACTGGCCGTTCGCACCGGCCGATCAGGGGCAGAACGACTCGGCCTCGCGTCCGAATCCTGCGGGAACCGGCTTCCGACCGAAACACGCGCTCGTCGCGTTGATTCAGGCCGACCGCCAGCAGCATCTGGAAACCGGGTCCAATCGGTTCGACGGCGGCGACCTGTTCGGAACCGGCGACGACTTCAGCGACGACCCGCAGTTCCGCGCCGGCTCGCGCGGCTATGACGGAAGCAAAACCGACATCGCCGTCACCGACGTCAATCTCGCGACGGGGCAGGCCGTCGTCGCCGTCAACGACGGCAACAACGCTCCGCCCGCGGCCGGCCCGCCGGAAATCGCGGCCCGCAATGTGGCGCGAGCCGGGAACGGCACGGTGATCGAACTGGCTCCGCGGGTCCAACCGGACGAGGTCGAAGTGCTGAAGAGCCTTCGATCGATCGATCGCAAGCTCGCCGAGGGCGGAACGGAGAATCTCGGCGAGCAGGACCGCGAGACGTTGGCGGCGACCCCGGTCGGTCAGCTTCGTCAGGGAATCTCGGCAGAACGCCGGGCGGACGCACTGAAGATCTCCGCCGACGCGAGAACGATGGAAGTCAAAGCGTCGTCGCCAGCCGAAACCGCCGCAGCGAAGGCCGTGACCAACCTGCTCGCCGGCAGCGAGAAGTCGGCCGTCGTCCGCTTCAGCCCGAACGAGAAGCGAGTCGAGCGAATCACCGGTCTCGAGGTCGCTTCCGAAATGCCGATGACCGACGACAGCGGGCGACTCACCGATGAAAAACTGCAAGCGCTGGTCGGGCCGGGCGTCGTCCTGAAACGCGACGAGGCGGCGTCGACCGACGGCATGATCCGTTTCTCGCAGGTCGTCGAAGCGGACGGAAAACAGATTCCGTTGTCGTGCAACGGCGTCAAGTTCTACTTCAAAGACGGCACACTGACGGCCGTCGAGTCGAACGTGATTCCGCCCGATGCACTGACCGTCAGCGGCTCGCCGGAAGCCTTGAGCGTCGAGGACGCCAAAGGCGTCGTCACCGAACGGCTGGGCGTCGACGCGTCGCTCATCGACGACGCGACGCAGTGCGTCTACCTGGTCGGCGGCGATCGCGATCGGGGCCGGGCCGCCGTTCGCGTCGATCTCAAATCGGGCGGACACCGTCCCGATCTCGAAGTGTTCGTCGACGCCGAGACGAGCCAGATCCTCGCCGTGCAGTAAGAGCGCCCTGAAGAGCGTTCCCTAATGAACTTTGACGTTTGAGTTCGGTCATCGCAGCGGGTCAGTCCCCCTCTCCCTGGGGAGAGGGGTCAGGGGTGAGG
>JBAQZJ010000113.1:0-10333 GCA_049790855.1 Planctomycetaceae bacterium | reverse complement strand
CACCCTACTGCGTCGCGAGGAACGTTGAAACCAGGTTCACGCGACGCGGAGCGTCGCATCCATTCCGTCCCACGCAGAGCGCGGGACGCAGATTCCATTTTCTGAAGTTCCTTGGCGCACTTCTGGCGTTGGTCACGACATCGCTCGCCGCCGCGGAGCCGACGGAGGACGACTATTACCCGATCCGCACCTTCACAATTCCCGAAGGGGAAGTGATCGAGCCGGGCGGTTTCCAGTTGATGCCCGACGGGCGGATGGCCGTCTGTTCGCGGCGGGGCGAGATCTGGATGATCGCGAATCCGCTCGCCGACGACGTGTCGCAGGCGAAGTTCGTTCGCTTCGCGCACGGACTGCACGAGCCGCTCGGCATGGCGTTCAAAGACGGCTGGCTCTACGTCCTGCAGCGCTGCGAGCTGACGCGAATTCGCGATTCCGACGGCGACGGCAAGGCGGACGAGTTCGAGACCGTCTGCGACGACTGGAGCGTCAGCGGCGATTACCACGAGTATGCCTTCCTCTCGAAGTTCGACCGCGACGGCAACCTGTGGGCGACCTTCTGTCTGACCGGCAGCTTCAGCAGCGAGGTGCCCTATCGCGGCTGGTGCGTTCGCATCACGCCCGATGGTGAGATGATTCCGACGTGCAGCGGTCTTCGCTCGCCGGGCGGCATGGGCCTGAACGCCGCGGGCGACATGTTCTATACCGACAACCAGGGGCCGTGGAACGGCACGTGCTCGCTCAAGCATCTGAAGCCGGGTTCGTTTCAGGGACATCCCGGCGGCAATCGCTGGTACGAGCTTCCCGAAGTGACGGCGGCGATGGGCGAGAAGCCCGTCGAGCCGAACTCGGGCAGCCGGTTCCACCTCGAAGCCGACCGCATTCCGCAATATGTGCCGCCCGCCGTGCTGTTTCCCTATGCCAAGATGGGACAAAGCGCCGCCGGCGTCGCCTGCGACACGACGGCCGGCAAGTTCGGCCCGTTCATGAATCAGTTGTTCGTCGCCGACCAGACGCACAGCACGGTGATGCGAGTCTTTCTCGAACAGGTGGACGGCTTCTATCAGGGCGTCTGCTTTCCGTTTCGCGCGGGGTTCGCCTCGGGCAGCGTCCCCCTCGAGTTCACGTCTGGCGGCCACCTGTTCGCCGGCGGGACGAACCGCGGCTGGGGTTCGCGAGGGCCGAAAGAGTTCGCGATCGAGCGGCTCGACTGGACCGGCAAGACGCCGTTCGAGGTTCTGGAAATGCACGCCCGACCCGACGGCTTCGAACTGCTGTTCACCGAGCCGGTCGATCTCGAAACGGCGTTCGACGTCGCCTCGTACAAGCTCTCGACCTACACCTACGCCTTCCAGTCGCAATACGGCGGCCCCGAGATCGAGCACACGACGCCCACCCTCAAAGCGGCGGAAGTCAGCAGCGACGGACTGCGCGTTCAACTGCGCATCGACGGATTGCAGCGCGGCCACATCCACGAACTGCATCTCGATGGCGTCCGCTCTCACGACGGCCAGCCGCTGCTGCATACCGAGGCGTATTACACATTGATGCGGATTCCGAAGGAGTGAGTAAGAGCGTCACCCTCGCTCTCACGACTGACCAATATACGACGGGCCTCCACCATGACGATCCGAACGCTTGCAACAATCGCCGCTCTCGTCGTCTCTGCGACGGGTCACGCCAAATCTCGCGACGAACTCGCCGGGTCGAAGCCGAACGTGCTGGTAATTCTGTGCGACGATCTCGGGTACGGCGACCTCGGCTGCTTCGGGCATCCGGTGATGCGGACACCGAATCTCGATCGACTGGCGAGCGAGGGCGTGCGGCTGACGTCGTGCTATTCGGCCTCGCCGGTCTGCTCGCCGTCGCGGGCCGGGCTGATGACCGGACGCACGCCGAGCCGGGCGGGCGTCTACGACTGGATTCCCGACGGACACGTCGCGTATCTGCCGACAAGCGAATTCACGATTCCGGAACTGCTCAAGCAGGCCGGATACGACACCTGCCATGCCGGCAAGTGGCACCTCAACGGTAAGTTCAACAGCGACGAGCAGCCGCAGCCGGGCGATCACGGCTTCGATCACTGGTTCAGCACGCAGAACAACGCGCGGCCAACCCACGAGAACCCGACGAACTTCGTCCGCAACGGCCAAGAGGTCGGTCCGCTGGAAGGATTCTCATGCCAGCTCGTCGCCGACGAGGCGATCGGCTGGCTTGAGGGACGTTCGGACGAGTCGCCGTTCTTTCTGTACGTCTGCTTTCACGAACCGCACGAGCGGATCGCCTCGCCGGCCGACCTGACGGCGACCTACCTCGACGATGAGGGATCGCAGGCCCGCAACGAGAAGCAGGCCGAGTTCTTCGCGAACGTGACGAACATGGACGCCGCCGTCGGCCGCTTGCTGGCGGCTCTGAAGGACCGCGGCGTCGAGGACGAGACACTCGTGGTGTTCACGTCGGACAACGGACCCGAGACGCTCAGTCGCAGCGATCATTGCTACGGCTCGACCGGCTCGCTGCGGGGGCGGAAGCTCTGGCTGTACGAAGGGGGCATCCGCGTGCCGGGAATCGTCCGCTGGCCGGGCGTCCTGCCGGCGGGCGAGGTGAACGACGTGCCCGTCTGCTCGCTCGACCTGCTGCCGACGCTTTGCGAGCTGGCGGGCGTCGCGCCGCCGGCCGATCGCCCACTCGACGGCACGAGCCTCGTGCCGCTGTTCGCCGGTGAGCGCTTCGCACGCGAGAAGCCGCTCGCGTGGGACTACTTCAACTCGCTCGGCGATCCGAAAGCGGTGATGCGGATCGATGATTACGTCGTGCTCGGACATCGCATCGCGCCCGACGCCGAGACGAACCACACCCGCGAAAACGTCAGCCCGCGGACGATGGAGGTCATCAAGGCGGCGCAGCTCGGCGAGTTCGAGATGTATGACCTGCGGACCGACCGCGCCCAGACGAACGACCTCGCGACCCGGCAGCGAGACCGGCTCGAACGCTACTCGCGGCTGCTTGTCGATCGGCATCGCGAGGTGCGCGATGAGGGGCCGGTCTGGAAGTTCCCCGCCAAGGAGGGCGACGCGAAGTGACCTTCAAGCCCACCGGTTGCAACCGGTGGGCTTTCCTGCTGTCGAACGGCGCTGTTCACCAACACGAAAAGGAATCGCCATGTCGCATCGCTCTTCCCGTCGAACGTTCCTTAAATCCGCGGCGGCGATCGGGGCCGGGCTGTACGTCGGCCGTCCCGCGCTCACCTGGGCGAGCAGGTCGCCGAACGAGAAGATGAACGTCGCCTGCGTCGGCGTCGGCGGTCGCGGCTTCAGCAACGTGCAGGGCGTCGCGACCGAGAACATCATCGCGATGTGCGACGTCGACGAACTGCGGGCCTCGGAGGCGTTCAAGGCGTATCCGCAGGCGACGAAGTACAAAGACTTCCGCAAGCTGCTCGACGCGGAGAAGCTCGACGGCGTCGTCGTCGCCACGACCGACCACGTCCACGTGCCGGTCGCGGTGAACGCCCTGCGACGCGGCTTGCCGGTCTACGTCGAGAAGCCGCTGGGGCACAACGTCTGGGAGACGCGGCTCGTCACCGATCTGGCGAAGGAGAAGGGCCTGCCGACGCAGCTCGGCACGCAGATTCACGCCAGTGACAACTACCGGCGGGTTGTCGAAGCGATTCAGGCCGGCGCGATCGGCCCTGTCCGCGAAGTGCATGTCTGGGTCGGAAAAATCTGGGGCGGTGGAGAGCGGCCGACGGCCGCCGAGCCTGTTCCATCGACCTTGGACTGGGACTTGTGGCTCGGTCCGGCGCCCGAACGGCCCCATCACACGACCTACTATCCCGCGAACTGGCGCCGCTGGTGGGATTTCGGCTCGGGCACGCTCGGCGACATGGGCTGCCATTACATGGACCTCGTCTTCTGGGCGCTTGCCCTCGACGCCCCGACCCGCATCGCCGCTGAAGGCCCGCCGCCGCACCCGGAAACCGCTCCCACGGGATTGACCGTCGTCTACGACTTCCCGGCGAAAGGCGACCGGCCGGCGGTGAAGATGACCTGGTCCGACGGCGACCGGATTCCGACGGAACTGCACGGCATCAAGCTTCCGGGCGCGGGCGTGCTGTTCGTCGGAGACGAGGGGCAGATGTTCGCCGACTACGGCGGGTTCAAGCTGTCTCCCGAAGAGAAGTTCGCCGACTGGAAAGCGCCCGAGAAGTCGATCCCCGACTCGATCGGCCATCACGCCGAATGGATTCGCGCCTGCAAGACCGGCGAGCCGACGACGTGTCACTTCGGCTACTCGGGTCCGCTGACCGAAACGGTCCTGCTGGGCGTCGTCGCCCACCGGCTCGGCCAGCCGCTCGAATGGAACGCGGCGAAGCTCGAAGCGACGAACGCCCCCGAGGCCGCGAAACTGATCCGCCCCGCCTATCGCAAAGGTTGGGAGATCGCGTGAAGCCCACCGGCTGCGTCCGGTGGGACCGTCACATAAAGAAACCCGGCTTCTTGAAGAAGCCGGGTTTCTTTATGTGCGCCAAAAACGAAAAACGCACCCGGCGGGTTCTTCCGCCGAGTGCGCAAGTGCCGGAGGGGGGATGACGGAGCTGCCCGCAGACAAAACCCATCCATGCACATCGATGAATCGTCGAGGGATTTTCAGCATGAAGTCGCAAAAAGTCAATCGAGACTGACATCGGAATTTTCCCGGTCCCGAGCGGCCTTCGCGAGGAGCTTCGCTTGGGCTTCTTTCCACAAGGTGCCGTAAGCGTCCTTGTCGAACGGTGGGCAGCCCGTCGCGTACTGACCCAAGGGATGATCCTTCGTTCGCATCAGGTTCGTACAGTAGGAAAAAGTCCGGCAAATCCGTTTACGGTCGAGCCGGCCCGTTTCTTGCAGCGACCGGGCGAAATCAGGATGCGACAGTGTTCCGCGGCCGTAGCCGACGATCGCGACGTCTCCCGCCGCGACGTTCGCCGCGCCCGAAAAAAATGCGTAGTCCTGAAGCCAACTGTAGCCGCTTCCAACGACGGGAATCGAGACCGCCCGCTGGATCGCCCTCGTCAGTCGGAAGTGGCGGGCGACGCCCAGCAACGGATGCTCGGGGGCGTCGTAGCCGTCGATCGGCGGGTTCTCGGCGGGCCGGACGAAATGCGGGCTGGCGTACGGATTGCCGGCGGTGACGTTGAGCAGCGACACACCCCATTCGACGAGCCGTTTCGCGACTTCGATCGGCTCTTGCAGATCTTCGCGAGAGGGTTCGCGCAGGTCGGTCCCGAAGCTGCCGGTAATGGGCGTGTCACAAGGAACCGGCTCGCCGTCGCCGTCGGGTTTTTTGCGGAACGGAACGCCGTCGTAGGCGTTCATCCGGCTGGCAAGGATCAGGCCGGGCGCTTCGTCGCGAATCCGGCCGATCACGTTGCGGATCAGCCGCGTGCGGTTCTCGAGGCTGCCGCCGTAAGGGCCGGGCCGCTGCGTCGCAGCGAGCAACTCGTTCAGCAGATAGCGGTGGCACTGCTTCAGGTCGATGAAGTCGCAGCCGGCCCGGCGGGCGAGCTTCGCGGCGGCGACGTATTCGTCTTCGATCCGCCGAAGCTCGTCGTCGGTGAGCGTCGGGTACGAGTCGTCGATGCGACGCCCAGTCGACTTGTCGATCGTCACTGGATCGAGCAGCGCGTCGCGCGTCGCCAGAAGCGGTCTCTTATATCCCCAGCGGCCGGAATGCGTGAGTTGCAGCCCGACGACGAGGCCGTCGCTGCTGCCGAAGGCGGCGTGATGCGCTTCCCGGCACTCGTCGAGCATCCGGGCCAGGTCGCCGGCCGTCCGTTCGTTGATCCACAGCTGACGCGGGTTCATCCGGCCTTCGTCGCTGATCGCCGTCGCCTCGCCCCAGATGAGTTTCGCGCCGCCGGCGCCGAATCGGCGATAGCGGCGGTACGTCAGTTCGTCGGGGTGCCCGTCCCGCGTGCCGTCGCAGCCTTCCATCGGCTGCACCGCGAGCCGGTTCCCCGCCGTCAGTCGACCGATCGCGACCGGCTGGAACAGAGGTGATAGATCGTCGTTCAGAGGCAGCTCGACGCCCAGCCGCGCGGCCTCCGCCGCGAGGTCATCGGTCGATTTGAACTTGAAGAAGCGGGCCATGCGGGCAACGACGACTGATGTGACGGCGATCGTGTGGGACACCGATTATAGGATGCCCGTTGTTGAGCCACGACCGTCGGAGGCGTGTCGGAGGCGTTCACCACAAGTCGAAGAACTTTCCCCGGAGCGTATCGGCCGAGCGCGCAGCGGGGAACTGCGACGGTGCTTTCGCCAGCAGGCGGACGCGCACCGGGTGGCCGCGAAACACGCCTTCGACTCCCACGTGCGGGCCGAGGTCGTCGCCCGAGCCGAGCGGGGAGGCTTGCCAATAGAAGGCGTTGATCTGCTCGAACAGGTTGCACAGGCCGGTCAGGTCGAGCCAGAACGACGTATCGGTCCGGTGTCCGTCCTGCGGACCGCCGATAATCTCGGTCTTGCCGTAGAAGACGCTCACTTCCCAGACGCCGCCCGACGACCCGTCCTTTGACCGCTGCACATGGGCGCCCATGGGGGCGGGCAGCGCAGTCGCCGTGAAATGCGCCGTCAGCGCACCCGTCAGCGCCGAGACCCAGTCGGGAGACGGTTCGTTGGGCGACACGGTCGACGTCCTCCCGCGAGGCGACGCAGGTGCGATGGCGCGGCTCAGCTCGAGAGCAAGCCTTCTTTGAGCATGATCGCCGCCGGACCGACCAGGACGACGAAAATCCCCGGAAAGATGAACAACACGAGCGGGAAGATCATCTTCACGGCGGTCTGCTGGGCTTTCTCTTCGGCGATCTGACGCCGTTTGATCCGCATGCCGTCCGATTGCACCCGCAAGGCCTGGGCGATCGACGAGCCGAACTTGTCGGCCTGAATCAGGATCGCAGCGAGCGCCTTCATATCGTCGACGCCCGTTCGCACGCCGAGATCGTGCAACACGTCGCGCCGCTGTCGGCCCATTTGCAACTGCATGTTCGCGAGGTTCAGCTCGCCGCAGACCGCCGTGTGGGTGTCGCCCAGCTCCTCGGCGACGCGCCGCATGCCGGCGTCGAGGCCGAGGCCGGCCTCGACGCACACCACGAGCAGGTCGAGCGCGTCGGGCAGTCCGAGAAAGACCTGTTCCTGGCGTTTCCAGATCTTGAGCTTGAGGAGCAGTTCGGGAAGGTAAAAGCCGATGCCGCCGCCGACGACGAACGCCGCGACGCCTTTCAGTTCGAGTCCGTACGCCAGCAGGCCGTACGCGGAACCGATGAGTCCCCCCACGACGAGCAGCGACGTCTTCAACGCCAGAAAGAGCTGCGGAGCGCCTGGGTTGTTATAGCCCGCGTTCGCCAGTCGGATCTTGAGCTTGTTCTGCTCCAACTCGGTCTTCGGCTGCAAGGCTTTCGCCAGCCCGGGGGCGGCCTTTTCAAACAGGCCGGCCATGCTCGACTTCTCGTCGACGGCATCGCGAGACCGCCGGCGCGGATCGCGGAGTTCGTCGAGCCGTTCCTCGGCCCGCGATCGCCGCTTCGACAGGAAGTCAATCAATCCCCAGCCGCCCAGAGTGATCGCACCGAACACCGCGTATGGCAGTAACGTTTGAATCGACATGGGGCGAAGGTTGAGGGTTGAAAGTTGAGAGTTGAGGGTGAACGACTATTTCCTATCTCCTATTCGTCATTCCCTATTCGCTATATCTTAATATTGACGATCTTCTTGATCGTGACGGCGCCGAGCACCTGCAGGACGGCGGCGCCGGCGATCATCTGGCGGCCCAGTTCCTCGGTGAACAGCAGCATGACGTAGGTCGGGTTCAAGTAGTAGACGGCGACGAACAGGGCGATCGGCAGGCCCATCAGGACGACGCCGCTGATCCGGCCTTCGCCGGTGAGCGCCTGGACCTGCCCGAGAATCTTGAACCGCTCGCGGATGATGTAGCTGATCTTGTCGAGAATCTCGGCGAGGTCGCCTCCCGCCTGCCGCTGGATGGCGACGGCCGTCACGAAGAACTTCAAATCGAGGTTCGGCATGCGCCCCAGCATGTTCTTGAGCGCCTGTTCGATCGGGATGCCGAGATTCTGTTCCTCATAGGCCCGGCTGAACTCGGTCGAAACCGGGGCGGGCATCTCGGCGACGACAACGTGCATTCCCGAAGCGAGGCTGTGTCCGCTGCGGAGCGCCCGGCCGATCAGCTCCAGCGCATCGGGAAGTTGCTTGGCGAATGCCTTGAACCGCCCCCGCCGACGCCACCAGAGCCAGCCGAGCGGCAAGAGTCCGCCGACGATCGCCGCCAGCGGCAACAGCGGAGCGGGGGCGTGTCCGATCAGGGCCAGCAGCACGCCGCCGACGGCGCACCCGATCATCGCACCCACGACCGCCTGCGGTCGGAGCGGCGAATCGGCCTGCTCAAGAAACTTGCGGGCATCGCCGAACTTCGCCCCGAATCCGCCGAGAGTCCCGGCGACGCCTTCGAATCCTTCCCGCATCAGTTCGTTGCGGGTCAGCGAACCGTCGACGGGCTTGCGTCCGGTGAGCTGAGCGAGCCGTTCCTCGGTCGCGGTCTTGCTCCGCTCGCGAACCCAGACCAGCACCGCCGCCGCCAACGTCGCGACGGCGGCGAACACGGTCACGGCGACGATCGTGGAAGAGCTGAACATGAGGTTGACCTGTTGGGCGGGCCTCGGCCCACCAATCGTACCTGTAATGACCGTCGGCGGGCCGAGGCCCGCCCTACCTTCCGAGGAAGCGTGCGGCGAACAAATTGGTGGGCAGGCGGATGCCCGCCTGTTCGAGACGGGGCATGAAGCTCGGTCGGACGCCGGTCGCCTCGAAGTGTCCGAAGGCCTTGCCGTTCTCGTCGACACCGTCGATGTGGAACAGGAAGATGTCCTGCATGATCACCGTGTCGCCTTCCATGCCGACGACCTCGGTGATGTGCGTCACCTTCCGCGGGCCGCCTTGCAGCCGGTTCGCCTGAATGATCAGGTTCACGGCGCTGGCGAACTGGTGTCGCAGCGCCCGGATCGGCAGCTCGATGCCGCCCATGCTGATCATCGTCTCCAGGCGGCTGACCGCGTCGCGGGGCGTGTTGGCGTGAATCGTGGTCAGCGAGCCTTCGTGGCCGGTGTTCATCGCCTGAAGCATGTCGAGCGCCTCGGGACCGCGGCATTCGCCGATGATGATCCGGTCGGGACGCATCCGCAGCGCGTTTTTCACAAGATCGGTCGCCGTCACCCGGCCCTTGCCTTCGATGCTCGGCGGACGAGTCTCGAGCCGCAGCACGTGCGGTTGTTGCAGTTGCAACTCGGCGGCGTCTTCGATCGTGATCACTCGCTGGTCGGCGGGGATGAAACTCGACAGCGTGTTGAGCAGCGTCGTCTTGCCCGAGCCGGTTCCGCCCGAAACGATCACGTTCAACCGGGCCTTCATCGCTCCTTCGAGCAGCATCACCATCTCGGGAGTGAAGGCGCCGAAGCCCAGCAGGTTTTCGAGCGTGAGCGGGTTCGAGCCGAAGCGGCGGATCGTCAGGCTCGGCCCGTCGAGGGCGAGCGGCGGAATGATCGCGTTGACGCGGCTGCCGTCGGGCAGGCGGGCGTCGCACATCGGGCTGGTCTCGTCGATCCGGCGGCCGACCTTCGACACGATCCGGTCGAGCACCTGCATCAGATGGTCGTTGTCGCGAAACGTGACGCTCGACTTCTGGATCCGGCCGTTCTTCTCGATGAAGACGTTCTTGGGCCCGTTGATCATGATGTCGGCGATGCCCTCTTCCTTGAGGAGGATTTCGAGCGGACCGAAGCCGAACGTCTCGTCGAGCACTTCCTCGATCAGCCGTTCCCGCTCGCTGCGGTTGAGCAGCGGATTCTCGGTATCGCACAGATGCTCGACGACGGCCCGGATCTCGCGACGAAGCGTGATGCCGTCGAGCGCCCCGAGCTTCGTCAGGTCGAGCTTGTCGACGAGCTTGTTGTGAATCAGTCGTTTGAGCGACTCGAAGTCGCCCTGCGATGCTTCGGTGCTGCGGGCGAGTCCGCGAGCGGCCGGGCTGGTGGTGACCATCGTTCGAATTGATCCGGATTGCAACTGAGGGGCAGGCCTCGAACGGTCGGGACTGGCGCTGCCGCCTTCGCCGTTCGATGGTGCGGATCATTCCATTTGGAACGGCCCGCGCATCGGGACGTTCCGTAGCCGCAGTGGTAACTTAGTTCACGTTTGAACGGTGCGATGGCGTTTTTTTGCAACGCAGGCGGGAGAGGTTGAAGGTTGAAGGTTGAAGGTTGAGGGTTGAGGGTTGAGGGTTG
>JBAQZJ010000112.1:0-41514 GCA_049790855.1 Planctomycetaceae bacterium | reverse complement strand
CTTGACGGTCGATCGGCAAGGTCGACCGCCATCCAGGCCCGTCTGAAAAATTCCTGAATTGCCTCTTTACCCGCGGTTCATGGAACGGTACTGGTGGGAACCGTGAGAGAGAGTTCATCGGGGCGCTTCCGGCTTCACCTCTCGCTCACTCCGATCGCCTGTCCCGTCGCGGCGGTGCCCGTCTCCATCGCGGCGTTTCCACGATCCGTTCTGTACGGAGAGGGGGCGGCCATGCCGGCCGGGGTATTGCGCTGCGCAGATCGGCGTTCCGCCAACACCACCAACTGGCTCGCCGTGACGGCCCTTCTCGGCGTGACCGGGCTTGTTGCCGTCTTCGCCCCTGCCGGGCAAGGCCGTGTGAAGCCCGGCGACCTCGTGAGTTACAGCGAAGACCGGATCGGCCGGCCTTGGACCATCGTCCGCGAGCATGAATTCGGACGGTACGTCATCCGTAACGGCCTCGTCCGCGCCATCGCCGACCCCGATGAGATCGCGCCGTACGCCGGCTTCTCGAAGAACGTCACCGTGCAAATGGCCGGCGTCTGCTGGCAGGACAAGGTGCGAGAGATTCGACGCAGCCAGCGGCAAGAGGTCGCAGCGAAGGCTCCGTTCTGATTCGGCAGTGCTTTGTCCAAGCTCGACGTGCGGGCCGAGAAAAGTCCGTCGTCTCCTCAACGTCAACCGTGAGGGGTCCGAATCTCGCGGTCCGACGCTGGCGGCGCCTCGCACGACGGCCCGCCGACCGAATCGAACGCCTCTCGCTCGAAAGGGTTGTCGAGATACGCTTGGCGACCCCGGCACCATAACCAGGCGCTCGCGCCGAAGTAGGCCGGCAGGAAGAGCGGCCCCCAGCGCTCATACTGTCGCACATGCACGTGTTCGTGGTCGCGACTGCGGTCGAGACAGCGTTCGTTCTGTCCGAGGATGACATGCCCGAGCGTCACTGCCGCGCCGCCCCACATCCCGATCCACGGCAGTCCGTTGCGCAGGAACCACGTCACCGGTCCGCCGCTCGCTTCGACGCAGCCGCGAATGACGCGACATCGTCCACCGCCCGCCACAGCCAGCGGCACGCACAGCAACCCGATCATCGTGCCCGGAAAGAACGCCCAGAGATATCGCAGCAACCGAAGCATTTCGAGCGGACTCGGAAGACCGGACGTTTCGCCGCGACCGTCAGAGAGCGTTCCCGCTCACTCGGCCGCGTCGAGGTTTCTCGAACAAAAGTGTAGCGGACGAACCGGCCCAAGGGCATATTGTGCCCGCCGTCAATGCAGAAACCCCGGTCGACAGCGACCGGGGTTTCTGCGTGTGTGGAACGGCGTCTCGGAGCGCGTTTCGCTCGCCCGAAGCGGGAAAGGCGTTCGTCACTCCGATCCCGGTTTACTTTTGCTGTTGTTGATCCAGTGCGTGCAGCTTTTCTTCATTTTCGACCTGCAACGCTTCCTGGTCCGCGATTTCCTCTTCCGAGGGAGACAGCTCCGTCGGCGTCATCACCTCGCCCGATCCGCACCCGGTCAGCGCGCCTGCCATCGCGAAGCTCAACACAATTGTCGCGAACGATGCCTTCATTCCTGTTCCTCGATTTCCAGTGTGCCTCAAAAGCATCCGATCCGGCGTGCAGCGCGGCCGATCAGAACTCGCCGACCGGCTCACCGTCGCCGCGGTGGCCGAGGTGATGCAAGGTGATGCCGTCGATCTGATTGCTGACCATTCGCACCGACCCGTCGCCAAAGCAGAACATCGTTCCGCCGGTGTGGGGCGAACCGAAATTCCAGTACCAGATGGTCGCCGCGGAAATCTCTGACGCAACCGGCGCCTGCATGTCCGGAAGCAGGCCGATCGGGAAGACGTCGCCGTTCGCGTTCCGCCCGGCCGTCATACGGATCACGCACTGGTCCCAGCCGGCGTCGTTCCAGGCCTCGTTGTCGCCGCCGTTCTTGCCGTGCTCGGTCGGATGGAGCGCCTTTTCGCCGATCATCAGCGTGTTCGACGAACCGTCTTTGATCTGTTCGATGGTGACCTTGCCCTTGTCCGTCTGGACGATGACGCCGGTCTTCTCATCGGTGCCGCCGCCAAGGTTCGGCGTGCCTTCACGCGACCAGACGGTGCTGCCGGAGACACTGAGTTCGCCCGCATTCCCGGCATAGTCAGACCGATAATACTGCGATCCGTAAGGCGTCAGAGCACGCCGGGACGGGCAGGCGTAGGTCGGCACGCCGTGGCGAGCGACCACCTTGTGGCTGTTCGCCTCGACGGCCGGGTCGGCGTCGTCGTCGATTCCGAGATCGTAAAGATTGTTCTGTTCGAGGAAAGGCAGGATATGAAAGCTCCAGCTATATCCATGAATGAATTTCGCGTTGCAGCAGCTCCAGTCGTTATATTTCCCGTCTCGTGCCCCGTTGGGCAGGTGTCCGAAGACGTCCTGGAAGTTATGGCAGGCCAGGCCCATCTGTTTCAGGTTGTTCTGACACTGGCTGCGGCGGGCGGCCTCGCGGGCCTGTTGCACGGCCGGCAGCAGCAGTGCGATGAGCACGGCGATGATGGCGATCACCACCAGCAACTCGATCAGCGTGAATCCGTGGCGGGAACGGAACGGCTTCGTCATCCGGGAACTCCAGTTGCGACGGTTCGATCAGTCCGCGAAACGCCTGACGTCCGTCGAGACCGTCGGCGTGCGCATCGAAGGATTCTGCGATCGCCCGACGTGGCGAATCGCATTGGAAGGCCGCGATAGATTTCGCGAGGGCTGTGGCGCACGTCGATCGACGACAGACGCCCTGCTTCGCGGAACACCGGCCACGATTCTGAAACGAGCGGTGCCGCGACGGCGGGATTGTACTGACGAAGTCGCGTTCGGAAACCGCTCGCCTCTCGTCCGCGAACGATTTCACGAGAACTTCATCGAGCTTCATGCGTCGTTCGCAAGAACTCGGCCGTCACCCGACCCACTACTCAGAGACATCCCGGTTCGAGCGGTGTCACGATGTCGATCGAGCGACGTTTTGTACCGGTTGTTCCGGGAGGAACATCGCCCTGGATTCGAACGAGCGCCGCGTCAGCACTTCATCGCCTTCCGCTTCGACCCGACCTTGCCGGCCTGTTCGATCTTCTCGATGTACGCGGTCGCCAGCGGAACTTTGCAAGCGGTGTCGCCCATGTCGACCGTGACGACGCCGATCTTCTTCGCCGCCGCCTTCGCCTCCTTCAGCAGCGGCTTGACGGCTCCGCCGACGGCGATGACGAACCCGTTCATCGTGTAGCGGACTTTGTTCGGGGACTTGGCGATCTCCCGAACGACCCGCTCGAGTATTGCCCTGATCTCGGCGAGATCGAGGTCATCGTCGGGCATAATCGCCACGAGACCCGACCAGGTGTTCCAGCCGGTCGTGGCGATCGATTCCCGTTTCGAGTCGATCCACCTCCGCGCCAGCTCGCGGGCAAACGGACTTTCGACGGCGACCCAGGGCACGGTGTACTCCGCAATCGGCGCGGCCGTCGCCTGCTTCGCCCACGATTCGAGCCGGGCCTTCGACATCTTCGACCCGTCGGCGACGAGGCCGGCGAGATACATCGCGTCGTAATGACCGGTGTCGAACAGTTCGAGCGCCAGATCCTGCCGGCCCTTGATCGCTTTCGCGATCACTTTCAGGTCGGCGATGCTGACGCCGTCCATGTCGATCGTCACACCGTGACGGGCATAGGTTTTTCGCGTTTGCACGCTGCCTTTCGCCTTGAGCGCCGCCATCACGTCGTCGAGCGTGGTCATGCAGTCTCCGTGGGCCGTCGGGCCGAACAGGACGTGGTTCGCGAAACGCGGCCGGCACAGCCGGCGCTACTCGGCCGGCTTGCCGCGCAGCTTTTTCGTTTCCGAGCGTTGCCGCTTCGCTTCGACGCGGCGTTTCTGAGAGCCGCGGGTCGGTTTCGTCGGCTTGCGGGTCTTCGGCGGGGTGAGCACCTCACGGATCATCTCCCGCAACCGCTCGAGGCAGTCGTCGAGGTTCTTCTTCTGGTCGCGGTAACGCTGGCCGACGAGAATCAACTCACCATCGGTCGTCAGCCGGCTTTTGTAGCGGGTGAGGAAGCGTTCCTTGACGCCCTCCGGCAGACTCGGCGAAACGACCACCGGCCACCGCAGCCGCGCCTTGCTGCTGACCTTGTTGACGTTCTGCCCGCCCGGCCCCCCGCTGCGAACGTACTCGACGTCGAACTCGGCGAGCGGAATCGCAACGCTGCGACTGATGACGAGCTGTGTTTCTTCGGCGGGCGGAGTCATCGAAGCCGTATGTGGCAGTTCCGCGATAGAATCGCGACAATGGGAGTACAAAGTCACACAGCAGCGGGGAGCGGAATGGCTGGACGGGTTCCCATGGTTCGTCAGGCGTCCTGGATCGCGGTACTGCCTCAGCTTCTCGCTCTGGCGGCTGCCATCGTTCTCGGCTGGACGCTCACCGGCACTCCTCGTGGCGGACTCTATCTGGGAGCCGGATTCTATCTTGCTTGGTCGATCGGTTCACGCTGGATCGTCGCACGCTCCCATCGTCAGGGCATTCAGCTCGTGCGGCAAGGCCGATTCGCCGACGCGATCCCGCACTTTGAAACCAGCTACGAGTTCTTCAGCCGGCACGAATGGCTCGATCGATACCGGGCATTCCTCCTGATGTCCGCATCGGCAGCGAGCTATCGCGATATGGCCCTTGTCAATCAGGCGTTCTGCCATGCTCAGACAGGCAACGGAGACCAGGCCATCCGCCTCTACGAACAGGCTCAGCGCGAATTCCCCGCCAGCGCCCTCGCCAGCACCGCCCTGCAACTCATCCGTTCCACAACCGCTGCAAACAGTTCCCCCTGACCTCTCCTTCCTACCGCCTACCATGCTGCCCCGCCTCTTCCGCCTCCGGCAAACGTTCGACGGCCCCACAGTGACCGATGTCACCGGCGAGGTCGAGCGGGAATTGTCGGCGTTGCGTCTCGACGAAGCGATTCGCCCCGGCGAGACAGTCGCGATCACCGCCGGCAGTCGCGGGGTGGCGAACATCGTCGCGATTCTGCGGACGACCGTCGAGCATCTCCAGCGGCTCGGTGCCGTTCCATTTCTCGTGCCGGCGATGGGCAGTCACGGCGGAGCGACAGCCGACGGACAGCTCGCCGTCCTCGCCCGCTACGGCATCACGCCGTCGAGCATTGGCTGCGAGATCCGTTCGTCGATGGAGACGGTCATTCTCGGCACGACGCCGTTCGGCTTTCCCGTTCACTTCGACAAGCACGCGCATTCCGCCGACCACGTCCTCGTCGTCAATCGCGTCAAGCCGCACACGCGGTTCGCGGGCGACATCGAAAGCGGCCTGCACAAGATGCTGCTGATCGGTTTGGGTAAGCACGCCGGGGCGCAGCTCTATCACCGGGCGATCGTCGATCACGATTTCGATTCCATTCTGCGCGCAGTCACGGGGCATGTCCTCGAAACCTGCCACGTCGTCGGCGGTCTGGCGATCGTCGAAAACGCTCGCGACGAGACGGCTCTGGTCGCAGGCGTCCGTCCCGAAGAGTTCCGCATCCGCGAGGTCGAGTTGCTGACGCAAGCCCGCGCCTGGCTGCCGCGATTGCCGTTCCGCGAATGCGATCTGCTGATCATCGACGAGATCGGCAAGGACGTCAGTGGTGCCGGAATGGATACGAACGTCGTCGGTCGCAAGTTCGACGACAAGCAGGCGACTGACCGCGACGAAACGAACTGCAAACGAATTTTCGTTCGCGGACTGACGCCGGCGACCGGCGGCAACGCGACCGGCATCGGCATCGCCGAATTCACCAACGACCGCACCGTCGCGGCGATCGACCGCCGGGCCACGGCGGTCAACTGCATCACCGGCAATCATCCGACGGCGGCGGCGATTCCGATTGCCTTCCCGACCGACCGCGAATGCGTCGAAGCCGCCCTGCTCACCCTCGGTTTGATCGACCCGCCCGACGCAAAGGTGCTGCACATTCGCAACACGCTGCGGCTCGGCGAGGTGTGGGCCAGCGAAGCCTATTTCGACGAGGCCCGCCGGCTGCCGCAGGTCGAGATGCTGTCGGAACCGGAACCGATGCGGTTCGATGCCGCGGGAAACCTCCTGCCGGCCAATTCCGACGGCTGATCCGACCGAACCGCCTGCACGACCGACGTGTCACGAACATGCCGGACGGACGCTTGACGCCCCCGCCGGGCCAACGTACCTTTTCCCACAGACGGCCCCGCCGTCCACTCTTGCGGACCCGTAGCTCAGTTGGTTAGAGCGCTTGCTTGACATGCAAGAGGTCGTTGGTTCGAGTCCAATCGGGTCCACTCGCTGTAAGTTGTGCCGAACGTTGATGTAACGTACCCGCGGGTGGTCCGCGGCGCGGCTCGGAAGATCGTCAGCTCCGGGGTCAAATGACCCCGGAGTTCTCGTTTCCGGGATCCGCGTCCATGCCGAAACCTGCCGTTCACGTTCCCGCTCTCGTCCACCACAAGCCGTCGAACCGTGCCCGTGTCCGCCTTGGCGGCCGGGATGTCTGGCTCGGCCCGTGGGGTTCACCCGAAGCCGAAGAGCGCTACCGTCGCGTCGTGGCCGAGTGGCTGACCCACGGTGTCACGCCCGTCAGTCGCGACGGGGATGCTGGCCCCGAGATCGACGAACTGATCCTCGCCTATTGGCGGCACGCGAAGCTCTACTATCAGAAGGATGGGCGGCCGACGAGCCAGCTGGCGATGCTCCGCGGCGTGCTCCAGTTGCTGCGGAGGCACTACGGCAGCACGCCGGTCGCTGCGTTCGATGTCCTGCGACTTGAGACGCTCCGACGGGGGCTGGTCGAGTCCGGCCTGACTCGGACCGGTGTCAACCGCCGGGTCGATGCCCTGCGGCGGGTGTTCAAATGGGGCGTGACGAAGAAACTCGTTCCGATCGCGGTCTATCAGGAGCTCACGACGCTGGAGGGGCTGAAAAGGGTCGGACTGAGGCCCCCCCGATCCGCTGCCAGTCAGTCCCGTGCCCACGACGGACCTTGAGCGGACGCTCCCGCATCTCGGCCCCGTCGTGCAGGACATGGTCGTCCTGCAGCTGCTCAGCGGGGCACGGCCGGGGGAGATTTGCGATCTGCGGCCGACCGATCTTGACCGCTCAACGGTCGTCTGGGAGTACCGACCAGCGAGCCACAAGCTCGAACACCACGGTAAGCATCGGGTCGTCTACTTCGGAAAGCAGGCGCAAGAAATTCTCGCAAAATACCTCGACGGGCGGCCGGTCGAGGCTCATTGCTTCAGCCCAATCGAGTCCGAGGCTCGAAGGCTTACCGAGCGGAACGCGGCGAGAAAGACCCCGCTCTCCTGTGGGAACCGAGCCGGAAGCAAGCGATCCGCCGCGCCGAAGCGGCAGCCGGGGGGCCGGTATACTGTCGGGAGCTACCGTCGCGCGATCGATCGAGCCTGCCGGCGCGGCGGCGTGACCCCCTGGGCCCCCAACCGGTTGCGGCATAGTCGTGCGACGGAACTCCGGAAACTGTTTGGGATCGAAGCGGTGCGGACGGTACTCGGCCACAGTCGTCTGAGCACCAGCGAGATTTATGCCGAGCGAGATCTCGCCGAGGCCCGCAGGATCATGGGAGAAGTGGGTTAGAACATGCCGAGGACGGTAGCTCTCTTCATCAGGAAGTCGAGTAGTTCGCCCCGGATCCAATCCCATCCCGATTGACGTGTTCAGAATGCCCGGTCCGCCGTCGGATTGCGCGGCATGCGCCGCTCATCAGATTCGCCTGGGTGGGTTCGCTGTGAACTCCGGACGATCATCAACGCTCGATCTTGCTTCGCAGGGACCCAAGGGCAGCGGCAGTCGATTCAGCAGCAGCGATCAATTCTCGACGGCGTCTTTGAGCGGGGCCAGCCGTCGGCGTTCGCCGGCGGGCCAGCGCCCGGTCATCTACGAGGACATGCTCCAGGAGCGTCTCAAGTCGCGTCATCGCTTCGCTGACCATGACCAAACCCTGAGGAAGTGTCTTCGGCAGTTTCGGGGGCCGGCCGCCGGCATGCGGCTGGCGCTGCCGGCGGCGAAGTTCAGCGCGAATGTCCGCCGCCGTCCAGCCCTTCAGGACTGCCTGCCGTTCAAGCCGTTCCCGCTGGACTCGGTCTTCGACGCGGAGCAACCAGCGGACCGCGGACCATGACAGCGGTCGTTCATCGCGACAGAGACGCGCGAGATCCCGGTTCGTGTAGAGAAAGGCGAACCGCCGCCGGGAATGGAGTTCAGGAAGCGTGATCCCGTCAGCCGCCGCCCGCTCGGTGAGGACTCCGGCGGTGTGGTATTGGGGTCGTTCCGGCCGGGGCTCGCCTGCCACAGGTCCCACGGGGAAATCCGCGAGGAGCTTTCGACCGTGGGCATGTCGGAACCGGAGCCCCTCGATTGGATCCTGTCTCGCAGCCGGGTCCGTTCCGACCAATCGGCGTCGGCGTCCAGCGGACCGTCGGCGAGAATTAGTTGACGACGACTGCGGCATGAAGCGCTCCGACGGGAAAGGCAAGAGCCGACATGGTCGGACAGGCGCGATTCCCCGAGCAAGCCGCTGCGGATCAGGAAGGCTTTCGGACGTTGGGGCGTTTCAGTCGCTGGAGGGTCATGTTTTACATCGGGACGAGCACTTGCGTGCTTTGAGGATATTGGGTTTCTGGAAACGTAAATGGTGATCAACTTCTCTGCTTTGGCTGTTCGCATTCTGGCTCTTTGGCAAGCCGTCCTGTGGCGGGGAGTTTGTCGGTCAAGGTCGTCCCGCCGAACTCCTCAGGCGACGTTTTGCCACCGGTGGTCGGGCCTGCCGGGCACGCCGACCACGTCGTTCTCGTAAAAGAGCGGCTCGTCCGTGTCGTGGCAGACGTCGGCGGAGACCCGTTACAGCGACCCGAGCCGCACGAGTTCGACGTTCAGACCGATCGGCGAGACGTCGCGGACGTCGTCGTAGCCGGCCACGAATCATGAAGTGATGACCCAGGCGCGGCCAAGGCAAGGGAAGAGGATGTGCCGGCACATCGGAGAAGCAGGAGTTCGGTGTGGGGAACGCTCGGCGGGTTGAGACGCTGTCCGCGGCCGCGGCGTTCCCGCCTGGGCTCCGGCCTCACTCCGCGAGCGGTCGGCCGTCCAGGAACAGTACCGCGGCGCCGTCTCCCGCCAGGATCCGGCCGTCGCTCGTAAACGCGGCCGGAGCCCAGTCGGCGATCGCGGCCGCCGCCGCGGAGCCGGGTTCGAGCAGCAACCGCCCGGTCGCGAGGTCCCACAGCCGCGGCGGCCGGGCGTCCGTCGCCGTCAGCAGCAGCCGGTCATCCGGCGAGAACGCGAGCGACTCGATGGCCCCGGCGTCCGCCTGCCAGCGGCGCAGCACGTCACCCGTCGCGGCCTCCCAGACGATCACCTCCCGGTCGTTCCCCGCCGACGCCAGCCGCCGCCCGTCGGCCGAGAGGGCGAGAACGACGACCTTCTCCCGGTGACCCCGCAGCTCCCGGCGAGTCGCGAGGGTGCCCGGTTCCAGCAGCAGCACGTCCGCCTCTTGCGAAATCGCCACGAGCGACCCATCGGCCGCGAACGCCGGGCGGCAGGTGTCGAGCGGCAGCTCGCGGTCCGCGACGACCCCGCCCGTGTCGCCGTCGAAGACGGACAGCCGAATCTCCTCAGTCCCGTCGGGCGCCGACCGCGAGTCCCGTGCGGCGACCCGACGGCCGTCGCGGGTCGGGTCGCCGAGGATAACGTGCCCGTCGGACGGCAGCCGGACTGCGAACAGTCGGATCGGCGGCCGGGGATGCCCGACGGGAGACGTCACGGCCTGTCCGACGTTGGCGTCTCGCCTGCGTCGAGCACGGCTTCGGCCTCGCGGCGGAGGAGGGTGAGCGTCGCGTCGCGTTGCCAGTTCAGGTCGGCCTGCCGACGGGCGTCGGGCGTGGCCATCGCCCCATCCACCCACCGGGCCGCCTCCTCGAACGCGGCGCGGGCCGCGGCGGCGTTCCCGAGCCGGTGCCGCGCCATCGCCAGCAAAAACCGAGCGTAGGCGGCGTGGACCGGGTCGGCGTTCGGCAGGCCGACGGCGGCGTCGAGCCGTGCCGCCGCTTCCTCGTACCGGCCCGCCCGATAAAGCACGGCACCGAGCGTCTTCGCCGCGTCCAGACTCTCCGGCGACGCCGCGACCGCCCGCGAGGCCAGCGCGATCACCGGCCGGTAATCCTTCGCGCCGTCTGGGCCGAGCGCGGCGGCCCAGGCGACGAGGCTGGCCTCATTCGAATTCGTCGTGTCGGCATATCGTTCGGCTGCTCCCTGGCAAGCGTCGCGGTAAGAGATCGGGTCACCTGTCGCCAGCGAGGTCAGGGCGAGTAAATACGAAGTGTCGTGGTCGCTGCTCTTCGGGCCGGCGGCGACTGCGGCGGCGAAGTCGGCTTGGGCGTCGGCCGTTAGACCCAACTTCAGCCGGAGCAGGCCGCGGTGGTTGAGAACGAACGGGTCGTCCTGCTGCTCGACCGCCCGGTCAGCGAGCCGCAACAGCCGGTCCCGCAGGGCCCCGTCGAGCGGTTCGGCGGTGGAAAGTGGAAGCCACCACAACGCCGACGCGTCGTAGGGGCCGATCTCCAGCGCTCGTTCGATATCGGCGACCGCCTCCTGGTAGCGACCGAGCCGGTACTTCGCAGCGGCCCGCCACTTGACCGGGTACGGCCGGAACGGGGCCAGCTCGGCGGCTTGGTCCCAGGCGGCGATGGCCTGCTCGTCGCGGCCGAGGTCGGCGAGGATATTCCCCTGTTGCTCCAGGTTCCAACAGTAAGTGATGTCGAGTTCCTTACCGTGCAGGCGGATCGACTGTTCGACGGCGGCGAGTGCTTCTTCGTGACGCCCTAAGCAGCGCAGGACTTGGGAGAGCGTTCCGTGGGCGGACGCCAGACCCGGCTCCACGCGAATACCCTCCTGAATCGCGGCCAAGGCTCCCTCGTTGTCACCGACGGCGAGGAGGGACTCGCACAGGCTCCGATGCAAGGCCCCGGACGGCTGGTCGAGCCTCACCGCAGCTCGGAGCTCTTTGATCGACTCGGGAACCCGCCCGATCCGCGAGAGGGCGCGGCCGAGCACTTCGTGAGCAGCGGCATTCTCGGGGTCGAGCGCGACTGCGATGTGGCCATGCTCGACCGCGCGTTCGTAATCGCGGAACGCGACGTCCGGCACACACTCGTAGAAACGGGAGAGGCCGACATGCCGGTTCGGGTTGTGCGGGTCGAGTTCCAGGGCCTTGAGCCGGTCTGCCAGGTCGCCGGCGTAATCGCCGAGCAGGTTACGGACGCGGGCCCGCTCCAGATAGGCGGCGGGATCGTTGGGGTTCGTCGCGACAAGGCTGTCGCAGAACGTCACGGCTTCCTTCAAGACCTGCGTGCGGATCGGCGCGAACTCGGGCACGCGCGAGAGATGCTCGGCCCCGACGTGCGTCAACATCCGGGCGACCGCCTCCCGAGCGAGGTCGTAGTTTGCCTTCACCTTGGCGGCCGTCTCTTTCTCCCGACTTGCGGCCTGCCGCTCGCGGTCTGCGAAGTCCTCGGCATCCTTGCGGTGCTGTGTTTCCAGTTCGTACGCAGCGTTGATCGTCGCGGTGCTGACTGTCGAAGCGGCGGTCACGACGATCAGGATCGCCGCGGCCGAGGCAGTCAACCCGCGGTGGCGGACAATCCACTTCGTGCCGCGGTCGGCGAGGCCCGGCCGCTTCGCCCGGATCGGCTCGCCGGCGAGGAATCGGCCGAGTTCCTCGGCAAACGCCTTGGCCGTCTGGTAGCGTCGCCGGGGGTCCTTCTCGATCGCCTTTAGTACGATCGTTTCGAGGTCCCGCGGGATCGTCGGATCCAGCTTCCGCGGCCGGGGCGGCTCGGCCTGGGCAACGAGCCAGAGCAAGTCAGCCCGGCGGGTTTGTGGGAACGCTTGCCGCAAGTTCAGTAGTTCGTAAAGCGTAATTCCCAGGCTGTAGACGTCGGATCGGTGGTCGACGAGGCCGCGGCGGCCGGTCGCCTGCTCGGGGCTCATGTACCGCAGCGTCCCCAGCAAGTCGCCGGTCATCGTCAGCGAGGGATCTCCATCGAGGTGGGCCAGCCCGAAGTCGGCGATCCAGACATTGCCGCGAGAATCGAGCAGCAGGTTCGAGGGCTTGATGTCGCGATGTACGACCCCCAGCGAATGGGCGTATTCCAGCGCCTCGGCCGCCTGCTGGATCAGCCGGGCGGCGGCCTTGAAGCGGCCCCGCGATCGGCCGGAGAAATCCGTCGATGTGAAAGGGAGGTCGGGAGAGGGGGAGTCGGGGGAAGCGGGAGACGGGGTGGCAGGTCGGATGCCTTCCCGTTTCCCGCGCGCTACATCTCCCCGTCCGTCAGCTCCGCGGCCACGGACTTCGTCCTTTGGCCCTGCCGCCCGGAGCTGAAGGATCGTCGCACTGAGCGCAGCGGCGGCGAGGGGACTGTCACTGCGGGAGGCATTCTGTCCAAGCCACACCGCGGACGACGGTGATAGCGGTGGTTCCTCGTTCGGTTCGATCGCGGCCTCGGCCAGCGCCCGGCGGATCACTTCGGAGAGGGGCGGGCCGTCGATGAACTGCATCGCGAGGTAATTCACGCCCCGTTCGCAACCGATGCCGTAGACGGGGACGACGTTCGGGTGATGCAGGCCCGCGGCGGCCTGGGCTTCATTGCGGAACCGCTGGAGCTGCCGGAGATCGAGGGCGGCGGCAGTTGGCAGCACTTTGAGCGCCACCCGCCGGCGCAGGCTGAGCTGCTCGGCCTCGTAGACAACGCCCATGCCACCGCGTCCGATCTCGCGGACGATCCGGAAGTCGCCCAGTTCGCGGCCAAGCCCCTCTGGCTCGGGCCCCCGGACCGGCTTGCCGCCGAGCGAGGACCGGACGGCGGAGAGGCCCAGGTCGTCGAGCGCCAGCAGCGCTGGCACGAGCCGCCGCAACTCTTCGGCCTGCGCCGGATGCCGGCGGGCGAGGTCGTCGAGGTCCACCGACTCGCCGGCCTCGACCGCGGCCGTGACCTCTTCGAGCAATTCCGCGAGCCGGCAGTCGCCGGAGTCAGCAGCGGGAAGGATCGTGCCGCTCATCCGTCGTGCTCTCCCCGGTCGAGGACTTTGCGGAGCCGCTCGATAGCCCGCAGCCGCCGCATTTTGACCGCCCCCTGGCTCACGCCGAGCAGGGCGGCGATCTCGGCGACCGACAACTGTTCGATGTGCCGCATGACGAGAATCTCGCGGTCGTCCGGGTCGAGTAAGTCGAGGGCCGCGCGGACGCGTTCCCGGAGTTCCTTGCGGAGCAGCTTCCCGCCAGGACCGGTGCCGGTATCGATAAGGCGATTGGCGAGCAGGATGGACGACCGGTCCGGAAGTGGCACGGTCTCGCGTCCGACGGCACGTTTCTGCGTCCGGACATGCCGGCGGTGCAGCTCGACGAGCCGGTCGAAGCCAAGCTGCCGCAGCCAGCGATAGAGGGGCAGCGGCCGGCTTCGGGCGAAGTCGGGCAGTCGGCCTGCCGCTTCAATCAGAACTTCCTGCACGATATCGGATGGGTCGAGGCGCGCGGCGAGACGGGGGTCCATTCGCACGGCGATCATCCGGAGCAGGCGGCCCCGCTGCCGGTCAAGCAGCGTACCGATGGCGTCGTCGTCGCCGGCGGCCGTCCGACGAAGCAATTCCTCGGTGTCCGACCCGTCGATCGCCGACAAAGCAAAGTCCCCCGCACTAACCCCGCCAAAACCGACGGCCGGTCACGCGAAAATACGCCTCCGGGGCCCGGTTCACCAGAGAGGATTAGAAGAAGAGCGACTTTCGGCGCCCGGACCGGCGGCTTCGCGGCCATGACGGCGTTGAACGCCGGTCGGTCGGGTGGGGGCCCGAGTAGTAGTCGCACGGGAGCTTCTGCTGCACGTTCCGCTGGCGCCGCCCGGGTAAGTTGACCTCGACTATGTGACGAACTTCCCACACGGTCCCCGCTGCAACGCCGCCGCCCAGTTCAAGCGCTGGCAAAACCTCGTCTCTTGCGACTTCCTCCAATTCATTGTCGCAGCCCTGCCTTGGCAGCAGTGACGCATGCGGACTGATTGATGGGTGGGTGAGGTCATGTTATGTTGGGCATCGCTGAAACTCGCTGACGCGTCTTTGCTGCTTGAGGGCACCTATGCCTCGTCGATACGTACTGGTGTTGTTCGGCGGATTCGTCTCGGTTTGTGCCGGCTCGCTTCACAACGCCGTGGGACAGGAAACCACGCCCGACCGGGCCGAGGAGACCTTCTTCGAAACGCGCATTCGCCCGGTGCTGTTCGATGCGTGCGTTCAATGCCATGGCCCCGATGTTGCCAGCGGCGAATTGCGCCTCGATTCGCGGGAAGCGATGCTCAAAGGGGGCGAGCACGGCCCGGCGGTTGTTCCGGGCGAAGCGGAACAGAGCTTGCTGATCCTGGCGCTCAAGCACGCTGACGATCAGCCGGTTCAGATGCCTCCGGAAGAACCGCTGACAAACAAAGCCATTACCGATCTGACCGCCTGGATTGCCGCGGGGGCGAAGTGGCCCGTCACGGACGCGGTCGCCCCGGACACCCCGACAGCACATTGGGCGTTTCAGCCGCTTGCCGATGTCCCCGTGCCGGAGGATCCGACCGGCTGGGGACAGGTTCCGATCGATCGCTTTATCTCTGCCGCGCGTCATCAGCAAGGCCTGCGGCCGAACGCGCCCGCCGACAAGCATGTGCTGCTGCGGCGGGCGTACTACGACCTGATCGGGCTGCCGCCGACCGCCGAACAAGTCGAAGCCTTCGTCACTGACGAGCGGCCCGAGGCCTATGCCGAGGTCATCGAGGAATTGCTCGCGTCGCCGAGGTACGGCGAGCGCTGGGGGCGCTATTGGCTGGACCTGGTGCGGTATGCCGACACGGCCGGCGACAACTCCGATTATCCGATCCCGCAGGCCTATCTCTATCGCGACTACGTGATTGACGCGTTCAACACCGACGTTCCCTATGACCGTTTTCTGCATGAGCAGTTGGCGGGGGATCTGCTCGCTCGCGACGCGCCGCCGGAAGAGTACAAGCGACTCGTCATCGCGACCGGTTTCATCGCGCAGGCCAAGCGGATGGGAACGCGCGAGTTGGAAGACATGCACATCGTGATCGAAGACACGCTGGCGACCGTCGCACCGGCGCTCCTCGGCTTGTCGCTGCGCTGTGCGCGCTGTCACGACCATAAGTTCGAGCCTCTGACGCAGCAGGACTATTACGCCCTGTATGGCATCTTCGCCAGCACGCAGTATCCGTTCCCCGGGGCCGAAGAGATGCGGAAGCAGACGCACTTTGTACCGCTTGTGCCTCCCGGCGAGTTGCCTCAGGGACAAGAAACCGACTCATCCGACGCGATTTCCACGGCGTACGCCGTTTCGGAACTGAAACCGGTCGATGTGAAAATCCAGATCGCGGGCAATCCGCACACCCTGGGGGAACCAGTCCCGCGCGGCGTGCCGCGCGTCCTGGACCCCGAGGGCCTGTCGATTGCCGAAGGGGCGAGCGGCCGCCTCGAGCTGGCCCGCTGGCTCACCACGAAGGCCGATTACCTCACCGCGCGCGTCATGGCCAATCGCCTCTGGCAGTTTCACTTCGGCAAGCCCATTGTTCCCACTCCCTCCGATTTCGGATATCGCGGCACACCTCCGACCCATCCGCAACTGCTCGACTGGTTGGCGAAGGACTTCATCGCGTCGGGCTGGTCGATGAAAGAGATGCATCGCAAGATCATGCTCTCGAAGACGTATCAGATGTCGAGCGAACACGATGCCGCCAACGGCACGCAGGACACGGGCAACCAGTGGTATTGGCGGTCTGAACGTCGCCGGCTCGACGCCGAGGCGCTCCGCGACACGCTGCTGACGCTCGGCGGCACGCTGGATCTGTCGCGTCCCGGTCCGCATCCCTTCCCTGAGCCGTCCAAGTGGAAGTTCACGGCCCACCATCAATTCAATCCTGGCAGCTATCCCTCGAATCATCGCAGCGTCTACCTGATGGTGCAGCGACTGCATGCCCATCCTTATTTGTCTCTGTTCAACGGCGCCGATCCGAGCCTCTCGACGGCGATGCGCGCCAGCTCGACTTTGCCGCAGCAGGGACTGTTTCTGTTCAACAATGAGATGGTCCACAAGCAGGCCGCGGGCTTTGCGCAGCAGTTGATCGAGACAACGCCGAAAGAAGCGTCCCGGTTCTGCCAGGCGTACCTAAGCGTCTTTGCCCGGCCTCCATCGGCCAGCGAGCTATCGCGGGCCACAGAATTTCTAGAGCGATACGAAGAAGCCCTGGCAGCGGAAGGGATCGCCGCCGAGACGCGCGAGCTTGAGGCCTGGTCGGCGCTGGCGCGCGCGCTGGTGGCGTCCAATGAGTTGATGTACGTGGACTGAAGAGTTCGCCACGGCCGCGGCGGACTGGCAGGCGTCAGTGTCGCTCGCCACGCAGGCGTCCGTGGTGCATCACAGACGATCAAACGATCCAAGATATCTGGTCGTTTCACAACAACGAATCGGCTCGTCATGACACAGAACAATCGGCTGGACCGTCGCACCTTTTTAAAAGGTGCCGCCGCACTGGGCGCCGCCGGTGAGTTGGCGCTGCATCGTCAGTTGACCGTGGCGGCGGAGCTGGGCGGCGGTCATCCGCTCGCGCCACAGCCCCGGCATTTTCCGGCCCGGGCGAAGCATTTCATTTTCTTCTTCTTTACGGGCGGGCTGTCGCATGTCGACACGTTCGACTACAAGCCGGCGTTGAAAAAGCGGCACGGGACGACGATCGGCGGCAACAAACGGCCGCTCAAAGGCACGGACTGGAAGTTCCGGCCCTACGGCGAGTGCGGCAAGATGGTTTCCGAGCTGTTTCCGCATGTGGGCTCGGTCGTCGACGAGATCTGTTTTCTGCACACGGTGCGGGGAGACTCGGGCGGCCACTCCGCGGCGACGCTGGGGATGCTGACCGGTTCGATCACGTTTCCGATGCCGAGTATCGGTGCCTGGATCAGCTACGGACTGGGCACGTACAACATTAACCTGCCCCCCTACGTCGTGCTGGCGGCCAAAGAACCGTACAACGCCTATCTGGCGTGGGATTCCGGCTTCCTGCCCGGTTGCCACAAAGGGACGCGTTTCATTCCCGGGCCCAATTCGCTTCCCAATCTGGCCAGTCCCATTCCGTCGGTTCGCCGGCAGGATCTGGAACGCATCATGCTGAGCGACTTGAACCAGGCTCACCTGGAGCGCCATGCACATGCGCCGGAGTTGCAGTCTCGCGTGACGAGCCTGCAGACCGCGCGGGGACTCATGCAGGAGGCTCCCGAAGCGCTCGACATCTCCCGCGAGCCGCAGCATGTGCTCGAACTGTATGGCCCGGAGACCGCCAACCCCGCCTCGTTCGCCGCGCAGTGCCTGATTGCCAGACGCCTCGTGGAGCGCGGCGTGCGGGTGGTGCAACTGTTCGATGTCGGCTCAAACACGAACTGGGACAATCACACCGACATGAAGCAGCATGAGAAGCTGAGCCGGAATGTCGATCAGCCGATTGCAGCGTTGATCACGGACCTCAGGCAGCGCGGCCTGCTGGACGAGACGCTGCTGGTCGGCTGTTCGGAGTTCGGCCGCACCCCCTGGGAAGACCTCACGCCCCAGGGCCGCGGGCATTATAACCGCAACTTCACCTGTTTTCTGGCGGGCGGCGGTGTGAAGGGCGGCTACAGCCACGGCGTTTCCGACGAGTTCGGCGCGACGGCGATCGAGAATCCGATGCACGTGCACGACCTGCACGCTACGATCTTGCACCTGATGGGCCTCGACCACGAGCGGCTGACCTATCGCTACTCCGGCCGCGACTACCGCCTCACCGACGTCCACGGCAACGTCGTCACCGACGTGATCGCCTAGGTCGCCTGGTCATGCCAGCCTCACGCAAACAGATCCCGTCAGGCCACCTGAGAAATCGCGACGACGGCAGGTTGCTTCAGCCGCCGTTCGACTGAGATGGCGTAGAACCGCTCCCGAACCTTCTCCAGTCGTCCAGCGGCGTCGTCGTGCTGCAGGACTGACGCCGGGCGACAGCCGAGGAGATCCGCCGGAGGTTCTGTCCCGGAACGATTCATGCCCTCCGTGGCTGCCCGACGCACGCGCGGTCGAGAGGGACTGCGCAAGCTGGTGGCCCTGGAACACGTTGACCTCAAGGGGTCACTGGCAGAACGTGGTCGTGAGGGACGGGCCCGTTTCGCCGGCGGAGGTACTCTTCGGGTGTCAGGCCGGCGAACGCCCGGAAGTCGCGGATCAGATGGGACTGGTCGCAATAGCCACCGTCCAAGGCGACGCGCGCCCAATCCGGAGCGGAAACTCCGTTCACGAGTCTCAGCGCCCGCTGGAACCGTCTCACCCGGCTGTAGAGCTTCGGCGTCAGGCCCACGTCGGTCGCGAACACCTGAATGAACCGCCGCTGACTGAGACCGACTTGGCGCGCGACGTCCCGAATCTGCACACTCGCATCGCTCTGCTCGAAGGCCGCGAGGGCGATCGGTATCGCGCGATGCCGGTCTGTCGCGTCTGTCAGGCGGGCGGTAAGCGCCTGTTCGAGCAGGGAAAAACACTCGGCTGATGTCATCGCTTCGCAGAGCCGTTCGCGAAGATCAATCGCCGCTCGTCCCCAGAGAGTCTCGAGATCGACGTGTGTCTCCGCGAGTTCGCCGGCGGGAACATTGAGGAACGGAGACGCCCCGCCGGGCCGGAAGTGGACGCCGATCACCGACGCGCGTTCCGCATGTTCGGTCACGAAGGCGCTGCTGTAGGCCCCGCAGACGACGGCTCCCGCGTGTCGCTGACAGCGGTCCGGGTTCCTGTGATCCTGAATGCGGATCTCACGCTCGCCGAGGTTGATGATGACCTCGATCGTCCCCTTCGGGAGAATCTGCCCGCGGAGGAGCGAAGGCGACTCCGAGCAGGACCAGAACAGCTCGACGAAGTCACCAAGCGGACGACCGGGAACGTAGGATTGCAGGATCATCGTGAGCACCGGATCCTGCATGGGCACCGCAGTTCGATCCTTCGAGCAGCCGCATCTCACGAAAATATCTTCCCCTCGTCGGCGAGGTCAATTCTTTCCAAGACGGCCCTCGTTGATCGCTGTACATTTTCCACGTCAGGTACGACCGTCTGGGAAAGGTAGGATCATCGCCTCATGAACACGCTTATTTCGTTAGCCCTGTCGTTGCCCCTGTTGATCGTCACCGGTGAGACCGGCCTTGGCTCCGGGCGGCTTCTACCCACCGTCGCCGCCGTCGTGGGGCTGATCGGTGTGGTGCTCGGCGGTTTCGCGCTGGCTCGTTCTGCCAATCGTGGCGGTGTCGCCTTCGGGCGATTCGGAGGAATGACCGCCGGTGCGGCAGGTCTGATCAGCCTCGTCGTCGGTGGACTGCATGCGGCGAACTCCGCCGGTGGGTTTGGGACCGGGAACGGACTGGCCGGAGCGATCGTCGCCATCGTGCTCGGGCTGCTCAGCCTGATCCTCGGCGGTCTCGCGCTCGCCCGCTCCTGGCGGCGGGAACCGTCGCCAAAGTCCGGGGAATGAGGCCGCCGTCGTGCGGACGCATCTCGATCGCGGCTGGACGGTCGCGTTCGCCGGCGACGGTCCGCGTGCTGCTGCCGGGCCGCGGCTTCTACATCTGGGGCGGGTACGCGAACTGTGCGAACTACCCGCCGTTCCTGAAGAAGCACGGGCTGTACTTCTCGCAGTCGATCATCTGGGACAAGGAACCCCCCGGTGCTGACGCAGAAGGACTTCATGGGCGCGCTCGAGTGGTGCTTCTACGGCGGGAAAGAGGGCGCCGGGCATGAGTTCTTCGGCCCGAACAACGCGACCGACCTCCGGCACGTCAAGTAGGTCAACCCGCAGTCGATGGTTCACCCGACCGACAAGCCGGTCGAGCTGGCGGTGCGGTCGATGCTATTCTCGTCGCGGGCCGGCGAGCACGTGCTCGACCTGTTCGGCGGGAGCGGCTCGACGCTGTTCGGGGCGGAGCAGACGGAGCGGCGGGCGTACTTGATGAAACTCGACCCGCTCTAATACGACGTGATCGTACGGCGCTTCGAGAAGGTCAGCGGGCAGAATGCCGAACGGATCATGGGCGCAGTGGCCGCGGCATAATTGTCGACGTACCATACGCGGCTTGGTCGCGCCGGTGGAAGCGGGTCTCGGAAGTGTTAAGACTCAAGCGGGGAGCCGACTCGGATTCCCCGACTGCTTTCAGCCCTTGCCGCAAGGCGTCGGCTACCGGCGACGGCGCCCTGCCGCGGCGGAACCTGCGGCGGATGACAACCAGTCTGCGACCAGCAATTGACTGTGGGACGTTCAACGCGGGATGCCACCTCTTTCGTAGCCGTCTCTGATGTTCAGCAGCATGTTGCGTCTTTTGCTTTGCCCGCGTTAGGGTGGGAGCCGGCGTACACCAGTCACGACAAAGCGGGACCGAACTGTGGTGGGACTTCCGATCGGCGAGCTCGCGTCGGGGAAGGTTCGGTGCATCTTCACTCGCGATCCGAAAGTCGCTTGCGCAGTTCTGGAGCAGGTCGCCGGTGATGGCAACGGCGGCCTTCGCCTTGTTTCGGTTCAGCCGGTACTCGGCGACGGAGCAGAGAAACTCACGGCGCAATTCACCCGGTCACTTGCCGAAGCGGCGCACCTCTTGTGGCCGGATTGGTATGACGGGTCGATGTCCTTCGACTTCGACGCGGAACCGGCCGTCCGCCCGGCCATCGTCCAGCTCGCGACACGACAGATGTTGCGTCGGCGGCGGGGCGTCAATGCAGAGTGGCTCGCCGCTGCATGGCACGCCTGCCAAAGCGGGCGTGCTCCGTTCATGCCAGAATTGTCACTTTCGTTACAGGCCGAGCAGCTTTCGCTCGCCCTGGCCGCCGAGGATCTACTCTTCGCGGTGATCTTGTCGGAGGCTGGTGCGAGCGACAGAGCCCTGCTCGCATTCTCGCGCGCAGTCGAATGGCTCGCACGCGAGACCGACGCGAAGGTCATCGTACTCGCTCCAGAGTCGTTGCGCACACGACGCGAGCTCGATGGTATCAGTTCGTTAGCCACGGAATTTGAGGCCACCACGTGCGGGTCATTAATCTCAGCCGAAGCCGACGCACTGCGCGAAAATCCTGACGGCGGAGAAGAGTTCAAACATGTCGTCTGCCCGATCATTGGCCGACCTCATCCGAAAAGCCCGGGCGAACAGAGGCTCGCGGCGCGACTCACAGCGGATCCGGAGCTGGCGGGCCTTTTTCGCTTCAATGAGCGTGTGACGACGACGTTCAAAAGCCGCTATCTGGCGGACCTCGTTTGGCCATCGGGTCGAGTGATCGTCGAGGTCGATGGTTACGGCTTTCACTCGAGCCCCGCAGCTTTTAACGCCGATCGCTACCGCGACTACGAGCTGACACTCAGCGGCTATCTCGTGCTGCGCCTGCCGCACGATGGCGTTGTGGCTGATGTGGACCTTGCCGTCGAGCGCATCCGCGAGTTCGTCTCCTTCCGCACGAGATACCCCTTCATCGAATCAAAGGTCACGACATGAGCTTTGAACCCGATGCTCTTCAACGACTCGTGCTCTGGCGGCTCGCGCTCAGCGAAGACGGGTCTGAGTTCGTCACAGATATCGACTCATCAAACTTGAAACCGGCTCGGCGGGCTCCGCTCGCGAGAGAGGGACTTGTCGTCGAGCAGAAAGTGAAAGTCGGTGGCAAAGGAGTCGCGCGCCCGCATCTCGAACTGACCGACAAAGGCTGGGCGTGGTGCCAGAACCACCTGGGCGAGGCCTTCAAGTTCCGCGGTTCGCCGCCGAAGCTCGCTGGCGTCGTTCTCGAGCGACTCTTGGCGCTGCTTCAGCACTATTTTCAAGCTCAGGATCACACAACTTCGTTCGGCGAGTTCGTGTTGCAATCGCGTTCGCAGCAAACATCCGCTGAGAACGCGTCCGACTTCGAAGAAAGCAGCAATGGCAAATCAAACGGTGTCGCGAGCCAGGTGCGAGAGGTCTGTCGTGTTCTCGCGAACGGCAGAGATAACACCCGTATTCGCATCGCCGATCTTCGGGATCGGATCGGCGTCGAACGGAACGTGCTCGACGCGACGCTGCTTGATATGGAACGCAGCGGAGAGCTTTCACTCTACGAGCTGAACGATCCGCGCGAAATTCAGGACAGCGATCGCGACGCCGCCCTGCAGACCTCATCCGGCAATCCGCGACACGTCGTTTATTTCGGAGGACAAGCCTCGTGACGAACGCCACCGCGTCGCTCGCTGCCTTTCGTGCGGCAGACTTTGACTGGGCCACGCGACTTCGCGACGTCTGGCGCGACGCGCCGTTTGACGTTCCGGACCTGCATGCCCGTATCCGTGCGGCGTTCGCTGAAAAGCTCGCCGAAATGAGAGCTGCCGCTGCAAAGGATGACCCCGGGTCGCCGCTGGGCTGGGTGATCGTCGGGCCCGGCGGCAGTGGCAAGACCCACTTGCTCGGAGCGATGCGGCGCGAAGCCGCAGCGAAGGGGAGTGCGTTCGTACTCGTCGACATGACCGACGTACGCGACTTCTGGGAAACGCTGATGCAAGGCTATCTCGATAGCCTTCAGGAAGAATATGCCGATGGGAAGTACCAACACGAGTTCCTTCTCGGCCAGATGGTGCGGCGCCTTAGCGCAAAGGAAGACCCCGGTCGCGTACTTGCAACGTTGGCGGAACGCAAATCCGAACGACTGTCGAAAGATATCACACAGGTCATCGAGCTGCTCAAACACAAGTTTCGCAAAGAGACGATGCAGCATCAGGATGTTGTGCGTGCTCTAATCTGCCTCAACTCAACCGACAACACGATCGCCAACGCGGGCATGGCGTGGCTTCAGGCACAGGCGATTGAAGACGATCTGCGACTAGGCCTCGCGTTTCAGAAATCTCAGGAAAGTTCGCGTGCGATCGTAAAGGGATTGTCGTGGATCATGAGCCTCGCCGGGCCGGCGGTCGTGGCATTCGACCAACTTGACCCGATCGTGCATCAAGTGGGTCAGTGGAACTTCACCGCGCCGTCTGACGACGAACCCGAACGGGAAAAGGCCCGCGCCATTGTGTCGCAGATTGGGGGTGGCTTCGGTGCGATCCGCGACACAGTCACGAACACGCTCTCGATCATCTGCTGCGTCGAGCCGACGTGGCACTTGCTCAACGAGCTCGTGTTGACCACCTACCGCGATCGCTTCGAAGCGCCGGTGCGTCTGCCGAACCTCGAAAAGCCGCTCATCGCGGAGGCCATCATTCGCGAGAGACTCGCTGCCGCCTACAGCGAGCATTCGTGTGAGCCTCCTTACCCGACTTGGCCGTTCAAAGCAGAAGCGATCCACAGCCTTCTGCATGCAACTCCACGTGAAGTGCTGAAGCTTTGCGAAGCGCACCGCAAAACCTGTATCGAAGCAGGAACGGTCACCGAATGGCGCGGCGCATCGACCGATACCACTACCCAGACGACGAAAGTTGTCGTCGACGCGTTTGCCGCGCTCGATGAACAATTCGATCGCTACTGCCGCGAAGCGGATATCACCGCGTTGCTTGATGAGAAACTCGAGGATGAACGTCTCGGCCCGCTCTTCCAGACAGCATTCTCTTGCCTGTTGCACGAGCGCGACACGTCTCTGCCGTCCGACATTGACCGATTTGTGGACGTCGAATTCTCCGGCGGCAAAACGACGAAGCCGCTGCATGCGCGGCTCTGTCTCGTCTTTCATTCCGAAAACAGCCGCGAAGAGCATTATTGCGTGCGCGCCTTACAACGCCGGAATCACGCAGCCTTCAAGACGCGACTGAAGGCCGCGATGACGCAATCGGGCATCGATAAGTCGCTGCGGTTCCGACATCTGACGGTCGTGCGGAC
The DNA here is from genome assembly GCA_049790855.1 of Planctomycetaceae bacterium. Taxonomy (GTDB): domain Bacteria; phylum Planctomycetota; class Planctomycetia; order Planctomycetales; family Planctomycetaceae; genus JACCRE01. The sequence goes on along the minus strand of JBAQZJ010000112.1, from coordinate 17,539 downwards.
GGGTGTTGTCCCGGGCGGAGCCGAAACGGCGAAGCTCGTCGAGCAGTTTAAGAAGTCGGGCGGCAAGTTCTACGAACCGGCGGACGACGAGTTGCGCGTCCTGTCGGCACTGCGGCGGATGCTCGACGAGCGACCCGCGGAGCTGGAGGCGTGGCTCCAAGAGCGACAACCCGTCTCGCGATTGAATCTTGCGTCCATCCTCGCCCCCGGCTCGCTTCTCGAAGGAGCCCCTTCTCGACCGCAAGAGGAGCCCAAAAAATCCACTTCGCAATCCGAGCACCCGCCAACGGAACAGTCGCGGACATCAGCGGAAACGCAGTCAGACGCCGTAAGGTCGACGGTAAGTCCGTCTGCTCCTATGTCCGAGTCGAAGAAAGGTGCATCTGTAGTGCGCGAGGAATGCCCGCTAGGGACTGCGACTTCCAAAGACGCGGCGTTTCCAATCGGTCGGACCGTCGTTGGGGTCGACAAGCTGGGTGACATCGTCAGCGTGCCGCTCGGGCTGCTTTCGAAGCACACGATCATCCTTGGAGGTTCGGGCTCGGGGAAATCGGTGACGGTCCGCCGCGTCGTTGAAGAAGCCGCGCTGTTACGCATCCCCAGCATCATCATCGACGCGGCGCGCGATATGATGCTCTTCGACGAACACTGGCCGAAGCCTCAAAACATCTGGCAGGACGGCGACGCGGAAAAAGCCAAAGCCTTTCACGAGGGCTCGGAGATGTTCGTCTGGACTCCGGGCCGCGAAACAGGCAATCCACTCCTGCTCGAACCGCTCCCCGATTTCAGCCCTTTGGCAGATGATGCCGAAGAACTCGATGCCGCTGTGCAAATGGCCGCTGGAGGGTTAACGAACATCGTGGCTCCGGGATCGTCGCAAAAGTCCCAAACGAAGCAGGGCATTCTCCTGAGGTCGCTCCGTTACTTCGCGAGACACGTTTCCGGGGGCGAATTACAAGACTATATCGGTTTGCTCGCAGACCTTCCCCCCGATGCCGGCATGGGAGTGCAACAGGAAGCGAGACTTGCTTCCGAGATGGCCGACAGCCTCCGCGTTGAAATCGAGAAGAATCTTCTTCTGCGGACGGGAGGCACGCCGCTCGACCCTGCTGTGTTGTTCGGAGACGATCGCGCCAGCGGTCGCACGCGCATCAGTGTGATCAGCCTGCTCGGTCTCCCGTCAGACGGAATGCAAAACTCGTTCGTAAATCAGCTGGCGATGCTGCTGTTCACGTGGATCAAGAAAAACCCGCATCCGCCCGGGGGGCGAGCTCTGCGCGGTCTGCTTGTCATCGATGAGGCGAAGGACCTTGTGCCATCGCGCAAAACGACAGAATGCAAAGAGAGCCTGATGCGCCTCGCAGCCCAGGCGCGAAAGTACGGTCTCGGTCTCGTCTTCGCAACCCAGCACCCCAGAGACATCGAAACCAAGATCGTAGGCAACTGCGCGACACATCTCTACGGTCTGAATAACTCACCGGCTTCCATCGAGACTCTCAAGGACCTCATGGTCCAAAAGGGCGGCTCGGGCAACGACATCGGCCGTCTGAAAAGAGGCCAGTTCTACATCTACAACGCCGACGCCGGGCACCGGGCTCCGATTAAGATCCAGATGCCGATGTCACTTTCGGTCTCGCCAGACAACCCACTGGAGGAATCGACCATCCTCGAGAAAGCAAGACGCTCGCGGCAAGCTATCCCCGGCTGAAACCACACCCTGTGTCCCCTCGGTGGCACTCAACGTCGTGAACCATTCCCGCAAGTCTTTGCCGTGAAAGGAAAAGCCGCCAGACTCCCCGTTGGATAACGGACACAAGGTCCACGAGGAGCCGGCGGCCATGTCACGGACAATGACGGCCGAGCTGCGCGAGGCGCTCGGGCGGCTGGTCGATGATCTCAGTTTCTCCGGCGGTGAGGTGCACGGCAATGCCGGCTGGACGCCGGCCGGCCTGGCGGCGGTGGCGGTCGTCTGGGCCTGGCACGGCCTGAGCGGGCTGGTCGTCCGCTACGAGCAGGCCCGCCTTGTGCTGGCCGAACTCCGCCCCGGCGAACGGCCGCCGGGGACGTACCAGGGATTCGTCAAGACGCTCGCGGTCCACTCGGACCGACTGCTCGCGGAGGTGATCGCGACGTTGCGGCGGCGGATGCGTGAGGCCGCGGGCGGAACTGCTGTTCGACGTGATCGCCACCGCCTATGAGCGGAACAGTCTGATCGTGACGACGAATCTGCCGTTCGAGCATTGGACCGAGGTGCTCGGCAGCGAGCGGCTGACCGGAGCGGCCTTGGACCGGCTGACGCACCGCTGCCAGATCCTGGAGACCACGGGCGAAAGCTACCGGCTCCAAGACGCCAAACGCCGCCGCAAGACCGGCTGACCACGGCGGCACCTGCCGCTCACGACGCAAACAACCCCGCGACACACACGGCCTCAGGAGACCTGTTCACCCACCCAGCGCTTCCATTTTCGACCGCCGAGCGCTTCCATTTTGAACCGTTGTCAACAGCGATAGCGCCCACGTAGCCGACGTCACGGTATGACCGCAGATCGCCAACCACACGCCGTCGAAACCCGGACGTCCGCTGGGCCTCGACACATCCATGTCGGCAAGGATCCTCCTAGGTGGCGCGCTGGGCCGTGCGCGGCCGTTGGTGACGCCCAGCTAGGGTTACGTCATCCGTGGGAGTGCCGGCCTACAGCCCCAAGGCGTCGCACTGGGCATTCGCAGCAGCAGCTCGCTCTTCAAAATCTCGCGCCTGCCGCGCCTCCGACGGCGGATCGCTCATCGTCGCGATCCAGCGTTCAAGATCCTCGCGCAAGATATGGCACTTTGTACCACAGCGGATGAAACGGAGCTTCTGGCCGCGAAGACCCTCCAGTCGCCAGCGGTGAAGCGTCGAGATATGCACCCCCAGCAGCCGGGCCGCTTCGTTCACGCTGACACGCGGCGCATCGAGCAATGAATCAGACATCATCACACCTCGGGAAAAGAGTCAATAACTCAGTTTGCGAGAGAATGATGACGGCTACAGCGGTTTCAAGAACGCCCGCCGGTCTGACACGTCAAGAATGCCAGAAAAACAAGGATTTGAGGGCCGGGAAGCCCGTCAGACATTCTGAAAACCGCTGTAGGAACCTCATGAATACGGTGTGCGATTCAGGTGCGATTCATTTTTCTTCAAGAGCGACAAGGGCATCCCGCCCAGCAGGCGTAATCGCATAGCCATCTGACCCCCGGCCCAAAGTTGTCGGACCAGTAATCAGGCCTTGATCGCGAAGGCGATTCAATAGATTCCCGAAGGAATTTCCACGCCGAGAGCTTTACCGAGCTCGGTCCGCAGCAAGCGTCCTCTTCGTTTTCGCGGGCGGTTATCGTCAGCTGGTGCATCCGCCGCTCGTCGCAATTTGTCGAGAACATGCTTGCCGTCGCTGGCAACCTCGAGCCTCTGAGCGTTGTTGTTTGAAGGCTCGATTCTGTGATTGGATGGCTGATGTCGTTGCCGCAGCTGATGGCCGCTCCGCGCGTCGATCGTCACCTGGATTGCATTGAGAGCCTCACGCACGTTTTGCTTTTCCACTTCGGTTGGGCATCGCCTCCGATCGTATGCACCAATAAGCGTCCGCGTCCCCAGGCGGACTGGATCTGTTACGACCTCGTGGAGTTGCCCAACTGCGACGAGTATCGTCGTCGAGTCCTGCAGAGCTTGGTCGAGGCGTGATAGCCATTGAGCCTCGTCCTCGAGATTGGCCGCACGGGCAAGTCCCTGCCAGCCGCCATAGTTCTCCCAATACTGCTTGGCTTGACGAAACGCATCGTCGGGAATTTCGATAATTCCGGCTTGGATCTGCGCCGCCACGGCCTGCAACCGATCGACGCAGTATGAGAGTTCTTGCTGCCGATCTCGCCACTCGACTTGCGCCGAAGCAAAATCATCATCGGGTGCCCTGGAAGAACGCCGTGCCATCGCAAGAAACATCCTTTGACATTGCAGTGGAAATCGGTCGCATCAAATTCCGGCGAACGTGAAAGAGGATACGGGGCCCTACGTTCTCAGCCAATCGCTGCGGCGACTTGTCGCGCCAGATCGGCATCGCGTTCAGCGTAGATCTGAGTGACGTCGGCCGCCGCGTGGCCGAGAGCGACCTGAGCGCCCTCGAGTCCAAACTCCCGCCGGATCGCCGTCGCTGCCGCGTGTCGCAACTGGTTCGGACTCCAGACCGGAATCGGCTGGGCTTCGGGGTCGGCTTTCCTCGCCGCTTTATCCGCCGCCTCGACGGCTCGCCGAATCGCGCGGCCATACGATTGCGTGTCGTACGCGTCGCCGGGCTTTCGCCGCGGATTGGTCTTTCGGTTCGTGCCACGGCGGTTGCCGTGGTTCCCGGGCGTCCTGCGGGCCTGTTCGCGGGCCGCACGAATCGCGGCGTCCGCTTCAGCAGGAGAGAAACAGGGAACGTCCGCCGGCCGATTGTCGAGAAACGGCAGCAGCGCCCGCTGTCCCTTGGGACCGATATAGATGATCCGGTCGCGGCCGTGATGCTGCGTCTTGTGAGTCTGGGGCCGATAGGTCCAGACTTCGCCGTCGCGGCTCACGTCGCACGGTCGCAACTGACAAACTTCCCCTGGCCGACAGCCGGTCGCGGCTTGAAACCTCACCATTGCCGCGACGACGGGCGATAGATGGGGTAGCGTCGCGTTCACGGCCGCCGTCTCGACCGGCAGCACCCGCTGAGCTTCGGGGGCGAGTGACCGACCGATCCGCAGACCGGCGACGGCTTGCAGCCCGTGAAAGACGGACGGCGGGACCAGCTCGTTTTCGACGCCCCACTTGAAGCAGCGTTTGACCCGGCCGATCCGCTGATTGATCACCTTGCGGGACAGGCCCCGGCCGATGAGCACTTCGCGGATGGCTTTCAGCTTGAGCGGACCGAACTCGGCGACGGGCAGCGTGCCGTAGCAGCCGCGCACGTGCCGCAGCACGTCCTTGATGTCGTCGCACTCGCGCGTCGGGACACCGTTCCGGACATAGTACGATTCGGCGAAGGCGACGTAGGCAAGGATTAGTCCAGCGATCGAAAGACCGCCGAGAGAGCGGGACGCCGTTGCGGCGGTTTCCACCGCTCCGCTCATCAGCCAGTCGGCGATCAGCCGCTTCGCCTTCTCGTGGGACTCATCGTCGTCCCATGGCCCGCAATAGTGATGCTTGCCGTTAAGGCAGACACGGACTTGTTTCGAGGCCCGATGATGATGCGGGGCCGGGATTTTGCGATTCGGTCGCGGCATGGCGGCGTACTCCTACATTTCAGGGTAAAACTACCCTAAAATTTTCGGGGTTTTCGCCGCACTGCCGACAACCGGCAGGTACGTAAATCCAACGTTCGGCTGAGTTTGTGTCTACTGAAGGCGGTGGGGCTCGAACCCACGACCTACGGATTAAAAGTCCGTTGCCGGATGACCGTCACTGCCGGCTATTCCTTGCGAAATGTTTCGCCGGCGCGGGATCGCCGGCGAACATCCGCGCGAGGACATCGCCGAGCCGCTCTGGTCCCTCGATCGGCGGCGGCGGCGACGCGACCTTCCGGGCGAAGGCGGCCAGACGCGCCGCAGCTCGCTCGAAGTCGAGATTGAGTTGGCGAGGACCGGGCCGCCGGCGACGGCCCGGACGCTGAGCGGCGACCATCGGAGGCCTCCCTGCCTGAAGGATCGCAGTTCGTTCCGGTTGGTTCGCCCCGGTGATCGTGGGGCTTTGTCCTAACGCCCGCCCGTTGCGCTCAGGCCGCTCGGGCAACGGCGTCCTCGCCGCGCTCGAGTACGTTACGGCACCATTCCGCGCCGATCTCGCAGTACGCCTCCGATCGCTCGATCGCGATCGCCTGCCGGCCCTCGAGGATCGCCGCGACGAGCGTCGTCGCCGAACCCGCAAAGGGATCGAGGATCAGCCCGCCCGGCGGGGCGATCGCGCCGAGCCGCCGCATCAGGGCGACAGGCTTGCCGGTCATGTGCCGCTTTTCGCTCCGGCGGACAGACTCGGAGACCACGCCGGCGAAGGGGCCGCGACCGTCGGCCCGTTCGCAACGCCCTTTGGTCCCCCAGATCACATATTCGGCCTGGTGCCTCGCATAACCCGTGTGCGGCGCTCGGGCCGAGGGGCCTTTGTCCCAGACGATCGTTCCGCGCCAAACGAAGCCGCCGGCCTGCAGGATGTCCGTCTGCGTAGGCAGCTGCCGCCAATCGGAAAAGCAAAGAAAGTAGCCACCCGGTCTCATCGCACGGTGGACGAGACGAGTCCAGAGCGTGCCCCAGTAGCCGTAGCTTCGTTGATCGAGCTGATCGCCGCCGAAGCTCGGCCGGCCTTTGGCGTCGCCGTCCTGGCAATACTTCGCCGCCGGATCACGTTGCCGCTCGGCGATGGTCGCGCCGCCGGAGCTATACGGCGGATCGGTAATCACCGCGTCGACGACGTCAGGCGGCAGGTCGGGCAACAGGTCCAATCCGTCTGCGTGATACAGAGCGACCCCGCCGCCGTCGAAGTAGGGCTTCCAGCCGGTCTTTTTCAGCCGGTCCGCCACCTGCGTTCTAGGGTCGAGTCGTGCAGCCATCGGGTGCCTCCGTGCGCCTGACGTGCGGCGCGGCTGGCCCCTGCGTGGGCTGGTCGTGTCGTAACAGGGGCGGCCGCGGAGGTTCCAGCTCCGGGGCCGCCCCGCTTTCTGCCATTCACTCTGCTGTGGAGCCGTTGCGCCGCCGCGGCGGGATACTTCCCCCTCGGTCAGCGCCGTGTTGTGCGCGGCGGTTCTCTACCAGTAGGCTGACGTGTGCTTCAGACCAGTTCGGAGGGCCAACGATGGTTGAACGCGCGATCCTGGCTGCCGTGACCGCGGCGTCTCTTGGTTGCTTCATCGCCTGCAGCGGGACGACAACGCCGCCGGCAAAGCCCGCGCAGAGCAGCCCACGCACACCGAGCACGGCGGAGCCTGCGTCCGATGGACAACCGCCGGCGCCCGCACAGGAGCCGATGACCAACTACGTGGCGTGCCGCACTTCCGTGGATTACGTCCGTGAAGCATTGAAGGCGCCTGGTACCGCCGAGTTCCCATCGCCTTTCTGGTCGCCTGACCAATTCAACGTGGTCCGGTATGCCGGCCGACTGATTCAGGTCTCCGGCCACGTCGATTCGCAAAACTCGTTCGGAGCGATGATCCGATCGCCGTGGTCCGTCGTTATCAGGCCGACGGACGCGCATAGCGCGGCCCTGATGTACCTGGAAATCGACGGCGAAGTGCTCCTGGACAACGTCAGCGGGGAACTCGAAGCGATCGCCACAGAGTACGAAGCCGAAATGCAGCGGCTGCTCGAAAAGGCGGAACGCATGGCCCGCGAGCAGCGGGAGGCCGAACTGGCGGAACTTGATAAGCAGGCACGCCCGGAACTGGAGTCGCTTCTCGCGGACGCCGGGCCGCTCGAAACGCTTGAGCAACTGGACGCCTTTCGCGAACGGCTGGCGGATTTCCGATCGCGATTCGCAGACACGAAATCCGCGCAGGAAGCCCAGCGGGAGTCGGACGCCCTGGCGGGCCTCCGGCTCGGGTATCAGCAGCAGTCGTCATCCAACTTCGACTCGAAGCGCTGGCTGCAAAAGGTCGTTGATCAGAATCCCGGCACGCTCGCGGCGGAGGCCGCAGAGGCAAGGTTGTCGGTCCCTGCTGAATGACCACTCTTACGCTGCAACGGAGCCAACCATGAGACGGTTCCTCCTTCTCTTCGTCATGTCGTTCCTCGCTCTGGCTGCGGCCCCGTTGCGCGGAGACGACGAGTACGATCGGATGAAGATCGCCCCCGAACTGGTCGACAAGGCGGTCGCGAAGTACCCCGAGAAGGACCGCGCCTACTACCGCCGCCGCTGGATCGAGGACTTCGACGCGGCCGGAAAGGAACTGTTCGACGCGCAGCGCGACATCGTCGCAACTCAGGCGAAGCTCGACGCCTTCAACAGGCGGTATATTGCGGCTGTCGAGTCGAAGGGGTTCGACGAAAAGTACGATAGGCGAGTGGTCATCCCGTTTCGCGAAGGTTCAACGGCCGCGATCGCCCGGCTGCGTAAGCAAGAACAGCGGTTGACCGATCTTCGGCTCGGCATGCTCAAGAGCAGCCCGATCTACATCCCGGAACTCCCGACGGAAGATTTCCGCGTCGGCCGCGTCGGGACATTTCCCGGCGTGAAGATTCTCGGCATCGAGAGCGATAGCTCGCTGAAGGTGCGGCCCGTCGATCACGACGGCAAGTTGCAAAAGGGCGGGGAGGCGTTTGTGCTGACGAACGTGCCGACAGACCGCGTCGATCCCGGCGACGTCGTTCCAATGCGAGGCGAGATCGTGCGGATCATCGCGGAGAAGGAAGGCATGTTCGTCCTGCGCGTGATCGACGACAAGCTGCAACCGTTTGGGAAGTAGGTGCTCGTGCCGACATCCGCGCTGCAGGTCTGGCCTGCGATGGTTCACCTCTGTTGGGAGGTGAAGCCGCGTCGCATTCTGGACATCGGCCCCGGCCACGGGAAAGCCGGCATCCTGCTGCGCGAGTACATCGGAACGGTCGCGGCCGGAACAGGCCCAATCGAGCGGGTCGACGCGATCGAGGCAGAGCCGCGGTATCTGAAGCGGTTTCGGTGGCTCGAATCCGTTTATGACCGCGTGATGGTCGGCGATGCCTGCGAGCTGTCGCAGGACGCCCTCGACTGCTACGACCTGGTCCTGATGGCGGACGTGATCGAGCATCTTGATTACCGCCAGGCGTCCGCGCTGCTCGAACGGATTTGTGGTCATGTCGTCATCAGCACGCCGGCCGACTTCTTCCAGAACCCAGAGGCCGACGATTTTCCCTCCGAGCGGCATCGATCGCACTGGTCCGCCGCCGACTTCGGCTCGCGCGTCGAGAGACTGGACGCCGACGCCCTCAAGCAGCTCGGCTGCGTTCTCGTGCGACTATCCGAGAGAGCCAGGCCTGCCACGCCTCCCCCGTCGCCGTGAACGAGCAATGGTCCGCGACGTAGGCCGCCGCTCGTGCCGTCCGGTCGGCATCCGCGATCGCCTGTGAGACGGCGTCGGCCAGCAGTGAACCGCCAGCGCCTGACGGAACGACCGTCACAAGGTCGGGGTTCTCGGCGACAAAGCCGGTCTGCGACGCAACGACCGGCACGCCGGCGAGCATCGCCTCGGCCGCGGCGATCCCGAACCCCTCCGACGGCGATGTCAGCAGCAGGCAGTCGAGGGCCGCGTAGACCGTCTCGACGTCGTCGCGGCGGCCCAGCCAGATCAGCCGGTCCGGATCGCCGACGGCCTGCCGGATCGCCGCCTGATACCACTGCGATTCGGAGGTGTCCGGACCGCAGTAGACCGCCACGGCCTCGGGCATCACCGCGACCGCCCGAGCCACGGCAAACGGATCTTTCTCGTCGCTCGCGCGGCCGACGTAGCCGATCGCAATCCGGTCGCGGATTCCGAGCTCCCGGCGAGCCTGCTGCCGGTCCGGCAGCGCCTTGAGCGTCACCGCCGGCGGGATGATCTTCGCCGCCCGCGCGAAGGTCGGCTCGTAGGCATCCGCCGCGTGCCGGCTCACCGCCGCCCAGTGCGAGGCGAACGGTGCCAGCTTGTGCAGCATCTCTCGCGACCAGCCGCAGCCGCCGTGCGAGACCGTGACGACCGGCCCGGCGAAGTGCTGCCGCAGCTCGCGCATCGACTTGACGCCCCAGACGATCATCACGTCGGCATTGTGCGCGACCGTCCGCAGGCTCGTCGTGCACGGCCACGGCATGGATCGCGTGTCGTCGGTCCAGTCGTCGACGGCGATTCCCGCGGGCAAGACTTCATCCGCACGGAACGACGCGATCAGGTTCGCGAGCCAGCGTTCCGCGCCGCCGCAATCGATTCGCGGGTAGTACACTCCCAGACGAATCGCCCCTTCCCGCGGCTCGACAACCCACTCCGGCCGGAAAGGATGCGCGCGATACCAATGCCGATCGCCGTGCTGCCGGCCGTCGATGTCGCTCTTGTTCGCGGCCTGGCCGACGATCCATTGCTCGGGGCAGTAGACGCGGATGCCGCCGCTCTCGTGCATCCGGCCGACTCGGTGGTCGATGTGGTCCGTCGGATACCGCGACCAGTCTTCGAGGTCTTGAAAGAACGCGAGACACTTCCGGATGCCGTCGCCCCGGAACGCCCAGGCGTGCGTCCGATTCACGTTGCAGGGTCGCAGCACGCCCGGCGCGACCGGCTGCGGCGGACGCCGATGCTCGTGCTGGTGCTGGCCGCCAAGGTAGAGCTGCTCCCATTCTTCAGGGATCGCCGCGAGAAACGCCCGAAGCTGATCAACGAAGTCCGCAGGCAGCAAAGCGTCGTCCTCGAAGATCAGCACGCTCTCGACGCCGTCGCGAACACACTCTTCGAGGATGCGAACGTGGCTTGTGCGGCAGCCCCATGCCCCGCCACCGGCCTGCCACCACGCCGGGCGGTCCGGCGCATGATCGCCGTGCAAGGCGTTTAGTCGGCGGACCTGGGGCAGCGGCCATTCGGGTAGCTCGCCGAGATTCGCGACCAGCCTGCGCCACCGGTCGGGGCGGTGGTCGAGATTGATCGCATAGACCCGCGCGAAGGCCGTGATCGGTTCGCCGGAGGTTTCGCGCGGACCGGGCAGATAGTCCGCACAGGTCGCACACGCGACAACGCCCGTCGAGGCGAGAGAGTCCGCGCAGCGCTTGTTCAGTTCGCACTGATAGACCGGCCGCGTCGCCGTCCCGCAAGAGTCGCAGCGGAAGTCGCCGAGATGCGGACCGCGATGCTCGCAAGGGGTGGTCGCGATCCGCCGCTCCGCGGGCTCGACGGACGACCGCTTGATGCCCTGAATGCCAGTTAGCACCATCGCCTCGTAATAGCCTCGCATGGAGCGGCACGCATGGAGCGTGCGATCGGTCGTCCTGATACCCGCGACGGGGCAGGCGCCGGGCTTCTCGCACGCACAGCCTGCTGCCATCGTCAGCTCTCCTGGATTATGCAGTGGCAGTTGCCGGATTCGTTGTAGAACTCGTAGGGATCGTCGCAGCCGCGAGCGAAGGCCGGCGACACGATGATCGCGGACGGCGGCGACTTTCTGCTGAGGAACACCGACCACTTCCCGCCGGGGATGGAGATCGGCGGACGACACGCGAAACTGAAATCGGCGTCTTCATAAATGAAGGCACATGACGCGGCGTCCCACGTGAGCTCGTAGGTGCCCGGCGAGATGATCGTGGAACAAGGAAACGGGCTGGGGATCACCAGCAGCACGCTGTTCGCACGGGGTTCACCTGCACACGGGCCGCACTCGTACACCGCCGGCCCGCTGCTCGAGGAACCGCTGCTCGACGAACTGCTGCTCGACGAATCACTCGACGAACTGCTGCTCGACGAATCACTCGACGAACTGCTGTTGCTGCTCGATGACGAACTGCTCGAACTGCTTCCTGGGCACCGGCAAGGACAGGGGCGTCCCATCAGCGGATCTCCCCGCTGCCGCTACTGCCGCTGTTCGACGACGCGCAGCCCTCCGTCGCATCCGTGCAGCCGAGCCAATAGACGCTCCAGACGCCGTTCATGCGTTCTGCCTTCGCGTAGAACCCTGCCTCCCCTGAAAGGTCCGGGTCGGAGTTCCGAAGTTCGATTGTGCGGGTGGTCGCTTCCAGCGCATGCGTCAGCGGGTCGCGCTCGTACACTCTCATGAGGCCCGACGTCGGGACCGCCAGGGCGCACGACGGCTTCGGCAATGCCGTGATCAACAGGCCTTCCACGCGGCCGCCGTCGACGGTGAGGCGGATGAGGGCCCACTGTTCCCCGTCACCGCCCTCGCGCCAGAGCACCTCGGCCGGTCCTGACTCGGCCAGCCGGAGCCGCGTTGCATCGTCCGGTTCGGCGAACCGGCGGTCGTCGTCCTCGTCGACGTCCAGCCGGACCCACGTCACGCCGCTGACGACGGCGGGGGCGATGTTCGCGGCCCTGAGCGGCCCTTGCAGGACCGCGAACGGCTCGCCGCTGCCCGCGATCGGCGACGCGCCTCGCAGGACCGGGCGCTCGAGCGCTCGGGCCTCGGCCTCGGCGTCGGACGGGTCGAGGACGGGGTCGCCGAGAGCGACGATCGGCCGCAGGCCCGTCAGGTCGCCGCCGGTTTCGTTCTTGACCTGGATCCGCGTCGGATCATAGGCGTCACCGCGGCGGTGCTGCTGGTTGCGGGTCAGCTCGTCGACGCGGCGCACCGTGTCAATGAACGCCCCGAACTGCCGCACGCTCGGCACGAACGGCTCGCCGTTGACCGGTTTTCGTAGCGGGTCGCTCACGTCCCGATCCCGAGTGCAGAGAAGTTGCCCGGCTTGAAGACGTCGGCGACGACGATGTGCGTCACCTTGTTCGTCAGCTGCTTCGCGCCGGCGTCTTTCTTCAGCTCGTAGCGGGGCCAGAGGTACTGCCAACCCTGCTTGTTGATTCCGGTCACGCCCGCGATCGTGAGGCCCGTCTGGTTCTGCCGGACGCTGAAGCGGAACGAGATTTCCCAATCGTCCGACGCGCGCCGCGAGCCGCTGATCGACTGGCAGAGCACCTCGCCGGCGGCGAAGCCCTTGAAGGCTGCGTTGTTGGTCTTGCCGACCAGGTAAAGGACCGTCGCGCGGTACAGCGGCGTCAGCCCGGTCGCGTCGAGGTAGTGCGTCTCCGAGAACGACGCGACCGGCTCGTAGACCTCGACGCCCTCCGGTCCCTTGCCGTCGCCCTGGTCGCCGATCAGCCAGCCGGCGACGTCGCTCGCCTGCGGCGGCGTCAATCCGGGAGCCGTGTAGACGGTCTGGGGCTCCAGCGGAACGTAGACCTTGACCGGCTGGGCGGAGACCTCGAAGTTGAATTGCGACTCGCCCTTTTGGGGCGGATCCTTCTTCTGAAAGACGCCGTACTGGGCCTCGCACTCGAACCCGCCGACGACCTTCTCGTCGACGGAGACCGTGCGGAGCACAAGCCCGCTCGCATGGATGGCGGGGACGCTCGCGAGGAGCGCCACGAGCGCATCGCTCTCGTCGGTCGCGCCGCGCACGAAGTAGCGACGCATGCGCGACGGGCTTTCGCTGTGGTTCCCGCTCTGTCCGAGCAGTTCGACGGTGACTGCCATGTCATCCTCGTTTTTGGTGCCCTTTCGCTCGCGTCAGGGCTGAAAGGCCAGACCTTCGGACCGGGCGATCTTGCGCGTGTGACGGGCCGTCTCCTCGGTCGCGTCCGCGATCCGATCGTCCGTGCCGCGGGTCAGGAAGATCCGGCTGGCGAGGGTCGAGAACGTGCCCGAGGTGTCGACTTTCGACGCCGCGGCCGTGGCCGCGCCGGCACCGTTCTTGAGTGCATCGAGCAGCTGGTCCATCGCGCTCTTCGGCCCGTCCGCGTCGGCAGATCGCTCGCCGGAGTCCTTGGCCGCGTCGATCGCCGCGTCCATTTCCTCGCGGGCGCGCTGGACCGCGTCGGCCGAGTCCTGGAGCTGCGCGTCGAGGCCGGCGTTCATGCCCGCCATGTCGCGCCCGAGCTGGGCGTCGAGTTCCTCGAGGGTCGCCTTCCGCTCGGCTTCGATCTGCGCGAGCGCCGCGTCGCGGCCGGCCATGTCGGCGGCGCCCATCTCATTGCTCGCGGCGATCGCATCCTCCGCCATGCCATCACCGCGGAGGTCCGCGCCGACGATCATCCGGGCGACGTCGCCGAGCGGGCCGTCCTCGCCCGCCCATTCGAGCAACTTGTTCGCCGTCTTCGTCTGGGCGAGATCGAGCATCTTCAGGCCGGATTGAATGCCGGACTGAAACGCCGACCAGAGCCCGGCCATTGCCTTCGCCCCTTCGCTCGCCAGGCCGAGGAAGATCTCCATGAACGCCCGTTTGAAGCCGACCCACAGGTCGGTGAGCCAGTCGACGCCCTTCGCGAACCAGTACCGGAGCGTCGTCCACAGCACCTGCGCGGCGGCGCCGAAGTCGCCGGCCTTGAGCGCGGTCTTGATCGCGTCGAACGACCGCGTCGCTTCCTCCAAGAGCGGCCCGAACGTCGAGGAGAGCCATTCGGCCGCGATGCCGGACTTGATCAGCCACACCGCCAGGCCGGCAATGAGTGCGACCACGATCCCCAGCGGCGAAATCAGAAAGCCGATCACCGCGCCGACGACGCCGATCGCCGTGGCGAAGGCGCCGAACGCGAAGCCGATCGCACTGATGGTCGCGCCGACGGCCACCAGCACGGCGCCCGCGGCCAGCAACCCGCCGGCAACGAGGGCGATCGTGCGGAACAGCCCCTGATTCTCCGAGGCCCAGCGGCCGATGACCGTCACGACGTCGCCGGCGAACTTGAGCAGCGGCGTGACGACCGGCAGCAGCGCGGTGCCGATCGCGCCGGCCGTGTTCCCGATCTCGCCTTCGAGCCGCTTCATCTGGTTGGCCCACGAGCCGGACGACCGAATCGCGTCGCCCTGGGCCGCGGCCGTGCCCTTCATCACGATGGCCAGTCGGGCCATGACCTTCTGCTGGTCGGTGGCGTTCTTCGGATCGAGCCCCTGGCTGAGCAACTCGGCCTTCACGGCGGCCTCGTTGGCGATCACGCCGAATCGTTTCAGCGGCTCGCTCTCACCCAGCAGGCCGGACGTCAAGGCCTGCATCGCGTCCTCGTCCTCCATGTTGTTGAAGGACGCGAGATCGACGGCGAGCTGCGTGACCTGCTTGCTCATCTCGGCGGCGGCCCCCGGCTCGAAGCCGAGCGGCACGAACAGATCCTGCGTGTTCGCCAGGAACTGCGCGACCTGTCGTTTCGAGCGGCCGACCTGGGCGGCGAACTCGTCGCCCCAGGCCTTCATCGCGGGGGCCTGGTCGCCGAAGACGACGTTGAACTTGTTCATCGTCTCTTGGAGATCGGACGCCGCTTTGATCGCGAAGCCGAACGGCGCGGCCATCGCCGCCCCGGCGGCGAACATCCCGGCGCCGATCTTCGTGACCAGGCCGCCGAACGACGTCAGCCGTTGCCGGGCACGCTGCAGACCGCGCACGAGCTTCGTGTCGTCGGCGAACAGCTCGACGAACGCCCGCCCCGCCCGGATGGCACCGCCGCTTCCCGGCATCAGTCCGCCTCCTCGTCGAGGCCGAAGAACCGGTCCCAGTCGACCGCGTCATCGGCCGGCGAGGGAAACAGCCCTCGCCACGGGTTGCACTGCCGCGGTTTGACGGGCGACTTGCGGCCGGGCTGTGCGTTGTAGATCGTCGCCATCAGCCAGGCCGTTTCCTCCCATCGCTGCCGGAGCACGGCGTCGACCATCCAGGCGAGTTCCCGCAGCGTCACGCGCTCGGTGTGACAGCCGGCGACGGCCCGCCACTCGGCGACGGTTTGCCAGAGACGTTCCGCAGGTCGTTCACCCGTTGGTCGATCTCCCGATCCATCGCCGCGATCTGCTCCTGCAGCAGCCCGTCCAGGCGATCGCTCTCGATCACGTCCCGCGCATGGTCGGCCGTCGTCTGCAGCCAGCGGTTCGTCTTCCGCAGCGCCGCCCGGAGCACCTCCCGGCGGCGGCGGGGGAAAAAATCGACGAGCGACTCCAGGAGCGCCCGCGAGGCGTCGTCGAGCGTGTTGCCCCGCATCGCGCGGGCGAAGGTGACGGCCTCGACGCCCTTCTCGTCGCATTGCGAACCGAGCACGACGTGCAGCACGTCGACGATCAGTTCGGGATCTTGAACGAGCCGGGCGAAGAGCGTCTCGTTGCCGACGTCGAGCAGGTCGATCCCGAGTTGCCGCTTCACGTCGCGAATCTCGGCGAGCGAGATGTCGACCGTCCACATCCGGCTGTCGGCGTCGAAGAACGTCTGCATCGGGGAAGCCCTCCTGGCAGGTGGTATTTCGTGAGAAATGATCCGCGGCCGTCGCGTCAGGCCGTCTTCGCCAGGCGGCCGCCGCGGAGAACCTTCACGCGAATCGTCTTCGTCTCGCCGGTGCGCGGATCGCGGACCTTCTGGTCGCGGATCTCGGGCTCGGACTTCACCGGCGACTGGACAGCCGGGGCTGCGGGCGGGTTGGGCTTGTCGGGCATGACTGGCGCCTTTGCTGAAGACGGTTGATCCGAGGATTGCGGGTTGCACTTCCGTCGTCGATCAGACGGCGATCTCGACGAACGCCGGTGCGGTAACGTAGTCGGCGCAGGGACGCACCGTCACGCCGACGGCGCTGCCGGTGTTCGCCTGGTCGTCGTCGAACTGCGTGACGTAGACCTCGGCCTGATAGCCGCGCTGTCCGACCTCGGTGATGGTGCCGCTCATCACGGCGATGCCGAGCTTCGTGCCGTTTTCGTAAGCGTCCTCGATCGCGTCGTAGGTCGTATCGCCGGGCCGGAACGTCAACTGAAACGTCACCTCGCGGGACTTGTGGCCGAGCAGCACGAGCACGTCCTCTTCGGCGCGCTCCTCGATCTCGGCGACATTGCGACTGCTGTTTTTCGTGGCGCCCTGAATCTTCCCGGCCTCGACCCACATCGGGGTCGCGAGGCTGCCGTCGACGTCGACGTACAGCTTGCGGTTCTTGCCGATGATCGCGGCGCCGGCCGTGAATGCCATCTGTCGTCTCCTTCTTCGCTACAGGCCGTTTCGCCACATGGCCGGGACGTGTTTTTCGAGCTGCCGGTCGAAAGCCGGCTTCATATAAGGACGGGGACTGATGCGCCCGGCCTTGGTCGAGCCGCCCGCCTCCAGCGCTTCGGGCGACGCCGGATCGGCGACCCCGCTCAGGCGGGCGGGACCGATGACGACCGAGCGGCGGCCGGCGTCATAGCTGAACAGAATGAACCGCTTCAGGAGGCCGGTCCGGTTCGATGGAGCTTGGCCCGGCCTCGAAGGACGCTTCCGCTTGCGGATGCTCTGCCGCGAGTCCTGCCGCACGAAATAGCCGAACCGGCTCAACGCACGCAGGCGATGTCGATCGACGGCGTCCATGACCGCCTTGACGTCGAAGAACGCCGCCTTCGCCTCGCGGATGCCGATCATTGCCTCGCCTCAGTCGAAACGCCGGAAGTCGAATCGCACGAGCGACAGGAACGAGCCCGCGTAGGTCACGTTGCCGTCGACGACCTGGCGATCGAGGAGCGTCGGATCGAATCGGGCTAAGAACTCGTAGCCGATCGATTCGTAAATCCGCCCCTCGCCGTCCTTCCATTGCGAGAGCTGCAGCAGTTCGCGGACCTGGTCGACCAGGCAGATCAGGCCGTCGATCTCCTCGCGGGTGTGCTCCTGCAGCCGGCGTGCGAATCCGACGTCGATCGGCCAGATTTCCCAGAGCTTCTCGCGTTCGACGAGTTCGGCCGAAGGCGTGGTGCCGGGCTGCACGCAGACGCGAAGTCCCTTGAGCTCGATCTTTTGGTCCCAGTCCGGCAGCCAGGTCCGCTCGGCGGTGACGCCGTCAAAGCGGCCGTTGATCGCGGCCACGATCTCGTCGGCCAGGGCGATGTCGCAGGGCGTGGCCATCGGGCGTCACTCCCTGGC